>NZ_CP021642.1:0-329240 GCF_003048375.1 Campylobacter concisus | reverse complement strand
GCCGATGTTGTCCTACCTGCAGCTGGTTGGGGTGAGAAAGATGGAACATTTATCAACACATCTCGCCGCGTTCAAAGAACTAGAAAAGCAAGCGAACCAGTAGGTGGCGTAGAGCCTGACTGGAAAGTAGTTTGCAACATTGCAAAAGCTATGGGACTTGAGGGATTTGACTTCTTAAGTGCAGAAGAGGTTTGGGATGAGCTTAGAAAACTAATGCCTAAATTCTTTGGTGGTATCAGCTACTATAGACTTGAAAAACTAGGTGGCATCAGCTGGCCATGCCCTGATGAAGATCATCCAGGCACACCTGATCTTTATACCGATCACAAATCAATGCTACCTGATGGTAAATTCCGCCTAGCTCCAGTACTTTACGCAGACGATAAAGATAAGCGTGCGAGCATGGAGGCTGAATTTAAAGCCAAAATGCATATACCTGATGGCTATCCAGTAGGCTCAGGTGCGATGAGCGAAGTACCTGATGAGGTTTATCCTTGCTTATTTACAACAGGTAGAAAAGTTTATCACTACCACACAGGTACGATGACTAGAGAGTGCCCACCGCTAGAGTATGGCGCTGGCATCGAAGGTCCACTAATCGAAGTAAGCCCTGATATCGCAAGAGAAAGAGAGCTAGAAGATGGCTGCTACGCAATGGTAGAGAACAAACGTGGCAGGATCGCAGCTAAACTTCGCGTAAATCCTGACCTTAGAGAAAGCACGATATTTACGACTTTCCATTATAGTGAGGCTGACGGTAACGAGCTTGCAAATGCACAAGATCACGATCCACTCTCAGGTATCACACCTCTTAAGATCACTATAGCTAACATAAAAAGGTTAAGCGAAGAGGAGTATATAGCATTTAGACAACAAAACGAGATGTCTATGCACTCTGAAAAACCTTATCTTTCACCTGTTAGATCATAATTTCAAGGGCGCAATGCCCTTGAATCATACAATTTCATAGAAATATTTTCTCTTATCATCTGCATTTAAGCTTCACTATAAAAGCTCTTCTTTGATCAAAAAATTTGCTTATAATGTGTATATATTTTGTATCTCTAACACTAATAAATACAACAAAGATATACTCTTATAAAATAAAAAATCAATCAAAAAATCAAGAAATTTTAAAAATAGCTACAAATTCGTTTATGAGATAAAAGCCCTAACAAGCACATAAATTCCAAAAACTACAATACAAAAATGACTAGAAAAATTTTAAATAAAGAAAGCATATCCAAACCTTTATTTTAAATTTTAAAAAACAAATTTTTAGCTCCGTTTTTTCGCGGCAAAAAGTGTGCTTGTGTTCTGCAAAGACCTGCACTATTTAAATTTAATAGGTCAAATTTAAAAACTAGCGCTAAAAATTTAAAATTTAATCTTTCCAAAGCCACCATTTTAGCTTGGCTTTGTCTGGGTGCGGAGTGTTTGCGTAATAACAAATCATGCGGTAAACATATAGAATACACCTATCACTGCCGCGTCCAAGCGCCTTTGTGCGTTCAAACATCTCCTCAGGATCCACTCCCTTTAGCGAAGCGATATCCTCGTAGCCCAGTGCCAGCAGATCGGCCTGCGTCGCCTCGCCGACATAGGGGATTTTCTTAAAATCGCTCAAATTTACCTCAAATTTCTTTTAAGCTCGCCAAGCTCGCCGCAATGAAATTTTAAATTTTATTCGTGCGCTACAAAGCTAGCTAAATTTCATCTTGCTACTACGCTGAGTCGCTATCCAAGCTTCTCACAAGGTGGTCTAATTTAAATTTCTTACACGAAAAGCCATACTTAAAATGATTTTAGATCAAATTTTATGCAAGTTAGGGTGCTAAATTTGCTCCAAAATGCGTTCGCAAATTTCTCTTGGATTTGCGTTTTCGTAGATCGGCCTGCCAACAACGATAAAGTCACTGCCCTCTTGCTTTGCGCTAACTAAATTTGCAACCCTCTTTTGATCGCCCGCACTCTCGCCAAAAGGCCTAACTCCAGGGCAAAGCGTGATGAAATTTTGATTTGTCACGTCTTTTATGAGCTTGCTTTCAAAGACCGAGCAGACCATGCCGTCAAGCCCCGCTTCAAAGCTCATCTGGCTAAATTTCCTGACCGAGCGAGATAGCGTATCGTTATAAACCGCTTCAAATTCGCTCTCATTAAAGCTAGTAAGTGCCGATACCGCAAGCACTAAAGGGCGATTTTGCAGCGCACTAAGACGCTCCATCACAGTTTTCATCGCGCGTATGCCAGCGCTTGCGTGCACGTTTATCATATCCACACCTATCTTTGAGACGACCTCAGCCGCGTCTGCCATCGTATTTGGGATGTCATAGAGCTTTAGATCAAGAAAGATTTTAAACTCCCCTGCCCCTTTTAGCTCCTCTATAAATTTAGCTCCGTCTCTAAGATAGCTTCTAAGCCCCACTTTTAGCCAAAGATCAAGCCCTTTTAGCTCTTTTACAAGGGCTAAATTTTCATCCTTGCTCGCCATATCAAGAGCGACGCAGAGCTTCACAGATCGCCCTTTATCTTATCTAGCACGCCGTTTATAAATTTTGGCGCCTGGTCGCTTCCAAGCTCTTTTGCAAGCTCGATCGCCTCGTTTATGATGACGGCTTTATCTGTCTGGCTAAATTTCATCTCGTAAAGCCCAAGTCTAAGGATAGCAAGCTCTGTTGCGCCAACCTTGCTAAAGTCGCCGTCTTTTAGGTGTGGCTTTAAAATTTCATCTAGTTTTTCTTTGTTTGCTAGCACCTCTTTAAAGGTCTGCTGCGCCTCGTTTTTGCGCTCATTTCTTATCTTTTTCTCTTCTAAAAATTCCTCTTCAAACTCCGCAGTTACCGGATTTATCTCGTTTGAGTAAAGTAGCGAAACGATGGCTTGTCTCACTTGATGACGTGTGGCCATTTTACTCTCCTAGCTTTTTGTATAAATTTAGCATCTCTATAACGCCCGTCATCGCTTCAAAGCCCTTGTTTCCAGCCTTGCTACCAGCTCGCTCGATCGCTTGCTCGATGTTATCTACTGTTAGCACGCCAAATGTGACTGGTTTTGCGTATTTTAGCGTGACGTTTGCGATGCCTTTGGTGGTCTCGGCACTTACATAGTCAAAGTGTGGCGTTGAGCCTCTTATCACCGCTCCCACACAGCAAACCGCGTCAAATTTACCGCTTGCAAGCACCTTTTCAAGCGCCATAGGTATCTCAAATGCGCCAGGGACTAGCACTAAAGTTAAATTTTTCTCGTCGCCGCCGTGGCGTAAAAATGCATCTTTTGCGCCCTCTACCAAGCGGTCTGTGATGATGTGGTTAAACCTTGCGTTTATGATCGCTATCTTTTCGTTGCCTTTTAGGGCCAAATTTCCCTCGATTATTTTCATATTTGCTCCTTTATTTTTTATGCAAGTTTAGCAAAAGCTTGTTTAAAAATAGACCCTTCGTCAAACTATCTTTAGCATGATGACGCTAAAGATGATGAGCGCCAAAAACAAGGCTTTTTTAAAATTTATCTTCTCACCTTCAAAAACTACGCCAACCACTACTGCTCCGATCGCTCCGATGCCTGTCCAGATCGCATACGCCACCGACATAGCGATAGTTTGCATCGCGTAGCTAAGTAGTGTTAGAGAAAGGGCGAAATTTCCAAGCAAAAGGATGAAATTTGCCCACTTTTTTACGCCTGTGCTTTTTGAAAATTTCGTGATAAAAAAGACGCCAGAGACCTCGCAACATCCAGCTAATAAAAGCGCTAAAAAATGGATCATTCTTTTATGCCTTTTAGCCCAAGCACGCCTAAAATGAGCGTCGCTATGAAAAATAGCCTAATGAAATTTGGCATGATCCCGCTTGTCACGTAGTCGCTGATGATCTCAGCTATGACGATAAAAACTGTCCCAAAGCCCACAAATACAGCGTATGAGATACTTACAGGCAGATATTTTAAAGCCTTCATAAACGAGACAAAACTTATGCTAACAAGCAGCGTCGTAAGCAAAAATTCACTTAAATTTGACGCGTGCTTTAGCCCATACGCCCAGCCACACTCAGCCACCGCACCTAAAAATATCCACAAAAAGCCTCTATTTGACATAAATTTACTTCATACCTTTTATGGTATCAACGATCTCTTTTACGTTTGCGCTAATCGCCTTATTTTCAAGGCTATCATCGTTATTTTGTCCAACTAATCCCTTTAAATTTCCAAAGACCCCAGGGTTAAATCTTAGCTCACTAGAGCTATAATGCCTCAAAACTTCGCCATTTCTAACGACTTCTACCTCGTAAGTAAGGTAGATATTGCCCGTCCTGTCGCTTTTAGCAAAGGTCGCCTCGCCTATAAATTCTCTGCGGTGAGTTACCTTTATCTTTAGCTCGTCGTTAGAATTTGGATCAAGCAAATTTTCTTTTGTAAGCGCCTCAGTGATTTGCTTGTTATACTTTTTCTCGATCATTTTTGGGCTTTGATAGAAAAATTTTGTCGGCTCGTGGCGCTGCACATGAGTGTAGCTAATGCCCTCAAATTTATACTTGCCAGCAAGTGGCACCTTTGGCTGAGATGAGCCGCAACCTACTAAAAACAACACTCCAAAAAGTAACGTTAAAATCCTTTTCATCTCTCTCCTTAGTTTAAAAATTTAAAATTTCCTCTATCTTTAGCGTGTCATTTACGACCTTTTCAAGCTCGTCTAAATTTAGCATATTTGGTCCGTCGCAAAGCGCTTCGCAAGGGTTTATGTGCGTCTCATAGAAAAATCCATCCACCCCAACGCTAGCTGCTGCTCTTGCAAGATACGGCACAAACCTAGCGTCTCCGCCACTTTTTTCGCCAAGTGCGCTTGGCATCTGCACGCTGTGGGTCGCATCAAAAATGACTGGCGCAAATTCTCTCATCATCACTAAATTCCTCATATCAACGACTAAATTTCCATATCCAAAGGTGCTTCCACGCTCGGTTAGCCAGACGCCATTCGCCTTTGCGACCTCGTATCCATCACCGCTCACACCCCTTGTTTCAAGCACCTTTTTCACAGAGTGCTTCATCGCTGAAGCTGCTAAAAACTGCCCTTTTTTGATATTTACGACCGCTTTTGTCTTTGCAGCTGCTACTAGCAGGTCAGTTTGACGGCACAAAAATGCAGGGATCTGTAGCACATCAGCCACTTCGCCAACAGGCTGAGCTTGATAGCTCTCGTGGATATCGGTTAAAATTTTAAAGCCAAATTCTTTTTTCACCTCAGCTAAAATTTCACAACCCTTCTCTAGCCCAGGGCCACGAAACGAGCTAATGCTCGTGCGATTTGCCTTATCAAAGCTCGACTTAAAGTAAAAGTCAAGCTTTGGATTTTCATTAAATTTAACTAGCCTTTTTGCCACTTCAAAAACAAGCTCCTTGCTCTCTATCACGCAAGGTCCAGCGATTAAGATCATTTTTTCTCCTTTATTTTTCTTTAACAACTAAAATTCCACTCACCACAACAAGCACGATACCTGCGAGTGCTAGGTGATTTGGCAACGCATCGCCCATAAAATAGCCAATTATAAGCGTAAAAATGACGTCAGCGTAGCTAACCGCAGCGATCACGCCAGCTTTTTTGCCAACTGCAAATGCCTTTGTCATAAACGCCTGAAAATAGTAGCCACTAAGCCCCATCAGCAAGATAAACACGACGTTGTGCCAGCTTGGCATAGCAAATTTAGAAAATAAAAAATCAAGAGGCTCATAGGTGAAAAACTCAGCCATCCCCATGCAAATAAGCGGCAAAAACGAGCCCCAAAGCATGAAGCTTAGCACGATCACGTTTGTGCCGTAGCTCTTGTTTAGCTCCTTGACACTCGTGTAGGCAATAGCCGCTCCAAGGCCGCTCCAAATGCCGATGATATCGGTTTTATTGATACCTAAATTTGGCTGGATAACAAGCAAAATTCCGCCAAATCCCAAAAAGACAGCAAACCAGCCAAGCGAGCTTAGACGCTCTTTAAAAACAATAGCTGCGAGAATGGCTGTGAAGATTGGATTTGTCTTTTGAAAGGTAAAGGCTGTGGCCAAATTTACATGTGCGACGTTATAAAAAAAGGCAAAAAGCGCCACCGTGCCCACAAAACCGCGAAACATCAGCAAGAAAAAGTGCCCGCCAGTTTGTTTAAATGGAAATTTATAGATGGCGTAGATGACGATGAAAAGTCCGATCAAATTTCTAAAAAAAACAACTTCGATAGAAGGCATATCTTTGCTCAGATACTTCGCAAATGCGCCAGTCACGGCAAACATGAAGCAAGCAAAGAGCATATAAAAAATGCCAAGATGTGAAATATAAAACCTTTTTAACATCGCAAAACCTCTAAATTTGAAGCACTCATTTTAATAAAAAATGGCTTAAATTTTGGTTGATTTTTTCTTTTATTTCGGCGCTTTTAAGCGTAATTTTATACTTTATATAAGAGAAAAATTTGTATAATCAGCCATCATAAAAAGGACAAAATTTGCAAAAAGTAATATTAGTAGGCAAGCCAAATGTCGGCAAAAGCTCACTTTTTAACCGCTTAGCAAGAAGACGCATCGCCATAACAAGCGACGTTAGCGGCACTACAAGAGATACAAACAAAGCTAAGATCGAAGTTGAGGGCAAAGAGTGTATATTAATCGACAGCGGCGGGCTTGATGATAGCAGCGAGCTTTTTAAAAACGTAAAAGCAAAGACCTTAGCAGAGGCTAAAAACTCAGACGTTATCCTCTACATGGTCGATGGCAAAATGATGCCAGATGATGAGGATAGAGCCATTTTTTACGAGCTTAGCAAGCTAAATTTACCAATCGCTCTAGTCATCAACAAAATCGATAGCAAAAAAGACGAGCAAAGAGAGTGGGAATTTGTAAGTTTTGGCGCAAAAAACTCATTTGGAATTTCAGTAAGCCACAACACTGGCGTCGATGAGCTTAGCATCTGGCTGGCAAAACACTTAGAAGCGAAAGTGCAGATAAAGGCCGATACGAGTGAAGATTTTGATGATTTTTTAGAAAACTATAACGACGAGGGCGAGCTAAGCGACGAGATAGACTATGAGAGCAAAAACATCAGAGTTGGCATCATAGGCCGCGTAAATGTCGGCAAAAGCTCACTTCTAAACGCTCTTGTAAAAGAGAGTCGCGCCGTCGTTAGCGACGTGGCAGGCACTACGATCGACCCAGTAAATGAAATTTACGAGCATGATGGCAGGGTTTTTGAGTTTGTCGATACTGCTGGTATCAGAAAGCGTGGCAAGATCGAGGGCATCGAGAGATACGCGCTAAATAGAACTGAGAAAATTTTAGAAGAGACAGACGTAGCGCTACTTGTGCTTGATAGCTCTGAGCCACTAACAGAGCTTGACGAGCGTATCGCTGGTATCGCTTCGAAATTTGAGCTTGGCGTCATCATCGTGCTAAACAAATGGGACAAAAGCAGCGAAGAATTTGACGAGCTTTGCAAAGAGATAAAAGATAGGTTTAAATTTCTCTCATACGCGCCTATCATCAGCGTCTCAGCACTTGGCGGCAAAAGAGTGCATAAAATTTACCCGCTCATAGTTGAAATTTACAAAAACTACACCCAAAAAATCCAAACTTCAAAGCTAAATGAAGTGATCGGCGAAGCGACCAAAGCGCATCCACTGCCACGCAACAAAGGCAGGGTCGTAAAAATTTACTACGCAGTGCAGTTTAAAACCGCGCCTATCATGATAGCGCTCATAATGAACCGCCCAAAATGCCTACACTTTAGCTACAAACGCTACCTGACAAACAAGCTTAGAGAGAGCTTTAGTCTAGCTGGCGTGCCTATCGTACTGATCCCTAAAAAACGTGGAGAGAGTGATGAAGACAAAGAACAATAATATCGTTTTGATAGGGTTTATGGGCGTTGGCAAGGGCACAACCGCAAGGGCGCTAAGCAAGGCGCTAAAGACGATGAACCTTGACTGCGACGACTTGCTAGAAAGCTCGCAAAATATGAAGATAAAAGCTATCTTTGATGAATTTGGCGAAGAATATTTTAGGCAGCTTGAAAAAGATCTAGCTAAATTTTTAGCCACAAATGTCAAAAATGCGATCATCTCGACAGGTGGGGGCTTTGCAAAGGTTAAAAATTTAAACAAAATAGGCACCGTGATCTATCTAAAAGCAAGCTTTGATGCGATCATGCAGAGGCTAAAAAATAGCAAAAATAGCGAGAAAAAGATCGCTAAACGCCCACTTTTAAGCGACCTAAAAAAGGCTGAGGCGCTTCATCTGGAGCGAGAGAAACTCTATGAGAAAAAGGCTGATTATATCGTTGAAGTGGAGGGCAAAACTCCAAAGCAGATCGTAAAAGAGATAAGGATACTTTTAAAAGTTTAGTTGCAAAGTGGCGAGGGCTACTTGCAACGATAAATTTCAAGATCAGGCTAGATGGCTGTCTGGCGTGGTGTTGGAATTTGTGATGTTTGAGCCAAATTTAACGTTTTGTAGTGAGAAATTTTGGCAAAATTTTGAGATAAATTTTGCTTCTCTTTATTAGAGCGCTAAAGCGACAAATGTTGTGCAGTCAAATTTTAATCAAGACTAGGCATTTAGTCTGCGAGATAAATTTTAAGATCAAGCTAGACACATAAAGTCTAACGTGATGTTAAAATTTAAAAAGCATTTTGGCGAAGTATCGTGAGATGATTTTTTGCTTCACTTGTTCGCAACGCTAAAGCGACGAGAGTAGTGTAGAAATTTTAAGCCGAGGCTAGACATATAGTCTGCCGAAAGCTTAAAATTTCAAATCTCTATCAAAAGCGCTCGCGAGAAAAAGCCAAAATTTGAAAGGATAAGATGAGAGTATTAACCGGCCTCCAACCCTCCGGCAAACTACACCTTGGCAACTATTTTGCCTCGATAAAGCAGATGGTTGATATGCAAGAGCAAAACGAGATGTTTATGTTTATAGCAAACTACCACGCGATGACCAGCCTTAGCAACGGCAAGGCACTAAAGAAAAATACATTTGACGCTGCGTGTGCCTTTTTGGCGCTTGGGATCGACCCAAACAAAAGCACGTTTTGGGTGCAAAGCGACGTTAAAGACGTGCTTGAGCTTTACTGGGTGCTAAGCCAGTATACGCCTATGGGGCTACTTGAGCGCGCGCACAGTTACAAAGACAAGGTCGCAAAAGGCCTTAGCTCGCACCACGGACTCTTTAGCTATCCAGTTTTGATGGCGGCTGATATCTTGCTATATAACGCGCAGGTCGTGCCTGTGGGCAAAGACCAGATCCAGCACGTAGAGATCGCGCGTGATATCGCGATCAAATTTAACAACGAACATGGTGAGATTTTCACTCTGCCTGAGGCAAAGATTGACGAAAATGTCGCTACCGTGCCTGGCACAAATGGCGAAAAGATGAGCAAAAGTTACGGCAATACGATCGATATCTTCGCAGACGCCAAGACACTTAAAAAGCAAATTTCAAGCATCGTGACTGATGGCACACCGCTTGAAGAGCCAAAGCAGTGGCAAAACTGCAATGTCTATAATATCGCAAAGCTATTCTTAGACGAGAGCGGACAGCGCGACTTGCAGGCTAGATATGAGCGTGGCGGCGAGGGACATGGGCATTTTAAAGCCTATCTAAACGAGCTTGTTTGGGACTATTTCAAAGAGGCAAGAGAGAAATTTGAATACTATCAAAACAACCCTGACGAAGTGTCTGGGATTTTAGAGGTGGGCGCTAAAAAGGCTCAAAATATAGCTAGCACAACGATAAAAAAAGTGCGTGAAGCAGTTGGAATTTACAGATAAGGAAAAATATGCAAAATTTATATCCCTACGCGCAGATAATTCACCTTTTTTGTGCGATTATCTTTGTTGGTTATCTATTTTTTGATGTGATTATATTAAGAGCGGCGAGCAAAAAGATGCCACCAGAGCTCGCTCAAAAGGCAAAACAATCCATCGGCTCAGTAGCTGTTAAGATCATGCCTATTTGCGTACTACTTTTAGTTTTAACTGGTGGCATGATGATGAGTAACTGGGTCGGCAGCAAGGCTGGAGGCTACTTTGAGACAAATTTACAGATCGCTTTTATGATCAAATTTTGCTTAGCGATGGTGATCGTGGCTGCGGTGATAGTAAATTTAAGCTGCAAATTTATATTTAAGCGCCCTAGCCCACTTGGCAACATCCACCCTATCGCACTTACGCTTGCGGTGGCGATCGTATTGCTTGCAAAAGTTATGTTTATGGTTTAAGGAGAGGATAATGATAAATTTAAAACTACTTGAGACAAACTACGATGAATTCGTAAAAAAACTAGAGGGCAAAAACGTTAAAGCTAGCTTGCTAGACGAGCTTTTACACACTTTTAACGAGCTAAAGCAAAAGCGCAAAGCACTTGAAAATTTCCAAGCTATCCAAAACGCAAAGAGCAAGGAGCTTGGCGTAAAAGCAAGAGCTGGTGAAGATGTGAGCGAGCTTAAGAGTGAGCTAAATTTAAACAAAGCTGCCCTTGCTGACGCTGATGAGATCGTTAAACAATATGAAGAAAAGCTTGAGCAAATTTCATTTAGCGTGCCAAATATCACTGACGATGACGTGCCATTTGGCAAGGACGAGGACGATAACGTCTGCATAAAAACGGTGCTTGAGCCAACTAAATTTGACTTTAAGCCAAAGGAGCACTGGGAGCTAGGTGAGAGCCTTGGCTGGCTTGACTTTGAAAGGGGCGCAAAGCTCTCAGGATCTCGCTTTACCGTGCTTCGCGGCATGGGAGCAAGGCTTAGTAGAGCGCTTGTTAATTACATGATCGACTTTAACAACGCGCGAGGCTTTGAGCTTGTAAATGTCCCTTATTTGGTAAGCTCAAATACACTTTTTGGCACCGGTCAGCTGCCTAAATTTGAAGAGGATCTTTACAAGGTGCGTGACGAGGATCTCTATCTCATCCCAACTAGCGAAGTGCCTGTGACAAATTTATACAATGACACCATCATTGAAGCCGAGCAGCTACCTATAAAGATGACTTGCTACTCAGCATGCTTCCGCCAAGAGGCAGGCTCAGCAGGACGTGACACAAGAGGCATGATCCGCCAGCACCAGTTTGAAAAAGTTGAGCTTGTAAGCATCACAAAGCCTGATCAAAGCGAGGGCGTACTTGCTGAGATGATATCTTGCGCTAGCGACTTGCTAACTAGCCTTGGTTTGCCTCACCGCCATATGCTTCTTTGCAGTGGCGATCTAGGCTTTAGCGCGGCAAAGACGGTGGATCTTGAGGTCTGGCTACCAGGTCAGGGCAAATACCGCGAGATAAGCTCTATCTCTAATACTCGTGATTTTCAAGCAAGAAGAGCGAAAATTCGCTTTAAAGATGGCAAGAAAAATATGCTTGTAAATACCCTAAATGGCTCAAGTCTGGCAGTTGGCAGGACGCTAATAGCGATAATGGAAAACTATCAAAAAGCTGATGGCACTATCGAAATTCCAGAAGTTCTTAAAAGGTATATGTAGTGGCTGATGACGAGGTTGTAGTTCTAAAACCACCTGGCGAGCAAGCAGAGCAAGCGCCTGAAGAGGCAAAATCCGAGGCACCTGAAGAGATCGTCTCGCTTGAGAGCATCGCAAGTGATGGCGTGCTTCAAGATGAGAGCATCCCAGAGCCAATACCAGTAAAAAAGAGCAAGAAAAAGCTCTTTATCATCATCGGTGCGGCTGCTTTGGCACTTGTCATCTTGATAGTTGTTTTGCTAATCGTCTTGCTAAAAAAAGATAAAAAAGAGGAGATAGACACTACAGCTATCGTAAAAAATATAGAAAACAACTACCAAACGCAAAATTTTGGCGCTTCAAAGATAGATGAGATGATAAACAAGGCTAACCAGCTTTACGAGCGTGGCAATAAATTTGAAGCGTTAAAAATTTATGAAAACATAGCTGTTTATAACCAGTCACTTTCAAACTACAACCTCGGCGTTTCGCAGATGAAACAAGAAAAATGTGACGAGGCGATCATCTCGTTTAACAAAGCGATAACTGACCGTGAAAACACCGCAGTTAGCGCCATAAACGCCGCTGTTTGCTCACTTGAGCTAAATAACACCAAAAATTTCAACTACTACATAGGGCTTGCAGACTCCTTTTTGCAGTATGAAAACAGCTCGCCACTTTACAGCTACTACTATGCGCTGGTTAATTATTACAAGGGTAATTATTACGAGGCGCTACAAGCACTCTCGCACCCTAGCACAGAGGACTATAAGGGCGAGTATGCTTATTTGAGCGCAAAAATTTTATCGCTTCTTGGCGATGATGAGAGAGCCATAGCTAAGCTTGAAGGGCAAAAGGCGTTTAAAGCTGATTTTACGCTAGCACAGCTCTACGCAAGACTTGGTAAATACGACAAGGCAAGGGACTATCTAACAAAGGCTTCTAAAAATACGCCAAATATCGATCTTATCAAGATGACTGAGGCGCTAATCGATCTAAAAACAGCTGATTATGGCGATGCGGCGGCATTTATCAAAGATGTTTATGACTACAACGCCTCGATGCCAAGTAAAATTTACAAGATAAAGACCATCCTAAAGCCAGATCTTTTTGACGTTAGCCTAGCTCAGGCGCACTTTAGCGACGATATGTTTTTTGATAGAACAAGGCGCTATGAGACGCTATTTTATTTTGCGCCGTATAAGGTTTTTGACGCAAAACAGAGCATCGAGCAGATAAGAAAAGGTGGAGTTAGCGTCTTTTTAGATGACACCTCAGCGGCAAATGACTACCTTAGCCAAAGTGCCGCCGCCTCAAAGGTCAATGCCAAACTTAGCGAAGCCATCGCAAAGGCACTTAACTACCGCTTAAAAGAGGCAAACAAGGACTTTGAAGAGCTTGCCAAAGCCTACCCAAACCACTCGATCTTGCAGTATAACCTAGCTCTTAGCTACGCTCAGCTTGGAAATTTTAGCCTTGCAGCAAAACACTTTATAGCAAGCTACCATCAGGACGTAAATAACCACCTTTCAGGTATCTTTGGGGCTATCTGCATGGATACAAATAGAAATTTAAACCCAAAACTAGTTGAAGAGATCGGCGAAAATTTAGAAAACGACAAGAGCCTAAAGCCTGTAAATTTATATGCCTCACTTTTAAGCCTAGTTAGCGGCAACCAAAGTGCGATGATAAGGTGGCTTGAAGAGCCAAAAGAGCCTACGACGCTAAATTTAGCCTTTGATATCATCATCGCTAAAATTTCAAACAACGATGAGCTAATGTCAAAAAAAGCTGATGAGCTTATGAAAATTTTGCCAAACGACATCATCGCAAATATCTTAAATTTCATCTCTAAAAACAAAGATCAAAACGTCAAAGAGTATGCAAAAGCGATACAAATTTACTTCATCGATAAAAATCTCGACTCAAATGCCTTCTACCACGGCGCTGATATCATCAAAAAGCAATACATCAAGCTGCTTCAGATCTCAGGTCTGCTAACAAGGGAGCGCGATAAGCTAAGAGACGAGCTAAAAGAGGCTCCAAAAAATATAAATTTGATCCAAACTCTAGCCTACGTGGATATCTTTACAAATGACTTTGATGAGAGCTATAAGCTTTATAATGAGGTCATAGACGAGTTTAAGATAAATGACGCTGGAACGCTCTTTTTAGCGAGTGTAGCAGCCACTGGAGCGAACAAAATAACAAATGCGATCGCACTTTTGGAGCTTACAAAGCTAAATGATCCAAGCGCTGTTGAAAACAGAGCCGCCCTTGGCTTTATGTATCAGCAAATCGATAACATAAAAGCAGCTCTTATACAATACAGCAAAGTAGGAAACGTAGAATATAACAACGAATTTTATGATTTTATGATAGATAACTAGAAAATTTAAAGCTAGGTCTTTAAAAGCCTAGCTTTAGATAAAAATGGCTCTAAAATTTAAATATTGGTAACTTCAAGCCTTATCTGATCTGAGACTTCACTAAATTTATAAAACAAATCACCACACTTATACTCTATACATTTTTCATTGATCTCATCTTTTTTATCTTTTTTAGACAAAATTTTCTTCATAACGCCAGGAAGCTCTCTTTGCAAAAGCAGTTTATAAGACATCCCCATGCCGTGAGTTAGAGACTTTATAAATTTGCCATCAACCTCGCTCTCATCTTTTATCATATGAAGTGTCGCGTCAAAATTTAGCTTCTTAAGAGTCTCGTAAAGCTTGGTTTTATCCTTTGATGGGGCTATATCTGTGTCATAAATGCAGTGATGGCTAACGTAAACTGGTTTTTTATAGCTACTTTGAACAGTTAAATGATCTAAATTTAGGATATTTCTTATCTCTTCTCTTGCATCACTAAAATAATATGGTGATTTCTCATTAGGTGTCCAGTAGGTCTTATCAAAAAAATAAAGACATAAATTTTGATACAAAGTGTCAGTGCTAAAACAAGGATAACTAGTAAAATCAATCTCTTTACCAAAACCAATAAGTCGCCATAAAAATATAGCATAAGAGCTATTATCTATCACCGCATCAACTAGCCATGGAGCGATCTTAGCGCACATATGTGCCAAGTATCCACCATGTGAGCTGCCTACCATTATCACTGGTAGATGTTCAAATTTGGCACTATTTATATATTTTTTTGTATAAAGCACGGCATTTAGCACGTCCATTGCTTGCATAACGCCAAAATTTTGATATTCATTTTTTGTTGGAACCATCGTAATGCTAGCATTTAGCCTAAAATCAGCCGGCAAAATACCGCTCTCTTTTCGAATAGTTATCTCTTTACTAAGAAATTTAAGTAGCAAATCAACCTTCTCGTGGCAGTCGATACTTTTTAGATCGATTGGTAAATTTATACCTATGCTTGACAGCTCTCTTGTTAAGATTTCGCGATCTATATCATCAAGTCCAAATTTCGCCCCAAGCTGTGGGCGGTTGCCTATACAGTGATAGTCCACACTAATGCATGCCACATCATAGTTCTCTGCCATGGTCTGCATGAGATGAGTTCTATATCCAGAGTCAGAGTCTGCTCCAAGACCAGGGATGATGACTAAAAGAGCTTTTGCCTCCTTGACATCGTCATAACAGGCATAAAATGATAAAGCAGAACTTCTTTTGATGCCAAGCTCCACATCATCACAAGATAAAATTTCGTAGCTTCCATTAACTAGCATCTTAACTCCTTTTAAATTTCGCTAAATTTCTCTACCTTTGTGAGACGTTATAAAAAAAGCTAACGATCTGTTTTGCTAGGCGCTCTTTGAAAAATGGCCAGATGTAGCTTGGCGAATAGACATTGCCAGCTTGCATGAGCGAGATATTTGTCGCTTTCTCACCGCCATCTTTTGGGCGCACTAGCACGCTTACTTGCATGTAGTAAGCATAGCTGTTTGTGCTAAAGTCGTCATCATAGTCATCATAATCAAATGGGAAAAACATCGAGTAGCCAAAGCCAAAACTTGGTCTGCCAAAGCCATATCCCATGCCCATTGAAAATCTAGGATCTCTTTTGGTTGTCCTAGAAAAGCTTTGCACGTCGCCAAGGATGATGAAGTCGGCATTTTTGATATTTGGCTCATTTCTAAAGCCAGCCTTTGCAAATTCGCTTAAAATTTCAGCATTTACATCTTGTCCGGTCGCGCTATTTTTAAAATTTACATATACGCTTTTGTTTGCTTCTCCAAGCGTAAAAAATATCGGATCGCTCGTTTTTACCGAGATATTTGGCGTACTGCTAGCACATCCGACAAAAAACACCGCTAGAACAAATAAAAAGAAATTTCTCATCTTCACTCCTATAAGAGCGATCTTATAGCACCTTCAAGCACACTTTTTGGTGTAAGACCGATAAATTTTGATCGCATCTTACCATCTTTATCAAAAAAATAGATAACTGGCACGCCCATAACGCCACCAACTGCCTTGCTGAAGTAATCCACCGAGACCTTGTCACTTGTAGTTTTAAAGGTGATGTTGTGCTCTTTTAAGATTTCGATATCCTTATCAAAACCCTTGCTAGGTCCTAAAATGCCGATAAATTGAACCTCTTTGCCATACTCTTTTTCAAGCGCGTTTAGATCAGGGATCGCAGCCTTGCACACTCCGCAGTCCGTGCCAAAGAAAAAGAGCATATATGGCTTATCGCCGATCTTTAGGCGCTTTTCGGTAGGGAAAAACTGCGTATCGATGCCACTTGAGTCATTTAGCGTGATGTGGTGCTTCTCATACTGCTTGACGCAGCCCAAAACTAGGGCTGAGACTAGGCATAAAAGTAAAATTTTATATCGCATTTGGTACCTTTGGATTTTCGATAGTGCGAATTTTCTCTAGCTTGCCGTGTCTTAGATAGACGATCTTATCGCCATATTCGCCTAGATCTGGGTTGTGAGTGACTAGAAGTATCGTCTTACCCTCTTTTCTTAGCTTGCAAAATAGATCAAGTATGATCCTCTCATTTGCCTCGTCAAGGTTACCAGTTGGCTCATCTGCTATTAAAATTTCAGGGTCGTTTATGAGTGAGCGCGCGATACAAAGGCGTTGTTGCTCGCCACCACTTAGCTGACTTGGTCTGTGCGTTAGTCTGTGAGAGAGGCCAACTGCCTCAAGCGCCTTTTTAGCATCATCTTCATCAACTGAGCTGTGATAATACTGCGCTATCATCACGTTTTCAAGTGCGCTAAGATATGGCACTAGGTGAAACTGCTGAAAGACAAGTCCGATCTTTTCACGTCTAAATTTAAGCGTATCATCGGCATTTAGGTTGCTCGCATCATCGCCACCAAGCATATATACGCCACTACTTGGAGTATCCATTAGAGAAAGGATATTTACAAGCGTACTCTTGCCACTACCGCTTGGTCCCATGACGCTGACCCACTCTCCCTTTTTAACCTCAAAACTTATATCATCAAGTGCTTTTACATCGCCAAAAATTTTACAAATATTTTTAAGTTCTAGTGCATTTTGCATATCATTCTCCTCTTAGTGTATCTGCCATTTTGTTATTAAGTGCCCGCTTAATCGGGTAAAACGCTGCGATCGCTGCAAAAAGAAGTGATATGACCACAGCTACTGGGATGCTTAGAATTCTAAAATCAATACTAGAATCAAATATCGCATAACCTAAAATTTGAGCTAGTAGATAACCTAAAAACGCTCCGACTAACGCTGAGATGAGCGCTGTTACAAATGTTTCAAAGCCAAATAGTCTTAGCACGTCTTTTTTGCTTGCGCCTATGGCTCTAAGAAGTGCGATCTCACGTGATCGAGAGAGCAAGATAGCACTAAGCGTTGTATTTACGCACATTGAAGTAATCAGCAAGATGACAAGGCTGACAAGTGCCATTAGAAGTTTGATCTTTTCTAAGATATAGCCCTCAGACTTTGAGACCTTTGCCACTGGTTTTGCGACTATTTCATCGTTGCTTATAGTTTTTGCAAGCGATGTTATCTCGTCAAAATTTCCAAGCACAACAGCTTCAGCGTAGTTTATCTTGCCAACTTTGTTTGAAATTTTCTGAGCCAAAGATAGCGACGTGATCAAAAGAGCATCCTCTTTATCGCCACTTGCCACTACACCTTTTATCTTTACATTTATGCTCTCGTTTGAGCCAATGGCACGAATTTCTATATCATCGCCTGCTTTAAAGCCAGCTTGACGAGCAAGATCGACGCCTATTAGCACGTTTTTATCGTCAAAATCGACATTTATCATCCCTCCATCTCTAACATCTAAAAACGGCTTAACCTTTTTTAGATTGCTAAATTTTGTCCCCATGACGATGGCGTTTGTCGGACCGATATTTGCCTGAGCAAAGAGATAACCGCTCTCGCCAAGAAGCTTATCTTTTGGCACTTTAGCGATCATTTCATTATAGGTTTTTTCACTCATATCATCACTTGTCGCCATATCTTTTGGAGCAAAGATCATATTTGCACCATAAGTTTTTAGCTCGCGTGAGACCTTTGAGTCGATGTCCAGATAGACATTGACAAATGCCGCACACACGCACGCTCCAAGCAAGATCGAGATCACGATGACCATAACCCTTGATGAGCCATTTTTTAGGCTTTTGTAGATTAGATTGTAAAAGAATTTGCTATTTGCGGTCATATAGCACCTCCGCAGGTAGTAAATTTATGACGTTTCTCATTGGCATTAGCGAGCCAACGACTGATATGAGCAAGGCAAATGCCACGCTAATTGGCAGCACGATCCATGCTATGCCTATGCCGTGAGAGAAGATGATGTAAGACATCACGTAGCTTAGCGCGTATCCTAAAAATGCTCCCGTGATGCCCGCAAAAAAGGCAACCACAAGGCTCTCGCTAGCAAAAAGGGCGTAAATTTCAAAGTTACTTGCGCCTATGGCTTTTAAAAGACCGATCTCTTTTTTACGGCGGTAAATTTCACTTGTCATTAGCGACGTTATGCCAATAGCTGAGACCACAAGAGCGATGATACTAACGATACCCATTAGGCTTTGAATTTTCTTTACGATATTACTCTCAGCATCACTTACTTGAAGACTGGCTTTTGCGCTAACGTTTGGTAAATTTTCTTCTATCTGAAATGCGATCGATCCAGCGTAGGCCGAGCAGTACCATTTGTCATACTCTGCGCTATCAAGGTTGTCTAAATTTCTTCTAGCCTTTAGCGATAGGTCATTTTCTGGGATCGTCATGGCTGAGACCTCGGCTTTTGTGTATGAGCCAGGATGCCCTGAGAGATCGCCAGCAAGTTTGAGCGAGCCTATTAGCTTATGTGCCTCATCACTTGCCCCTTTTAAGATGCCAACTACGCTAACCTCTTTTGTGCCATTTTTGCCCACAAGGCTAAATTTGTCGCCAACTTTTAAATTTTTAGCCTTTGCAAGCTCATCTCCTACTAAAATTTCATCCATGCTCTCATCTTTTGGCCAAGCGCCCTCAACACCCCAAAATCCATACAAGCTCTTAACGCCTGTGCTAAATTCTGGCTCATCTTTTAGTCCGATATTTTTATCAAAATATGTCCCCTCAAAGCTAAGCTCATCGCCCTTAGCGTCTTTAACTTTTGTCTCTAAAAACGGAGCAAAAGCGACGATGTTATTTCTCCAAAAGATCTCTTTTATCTTGTAGATATCAGCTTCTGGGAGTAAATTTTGTGATTTTAGTGGGGTGAAATTTTTACCCTCGATCTCGATGCTTAGGCTCTCACCGCGTGGTAAAACGACGATATTTGAGCCATATCCTCTAAGCTCGCTTGCCACTTGATCGCCGATTTTTAGCGTGATATTTAGCATGCAAGCTATCAAAAGAGCAGCTAGCAAGATGGTGATAAACGCCATCGTCTTTTGCACCTTTGAGCCAGTGATCGAGCTTTTTATCATTCTTAGTTGCATATTTTTCATTTTAACGTTCCATTTGTTTCTACATATTTTTCTGGATTTGCTTCAAATTTCGCCTGAGTTTCGTTGCTCTCAAAGAAATATGTGCGTCCGTAGTATAAATATGATCTTGAATCAAGATTGCTCACCTTTTTGTGGCTTACTGGGTCAAGCACCATCTTTTCGACGACCTTACTAAAGTAGTTTGCCCCTGCGACGATCGTTTTATAATCAACTATGATATTTTTACCATCGAAGGTAAATGCCATAGGGATTGGGTTACAACCGCCCTCTTTACCAACTGACGGTAAGAAAATTCTAACATTACAAGAGATACAAATAAGATCATTTCCTCTTTTTATATAGCCCATATCGCCGCATATCATGCACGAGTCAAAGACGATGACAGGCGAGACGCGGTCGCTAAAGCGGTTTAGCAAGAAAAATCTTATCTGTTTGCCCTCATCTGTGATGTAGGCAAATCTGTGAAGTTCATTATCTTTTAACATATCAACATCAAATATAAATTTATCTCCCACTGGCTCAACCAAGACTGGCTCTGAAATTTGAGGTGGGCGAGATGCGTAAAGGTCATAATAAAGAGAGAAGCCAAGCGCTATTAAAACGCTACAAAATGCAAATTTTGCATTGTCAAAGACATTTTCTCTAATGGCTTTTGTAAAGCGGTATTTGATAGAGCCAAACGTGCTCTTATCGATACTCTTTGGCACAAAGCAAAGCGCGATGATGCATAAAAGAAGGATCACTGCTATGTAAAAATAGGCACTAAATTCTGTGACGTAGATGCCTTTTGCGCTGATAGATAAAATTTGAGAATTTAGCTCGCTACTTATCTTTAAAGCGCCTGCACGTAAAAGCTCAAGTGCAGTTTGTGAGCTTCTATCAACTAGTAAAAATACTAATGTGATAAGAGCTAAAATTTTAGCTATTGATGATGGGATGCTTGCTTTTAAATTTGAAATGAAGAAAAATAAAAATAGTATCAAGATCATCGCAAAGATCATCAAAAAGAAGCTTATGACTGAAAGCGTGTCAAGCAGCTCGCCGCCAAATAACGGGAACAAAGCGCTACTTGAGCTATAGCCAAAGCCAAAGCCGATGCCTAAAATAAAAAACGTTACGATTTTTGCTATCTTAAGCTCGAAAAATATCCATAAAATGCTAATTAGTAGAAAAACCAGTGTCACAGAATCTATGAAAATTTTAAACTGGTCATCAACAAGCGCATGACGAGCAGCTTTAAAGATAAGCACACCAGCAACAACGCCAAGAAATGACGGTAAAAAGATCGTTTTTAAACTTTTGCCATTGTTATTTAAGGCAGCAAAAAGCGTAAATCCAAGGAGGGCTAAAAAGACCTGATAGAAGTATATTGACATAACAAAACCCTATGAGAATTTTTAAAAAGGGGCGAGAACGCCCCAAAGCGATTATTTAACAGGACCACCTGTCCATTGAAATTTATAAGTTGTTGTGAAAGGCTCAAACCATTTACCAACACCAGTCTCTTTATCAGCGTGGCGACCAAAGCCTTGTTTTTCTGGATTGTCGATGTGGAATTTAAGCTCATAGTTACCAACACCTGTATCCATTTTTACGTTAGCGCCGTAGTGTGGGCCATCGCTTGCAACCATTGGCATAAATGTACCTTTTTTAGTTTTACCATTATCAAGGTTTTTTAGCTCATAGTTGATCTTTAGATATGGGATCCACTCGCCTTCGCCAAAGCCGTTTTTGTTGCCTTTTATAGCGTGGATGTCAGCCTCTAAGTGAAGATCAGCTAAGCTTGGAGCTAGATCAACGCCTTTTGGCTCCATGTCGATTGGCTCAAGATAAACAGCAGCTATCTCCATACCATTAGCCTCTACAGGCTCGCCGATTGGGTGCTCTCCAGCAAGTGCAAAACCAGCTGCTAGGCTAAGTGCTAGAGCTGAACTAAGAATTTTATTCATTTCCTCTCCTTTTAATAAGATTAGTTTTTATTTTGTTTTGATTTCATGATAACGATGCCTATAATTAGGGCAAGCACCATAATGATTTGAGGTATTAAACTCTCGTAATATGGCATAAGTCCTAGCCAGTCTCTCATCCAGTCAGGAAAATTTAGTCCTTTTATGATAGTTGGGATGAAAATTTTGCCCTCAACTAGCTCGCCAACGCCCTTGCCAACAAAGACGATCGACATGTAAAAGATGATAGCTGATGTAAATATAAAAAATGGCTTAATAGGAATTTTAATAGCGAAAATTTTAAATAAGAAATAGACTATCAAAAGAACGATAAGACCTACAACAAAGCCAGCTGCGATCATTAAGTAGCCAGCTGAGTCTTTTGCATCAAAGATAAGCGCTTGATAAAATAGCACTGTCTCAGCGCCCTCTCTAAATACCGCTAAAAATACAGTCCACCAAAGCGCTGTGCTTGAGCCACTTGAGATAGACTCAGATACGTGAGATTTGATATAGTCGTTCCATTTTTTAGCGCCAGCATTTGAAAGAAGCCAGAAGCCAACATAAAATAGAAGTCCCACAGCAACAAGCATCGTGATGCCTTCCATAAGCTCTCTTTTTTGACCTGCTGCCTCGCCAAAGATGATGTTCATTATCCAAGCCATGACAAAGCTTAAGATGACAGCCACGCCAACTGAGCTATATACGACCTTACCCATAGATTTTGCATTGCCAGTTTTTACAAGATATGCAACGACGGCTGCAACGATTATAAGAGCCTCAAAACCCTCTCTTAAGATGATAGTTAGAGCCCAGATAAATAGCGTCCAAGGTGAGCTTGAACCGCTAGTTTTCTCAAGTGCAGCTGCTAGCTGAGATGACATCTTGCTTGCACTCTCTTCAAGTGTTTTTTCGTCTGCACCTGATTTCATAAGGGCCACAAGGTTACCAAATGTAGCTTCGATAGCTGTTTTTAAATTTACATCTATCGCACCTACTTTGTTCTCCATGCCGCTACCTTCAAACTCATCAAAGTAGATGTCTTGGATATCGCCCATAGCTTTAGCGCTATTGCCACCTTTGTAAAGCGCGATGGCTGCTTGAATTTTGTCATTTATGTTTTTAACAGTTTGAGTGTAGTCTGTGCCACTATCTTCGCTGCTATCGCTAGATGCTGCACTACTCATATCAACTTTTGCTAGTTTTACTGTCTCAGCTGGGAGTTTTGAAACGGCATCATAAGCTAGTTTTTTGATCTCTTCTAGCTTTGTTTTAAAATCATCTTTTGTTATGCCGTTAGCGATGCCACTGATCGCTTCACCCATCTTTCTTTGGATGTCAGCATCTATGCTTTTGCCATTTTCTATATATTGACGAACGGCGATTTCAAGTTGAGTATTTCTATAATCATTAAATTTAGCATCTTGGATAGAATTTTTAGCATCATCTTGTTTATCGCCCTCATAGCTTGCTATGGCTTTATCCAAAGTAGCTGATAAATTTTCAAATGCCACCTTCCACTCAGGGATAAATTTAGAAGTGTCATAGCCACTTGTAGCAGCTTGTGCTGGAGTGTCTGAATACTCACCAACAAGCTTATGACCATTTAAAATAACTGGCAAAACTTCAGCGATTTCGCTATTTATCTGATCTATTCTTTTTTGCACGTCATCTGGTGCTTCGCCAGCTTTTATCGCCTTTCTGATCTCGCCAAACTGCTTCTCCATAGAGTAAGCTTTTTTCTGACCTAAATTTATTCTGATGCCAGCTTCGACATCTTCAAATAGGCCAAAATAAGCATTTTGAGTATCGCTAACTGCTTGCTCGACGTTGCCAGCTCTATACTCTGTTATTACTTTTTGTAATGACTCTTTTATCTGAGCTGCGACTTGTGTGTAGTCGTCATTTTTTGCTACAAGCCAGATAGGCAGTAGCATGATAAGCATAAATTTAAAAAATTTATTCATTAGTTAAACCACCTGTAAAATATATTTTGCCCGAATATTAGCAAGCCTTTACTTTGATTAAAATAAAAACGATTATCATAAAAGAATGTAAATTGAAAGCATAAATAATATTTTTTACAATCTAATAATCAACTTTACGTAAATTTAGGGCTTTAGAGGGTTAGAGTAAAATTTCATATTGAGATAAAAAAGTTATATATTTTTGATAATTTTAATAGATAAGAAAAATTATTGATGAAATTTTAGATTATAAAAATCATAAAAATAATTTAAATTTTATAAATTTAAAAGGAGAGCAAGCGCCCTCCTTAGTGTTATACGTTTAATCCTGTATTTCTTAGCATAACGCGTTTGCGATATACATTTGAAACCTCAGCAGCGTCGCCAACTAAAAGCGCGTTTGTAGAACAGATAGCCGCACACATAGGCACTTTCCCCTCAGCCATTCTGTTTTGACCGTAAAGCTCTCTCTCCTCGTGTGAGTTAGTTGGCTCTGGACCGCCTGCGCACATAGTGCATTTATCCATTACGCCTTTTACGCCAAATGCCCCGTCTCTAGGGAACTGTGGCGCACCAAATGGACAAGCATATAAGCAGTATCCACAGCCTATGCACTTATGTTTATCATGAAGCACGATACCATCGGCTCTAATGTAGAAGCAATCAACCGGACAAACTTGCTCGCAAGGTGCGTCGGTGCAGTGCTGGCACGCGATAGTAGTTGAGACCTCTTTACCCTCTATGCCATCGTGAAGCGTGATAACCTTTCTTCTATAAATTCCCACTGGAAGCTCGTGAGCAGAAGAGCAGGCGACTTGACATCCAAAGCAGCTGATACATCTATTAGTATCTACAAAAAATTTCATTCTTGCCATTTTTCTCTCCTTACTCTTTACCTAGGGCGTCTCTCTCGCCATACTCGTGATAAAACGATGTTTTAAAGGTATTCTCCTCAGCTTTTTCTATGCGGCAAAGACCTGCGTTAAATTCTGAAATTTGAGTAACAGGGTCAAATCCGTAGTTGGTAACTGTGTTAAAGCTCTCGCCGATAACATAAGGCTTAGTGCCCTCTGGGTAGCGAGCTGAGAGATCGACACCTTGCATAACGCCAGCGAAGTTATAAGGCATACAAATTCTATCTGGAGTTACCATATAGCTGTGGTAGCATCTTACTTTGATCTTCGTGCCTTGTGGGCTGTGGATCCACATCATATCGCGATCTTTTATGCCGTATTTTAAAGCAAGCTCAGGGTGAACGTTAGCAAACATCTCAGGTGTGATGGCTGAGAGATATTTACTTGTTCTTTCGATCATTCCCGCACCACTTAAATTTACGACGCGTTGCGTGCTAAATACGATAGGGAATTCTTTTGACCAGTCTTTTGCTTGTTGCTCTGACTTAAATTTAGTAGAAACACGAAAATTTCTAGCTTGATCATCAAATGTCGGATACTTTTGGACAAGATCCCAGCGTGGTGAGTGGATAGGCTCTCTATGTTTTGGGATAGGATCAAGAAATTCCCAAACGATAGCTCTAGCCCTTGCGTTACCATACGGCACTACGCCTTTTTCACGGCATTTTTCTAAGATGATACCGCTGTAGTCCATGCTCCAGCTAGGTCCTATCTTAGCTTTTTCTTCTTCTGTTAGAGTGATGCCTAGGACTTTTTCTATATTATCTTTTGTGATTTGTGGGTAGCCACCTTTTATGGCTGAGCCAACTAAAGTTGCCT
Source organism: Campylobacter concisus (assembly GCF_003048375.1). Taxonomy (NCBI): domain Bacteria; kingdom Pseudomonadati; phylum Campylobacterota; class Epsilonproteobacteria; order Campylobacterales; family Campylobacteraceae; genus Campylobacter; species Campylobacter concisus. Next base: position 304,201 of record NZ_CP021642.1, on the reverse strand, counting down.
CTTCGCTAGCTAGCTGACTAACGCCGTTATGCTCTAAGCCAAAGCGGTTTCTAAAGCCAGAGCCGCCCTCTGCGTAAGGCTTGCTCATATCATAAAGTATCGGTGTGCCAGGGTGTTTTTCATCCCATGCTGGCCATGGCTTGCCGTAGTACTCACCTTTTACCTCGCCGCCAAGACCTATTAGCGTATCTGGGTCAAATTTATCCCAGTTTGCTTGGTGACGTCTAAACATCTCAGCAGTTCTGCCACCATAACCGATAGAATTTCCAACCCTTGCTATCTCATTTGTCGCATCATCTGGCCATACAAAGTCATCTTTTACTTGTTTTAGCTCTCTATCTACAACAGCCATCTTCATGCCTTTTACATATTCATCGTAAAAGCCAAATTTCTTAGCAAATGCAAACATTACTTCGTGATCGCCCTTGCTCTCATAAAGTGGATCAACGACTTTTGTTCTCCACTGACCTGAGCGGTTTGTAGCGTTTAGGTGACCTTCGTTTTCAAAGGCAGTTGCCACTGGCAAGATATAAACGCCATCTTTTCTATCTGAAAGGATAGAAATTTCATTTACAAATGGCTCAGCAACTACGATCATATCTAGTTTTGAAGCTGCTTCTTGAATTTTAGCTAGATGCGCCATAGATGTAAGGCCAGTTCCTTGAACCCAAAGAACTCTTAACGCGCCACTGCTAAAGGTATTTTCCTCTTTTAAGACGCCTTGCCACCATTTTGAAAGCGACCAGCCTTTTTCATTTCTCCAGTTTCTATCCTCTGGATTTTTAGGATCGTGGTAATAATACTCTTCAAAAACAGTGTTTTTAACTGGCGTGCCGCCTTGTTTTGGCTCTTTGGTTGAGACTGCAAAGCGTTTTACAAACTCGTCATAATCAACACCCCAGCCTTGGCAGTAGTACTTCCAAGCCGCGTCAGTTAGTCCGTAATACATCGGCAAGCTATCTGAGAGGTTACACATGTCGGTTGAGCCTTGAACGTTGTCGTGACCACGGATGATGTTACAGCCGCCGCCTGGTTTGCCCATGTTGCCTAGGATTAGTTGCAAGATAGGTAAAATTCTCGTATTTGAGCTACCAACTGAGTGCTGAGTGATACCAAGTGCCCAGACCACAGTGCCTGGTTTTGTATGAGCTAGGATATTTGCAGCCTCTATCAGCTTATCAACTGGCACGCCTGTAACGTCAGATGTGACCTCTGGTGTCCAGTGCTCAGCCTCTTTTGCTATCTCGTCGATGCCGTAAGTTCTATTTTTTATAAATTCTTTATCTTCCCAGCCATTTTTTAAGATGATGTGGATAAGGCCATAAACAAGTGCTATATCGGTACCTGATCTTTGTCTTAGATAAAGGTCAGCGTGTGCAGCTGATTTTGTAAAATTTGGATCAGCTACGATCACCTTTGCGTTGTTTCTATCTTTTGCTTGCAAAGTGTGCTTCATGCCGCCAACTGGGTTTGCCACAGCTGGATTTGCACCTATTATAAATATACATTTTGAATTTGCAGCCATATCTCCAAAGTGGTTTGTCATCGCGCCATAACCCCAAGTATTCGCCACACCGGCGACTGTTGCGCTATGTCAAATTCTTGCTACGTGGTCGTTGCTGTTTGTACCCCAAAACGCAGCAAATTTTCTAAAGTAATATGCCTGCTCGTTGTTAAATTTCGCAGATCCTAAGAATATAACGCTATCAGGACCATCTTCTTTGCGGATCTGAAGCATCTTATCGCCGATCTCATTTACAGCTTGATCCCATGAAATTCTCTGCCATTTGCCATCAACCTTTTTCATAGGATATTTGATGCGTTGTTTGCTGTGTGTAAGGTCGATCTGATCGATACCTTTTGAGCAGTGTGAGCCTTGAGATATCGGGTGAAACATCGCCATATCTTGGCGAACCCAAACACCATCTTGTACCTCAGCCTCGATACCACAGCCTGCTGAGCATATAGAACAAATAGTTCTAACCTTTTTTGAGCCAGGGAAAGGATCTTTTATCTCCTCTGCGCTAGCGTGTCTTATCGTATCATTTTGTCCAAAAGCCATTGTGGTGCCAGCACCTAGTGCGGCTAGCTTTAAAAATGAACGTCTTCCTATACGTGCATCACTCATGGTTTTCTCCCTTAGTATGCGATTTTATAGTAGGTTTCCCAATTTTTGCTTTTTTTATAAAGCACCTCTTTTTTGTTAGACTTGCCTACGACAACGCCATTGTCATCAGGAGCCAAGTCATCACTAGTCACTTTTGCTACGGCTGAGACTGCGAGTACTCCGCTGGCAGCACCGACTTTTAGAGATTTTTTGAGAAAATCTCTTCTTGATCCTTGCATTTTTTCTCCTTATGCCTCAAAAATTTTTGAGAAATTTGGTTCAATAATATGTAAAATTTGCATATTTAGAATTTCTAAAATATCGCAAACAGCCTATTTAAGGGTATTTTAGCACCCTAAAGTTAAACTATGTAAATTTAGCATATTTCTAAGTTAAGCAAAGTAAATATAAAAGTTTAATTAAGAATGTTAAGTATTTATTAAAAATATAGTTAAATATACTTTAAATTTATAAAATTTATTTGTAGTAGAAATTCTAGGGAGAGCTCCCTAGAAAATGTTATTTTAGATCGCTTTTATTTACGATAAATGGCACTGATCTAACGCCAGCTGCAAAATATTTTTTGCGCAAATTATCGATCTTTGCGACATCTTCTTTACTAACGCTCTTATCATCTACATTGTAGTCTTCAGCGTAGTATTTTCTTAAAATTTTAACCTTATCACTGTCACTCTTAGCAGCTTTTGCATCTTTGTAGATTAGTGAGCTTTTTTGAAGTGATGAGATGTCATGCACTGGAGTTAGGACGATCTCAACGTTGTTATCTTTTAGCGTTGTCTCGATCTTTGCTAGCTCAGCTCTGCAGTATGGGCACTCAGGGTCTGAAAACATTATGATAGTTGGCTTTTTAGGGTCACTACCAAGAACGATGATGTTTGCCTTGTCTTCATCTTTATAAATTTTAGAAATTCCCTTTGCGATGACCTCTTTTTTCACTTCAGCGAGGTATGATTTTTGCTCTTTTAGATCGATCACGTCCGGGAAGATGAAGTCACCTTTTGTAAAAACAATCTCATCTTGTGAGTTGCCATCTTTGCTTAATTTTACAACGACAGCTTCGATGTCGCCTGCCACTTTGTGACGATCAGCTACCTTTACTTTTACGCTGCTATCAACCATTTGAGAGTAGAAGTCCTCTATTTGCTTATCGCTTGCTGCCATTAGGCTAGTTGCCGCGATGACTGAGGCTAAGATCACTTTTTTCATTTTTATCCTTTTTAAAAATTTGGCGGATTATATTTGCTTTTTGTAAATGAATACTAACTGCGAAAAACCCTATCATTTCCCTGCTTCATTATGTCACTCTCAAGATCGAGCTGCTCAAGGTAGGCGATGATATATTTTCTACTTAAATTTAGCGCATCCTTGGCGTTTGTGACATTTACAAAGCCTTGATTTTTTATGATGGCTCGAAGCTTATCAAGGGCTAGTTTTAGCGAATTTCTAGTGATGAAAAGGTTATGCTCCAGCCTTATGACCCTGCCCATTGCGGTTAGCTTTTTAAGGGCATTGTCACCACTAACCCTATCGATCTCTAAATCATCATATATATTATATGGCGCCGTAGGAGCAAGCTTGCCACTTTCTAAAATTTCATAAATTTTCTCTTCAAGCCTTACTTTTAGCTTGCTAAGATCAACGCCTTTTTTGGTATAGACACCGCTATCTTTGGCGATTAAATTTGCACTTTCAAGCTCATCAAGCGCTTTTTGGGCTAAATTTTGGCTAGCCCAAGCAAGTTTTAGGCTGATACTTTGAGCTGAAAAGACAGCAAATTCGTTCTTTTCTATCATAAATTTAATGGCTGATTTTATCCGCTCAACCGCGCTTAGATCATAGATATTTAAAGCCTTTTCATCGACAAAGACGTTTGAGACTTTTTTAGCCACGGCTACGGCTTCTTCGTGATTTAGACCAAATCTTTGATAAGAAGAGATGATGCCAAAGCCATTTTTGTGAGCCTCTTTTAAGATAGAAAAAGCTTCAACAAAATCATGCTTTAAAAGCGAGGCTAAAAAGAGAATTTTGCCAGCCTTTTTTAGTGGCTCAAGCACAGGATTTAGCACTCTGCCACCACCTATCACGCGCGCATCTGAGATGAGAACAAAGGCCTCATCAAATTTCAAAAACATATCGCTTTGAAATTTAAATGTTACAAAGTAGCTATCATCTTTTTGGCTAAGTATTAGCACCTTTGCGGGCACGTTTTTAGCGCCCACGCAAAAAGTCACGCTTTGAGAGTGGATGAGATTTTTAGCAGTCACGACCGCATCAACCTCTCTAAATCCCCTAAAAAAGCCCTTTTTGCTAAGTAGCTGACCCTTTTTTAGCTCACTAAGCTCTATGCCAGTTAGATTAAGCGCCACGCGGCTGCTAACTCCGGCGCTATCAACGAATTTATCGTGGCTTTGCACGCTTCTTACTAGCACCTCTTTGCCAGCGTCGTAGTTAAAAAGCTTCTCGTTTTTACTAACGCTTCCCTCTATAACGGTGCCAGTTACGACATTTCCGATACCTTTTAGACTAAAAACCCTATCGATATAGTATCTAAAAACGCCATCCTCATCGCGCTTTTTGGCTCTTAGCGTAAAGAGGTAGTTTCTAAGCTCATCGATGCTCGCCTTATCCTTTATACTAACGGCAAAAATTTCTAAAATTTGCAGATTTTTAAATTTAGAAATTTCATCTCTTATCTCTTTTTTTCTTAAATTTATGGTCGCTTCATCGACCAAATCGCACTTTGTAAGCGCCACGATCACAGATTTCACGCCAAGGAGATTTAAAATTTCAAGGTGCTCCAAGCTTTGGGGCATAAGCCCGTCATTTGCCGCCACCACAAACAAGCACGCGTCAAAGCCATACGCGCCACTTATCATCGTTTTTATGAGATTTTCATGCCCTGGCACATCGATAAATGCGATATTTTCGCTATTTTTGCTTAAATTTGAAAAACTTAGATCGATCGTTATGCCACGCTTTTTCTCCTCTTCAAGATTGTCCCCCTCAAAGCCGTTTAGCTCCTTTATAAGCGCGGTTTTGCCGTGGTCGATATGCCCTGCTGTTCCTATTATTAAACTCATTTTTCTTCCGTTTCATTTATTATTTTTATTAGCACTTCTACGTCCTCATCAAGAAGCGATCTAAGATCGAGCATAAATTTGTCATTTTCTATGCGGCCGATCACATTTTTTTGCCTAAATTTAAGCTCGTTTAAATTTGCCTCTCCACTAAATGCAAGTGCCACGCTTGGCAGCTTTTTATTTGGCATAGCACCGCCCCCTACAAAGGTAGATGTGCGCACTATCTCAAGCGGATTTTTTAAATTTTTATTTATAAAATTTGCTAAGCCTTCAAGCTCTTTTACACTTTTGTGAAGCAGTTTTTGCGTTGTGATTAGCTCAAATTCTTTGTTTAGATAGGCTTTTATGCTCTCAGCCAAAAGCGAGATGATCACTTTATCGACGCGAAGCATCCTTAAAAGCTGGTTTTTCCTGAGCTTTGCGATGAGCTCTTTTTTGCCGACTATTATGCCACACTGCACCGCACCAAGCAGCTTATCACCGCTAAAGCTAACTAGCGAAACATCTTTTAAATTTTTTAGATCTGGCTCGTTTTTGTCTAAGTTAAAGGGCAAATTTCCGTAAAATCCACTGCCAAGATCAAAATAATCTATCAAATTTCGCCTGCTTGCTAGCTCGCTAAGCTCATTTGCCGTAGTCTCTTCGCTAAAGCCAACGATGTCAAAATTTGATCTATGAACCTTTACAAGCATCGCCGTCTCTTCGCTGATCGCCTCTTCGTAGTCTTTTAGCCTAGTTTTGTTTGTCGTGCCGACCTCTTTTAGGATGCAGCCTGCGTTTGCCATCACCTCTGGCACTCTAAAACTGCCGCCGATCTCGACTAGCTCGCCCCTGCTAACGACCACCTCCCTGCCCTTTGCAAAGGTGTTTAGCACCAAAAATACAGCGCTTGCGTTGTTATTTACAACGATGGCGTCCTCAAAACCAAAGGCCCTTGCTATTAGCGAGCCAACGTAGTCATATCTGTTGCCGCGGCTGCCTGTTTTTAGGTTGTATTCAAGGTTTGAATACCCAGTGATGACAGGCGTTGCCCGCTTTAAAATTTCTTTATCTATAACGCTTCTAGCGAGGTTTGTATGTATGGCAACGCCGGTTAAATTTAGCACCCTTTGAAGGCTTGCTTCGTTAAATTTATCATACTCATCTAGGATCAAATTTATTATCTCTTCGCTCTCAAAGCTAGCATTTTCATTTAAAATTTTAGCCCTAACCTCATCTAAAATTTGCCTTGCAAGCATAGTGACTAAACTCGTGTCAAGCCCCAAAAATGCTTCGTTTTTTATGATCTTATCAACTTGTGGGATATTTCTTAAATTGTTCAATTTGCGCTCCTAGTAAGTTAGTTTTACCAAGGCGTGATTTTAACATAAAAATATTATAAATTAAAACTTAGAGCAAAAAAAGAGGATATAAATTTCAGAGTCTATTAATCCCATTAATATTAGAATAAGCCCGTTTTTGATAATAGGAGAAACAATGAAAGAATTTGGCTTTTATAACGATTTTGACGATGCTTTGATGCTAAATGAGCAGATAGAGATCAACAACGAAAATGGCGACTATCTAGTCTCAAACTCTCCAAAGCTAAAAGCAAACATCATCGCACCTGAGATAAATTTCTACCTTAAAAATACCACTGCAAGCGTCTTAGAAAAAGCCAAAAACACCCTTTTACTCTACGAGGCAAGAGCTAGCGCTTTTGATATGGCAAAGGATGTGGATTACGAAAAAGAGGTCGGCAAAAATATCGTCATTGTAAGCAACTCAGGCCGAGCAGAGCTAGCAAATTTACTAAAAGAAAATGGCTACAAAGTGATAGAGCTTACGCATTTTGAGGTTAAATTTATATACGGCGCAGCTGGCGAGCTAAGCGTTTTGGTGCTTAGAGCTGATGATGAGTTTGAGGTTGATTGCGACTTTTTCTTGGTTGAAAACGCAAGGGACTATATGCTAAAACAAAGCGGCTGCTACGAAATTTCAGGGCTAAAAGATGAAAAAGTGGTTGAAATTTTAAATGCAAAAAGCCCAAAATTTAGATATAAAAGCTTTACGCAGTACGACTCATCAATCTGCCAGTATCACGAGCGCAGGACTGAAATTTGCGGTCGTTGCGCCGAAGTTTGCCCAACGGTTGCCATCCTAAAAGAGGACGAGACAAAGCACCTCGTCTTTTCAGCGATAGATTGCACAAACTGTGGAAACTGCATCAGCGTCTGCCCTAGCGGCTCGCTAGACTCAACACTCATGCCTCAAAGCTCATTTGCCACTATCGCTAAGCTTTACAAAGATAAGATCGCTCTCATCGTATCTGAAGAGATAAATTTAGAAGAGCTTAGCATTAGCCTACCGCAAAATGTCCTACCTTTTGTCATCCTAGCCCCACATCTGCTAAGCCAAACGCACTTTTTGACGCTTCTTCAAGAAAGTGGCGCGAGTGTGATTTTATATAGCAAGAGCCTTGGCAAGGGCGAAAAGGACGCCATTAGTATAGTAAATCAAATTTATGAGCTTAAATTTAAAGAGCAAGCGATACATCACGCAAAAGACAAGGCTGAGCTTGAAATCGCACTTAAAAAAGCAAAACTAATAGCTGGCTCTCAACACTCAATTAACGAATATGCGCTGCCAAAGAGAGAAATTTTTGCCAAAAGGCTTGAGTTTATCGTAGGTAGCGATGATCTTGGCGTGGTAAAAAGTGGCGAGATGATAAGATACGGCGAGGTTAAGATAAACGCTGAAACTTGCACGCTCTGCCTTAGCTGTGTCGGCGCTTGTAACGTAAGCGCCTTGGTGGCTGATAAGAAGACAAATTCGATTTTATTTAACCCAAGCGTTTGCACCGCCTGTGGCTACTGTGAGCTAAGCTGCGCTGAGAAAAACACCATCTCGCTTGAGGTCGGTAAACTTGCACTTAAGCCTGAGAGCTTCGTTTATAGCGAGCTTGCGCATGATGAGCTCTTTGCCTGCGTGGAGTGCGGAAAAGAGTTTGCGACTAAAAAAGCAGTCGAGAAGATCGCAGCGATCATGCAGCCACGTTTTGGCAACGACAGAGCCAAGATAAAAGCTCTTTACTGCTGTGCCGACTGCAAGGCAAAGATCATGGTGCAAGCCCAACTAAACGCGATGAGAGAGGATTTATTAAATGGATAAGAACATCACAAAAGCAAGGGCATATTTTTACGAATTTTTAGCTTATCCGCTATTTTTTCACACGAGTGATGAGAAATTTGCAAGGTGGAGAGAGCAGCTAAGCTACCTAGCGCAAAATCCTTTGAGCGAGCAAAGCGCAGAGGCATTTGCAAATTTAGAAAAATTTAGCTTTAAAGAGCTTGTAAATGAGCAAAATGAGGTTCTTTTTGGCTTTACAAATATCCCTTTAAGCGCCTCATTTTATGAAGAGGGCAGAGACAACGGAGCTGCTAGACTTAGGGTGATCCACTGCCTAAACCTTAGCCCATATAGGCGTGATAAGGAGCTTTGCAAAGACAGCGAGGACTACGTTGGCTTTATATTTTTGGCGATGGCGACGTTTTTAAATGACGAATTTAATGGCGCAAAAAATATCAGCGACAAGCTTTTTATCGAGACTTTAAATTTATTTATAGATGAGTTTGGCTCGCTACTTTTGGCTCATAAAAATGCAAATTTCTTCCACTCCTATGCGATCATCTTGCAAGACTTCATCGAGCTTGAAAGAGCTGTTTTAAGCCTAGAGGCACCAGCCAAGCCACAAGGCGATAGCGTCGCGGTTACTGCGCTTAAAAAAGAGCCTTATCAAAGCAAGATGCCGACCTTTAAAACAAAACTTCACTGGGAGGAATTCTCCCCAGTCATCTCACACGAGTTTAAAGACTAAAATGGTTAAATTTGCTCTTACTCGAGCTAGGAGTAAATTTAACATCCGCTTAAATCCCGCAACTATTCTTGATATTTTTTAACTATCTTAGCCCTTTGGTAGTAAATTTCTTTAAATTTTTACAAAGGATTTACAATGGTAATGACACACTACATGGAGCTTTTATCGCTAGATCAACCTTACAATCTAATCCTCTATATGGTGATACCTATGGGGCTTGCTGAGCTTTTGGTGGCGATGGAGTTTTTTACGATGTATCACATGGATAGCGGCAAAAATGCTGGCTTTAAAGCTATTAGCAAATTTGTTGGCATAGTGCTTGGGGTCTATTTTACAGCTCTTGTGATCTATTTTATGGCAAAAATTTATCCAACCATAAAATGGCGCGGATATGCCGATGTCATCGCTATTTACTCATATCTCATCGGCGTCATCCCACTTCTTGGCATCGCGCTTTTAGAGCTAAATTTGATCTACAAAAACGCAAGCGAAAAGGCAAAGCTAAAGCTTCACTTTTGCCTACTCATATTTGCCTTGATCGTCGCACACGTCGCTATGATATTTGGCATGGTTGATCCTACCATAACAGGCTACAAGGCTGAAAATGGAGCAATGGATATGCAGATGAACATGCCAATGAACATGCCAGCAGATATGCCAATGCACGATCACCACATGATGATGCAAAATATGAGTGATGATAACTCAACTAATATGCACATGCATCACTAAATTTAAAGGCTCTTTAGCGCCTGCCAAAAAACTTTTGCTCTAAATTTCTAAATTTACTCTTTAGAGCTAGCTAGCAAGATCTCTCTAGGTCTTGCTTCAAGCTCTTTTACCTGCGTATCTTTGGGATTTAGAGCGATCTTTTTAAATTTCTCCAGCCTGCTATCAAGCCCACCTTGACCACTCACACTTTTAACGACCTCATTGAAGTTATCATTTACCGATCTCACCGAGTTTCCAAGCCTATTTAGCTTATCAGCGACGGTACAAAATTTCTCATAAATTTCATTTGCACTCTTTAATATCTCTTTTGCCTCTTTGTTGCCATTTTCCATGCGCCACAAATTTGCCACCACACGAAGTAGCGGCATGAGCGTCGTGTGCGAGACTAGCACCACTTTTTTCTCGTAGCCGTAGTTAAATAAATTTGGATCAAATTTCAAAGCCTCCAAAAATGCCGGCTCAACTGGCACAAACATCAGCACAAAATCAGGGCTTTTCACAAGCGATGAGTAGTCTTTTTTAGCTAGCTCGTCGATGTGTTTTTTTATCGAAGCGATGTGCTCGCTAAGGGCTAGCTTGCTCTGCGCCTGGTCAGCTGCCGCGACTGCTTTTTCATAGGCGTGGAGTGAGACTTTGCTGTCTATTATCATCTGTTTGTCGTCTGGGAAATTTATGACAAAGTCAGGTATGAGCTTCTTGCCGCTCACGTCAAAACTCTCTTGCGTCACGTAGTGCGTGCCCTTTTCTAGCCCAGCAGCCTCCAGTGTGCGCTCAAGCTGCATCTCGCCCCAGTTGCCAAGGACTTTGTTGCTGCCTTTTAGCGCCGTGCTTAGCGAGTTTGCCTCTTTTGACATATTTTTGCCAAGCTCGACCACCTCTTTTAGCTGCGCACTAAGCTCGCCTGCGCTCTTTTGCGAGTCGCTGTGGGCGTCATTTACCCTCTTTTCAAAGCTTGTTATCTTCTCCCCAAGTGGTGTTAGCAAGAGCTCAAGCGACTCTTTGCTATTTTTTGAGAAATTTGCACTTTTTTCTTCAAATATCTTATTTGCAAGGTTTGCAAACTCTAAATTAAGCTCGTTTTTCACCTTGTTTAAATTTTCTTCTTGCGATCTTAGAATGTTTTCTTTGGCCTCGATCTCGCTTTTTAGAGCGACGATAGCGCGTTTTAGCTCGTTTTCACTCTCGTTTGATCTTTTTAGCTCATCCTCTTTTGCGCTAAGCTCGCTTTGTAAATTTAAAGATAGCGACTTTGCCATCTCAGCCATCTTTGTCTGACTGCCAAGCTCCTCATTTAGACGCCTTAGCTCGCGCTCTAGCTCGTCCTCTTTTTCGTCTTTTTGCTTGAGTGAAATTTTATACTCGTCTAAATTTTTAGCTAGCTCATCTATCTTGTCGCTACTTGCTTCAAGCTTCGCTCTTTGCTCGATATTTAGCCGCTCGCTATCTTTTAACTCATCTTGTAATTTTTCTAAAACTTCTCTTTGTTTTGCATTTTGCATCTTTGCATTTATCAAAAAAGCTACCAACACCATGCAGATAAGCGTAAGAGCTGCTACCAAAATATATAAATTTTCTATCGTTAGCACTAAAATTTCCTTTTAAATTTTGGCTTTATTATAGGTGAAATAGCTTTAAATTTAAAGGGCATTTAAGCCCTTTTGAGAGTTTATTTGTTTAGATAGGCAGCCAGCCAGCACAAAAATATAAAGACAAAGATGATGGCTGACATGATAAGTGGCGTCGTGGTCGTAAAGAGTGCTAGCATGGCTGATGAGACGATACCGCTTCCATATTGCAGTGAGCCAATGAGAGCATTTGCTCTGCCTTTCATCTCTTGAGGTGCTTGATTAAGAGCGGCTGCATTTGAGCAAGAGGCGATGATACCGTTCATACTAAAGACGAAAAACATAGGTATGATAACGCCCCAAACTCCGGCGACACCAAAAAAGGTAAGCGCTAAAAGCAAAGCCGCAGCAACAAAAGCGACTGTACTTGAGGTAATAAGAAGCGAATTTAGGCTAAATTTATTGACCAAGCTCTTGTTTAAAAAACTAAGCGCCGCCACACCAAGTATATTTACGCCAAACAAAAAGCCATAGTACTTGCTCGGTATGCCAAAATAATCTATATAAACAAATGACGATCCCGTGATAAAGGCGTATGCTGCGATGTAAAAGAAGGTTACACTTAGAGTGTATTTCATAAATTTAGCATCTTTTATAAGCACAAAATAGCTCTTAAACGAGTTTATCATCGGCTCTTTTGAGCGCTTCTGCTGTGGCAACGTCTCTGGCAAGAAGAAGATAAGGATAAACAAAAAAGCACTTGCAGCTGCCATTAGCCAAAATATCCAGTGCCAAGTGCCAATCTCTAGTAATGCGCCACCAAGCAGCGGTCCTATGATAGGAGCTGCAGCCATAATGATGACTAAGTTTGAAAGCATCTTTGCAGCTTCGCTATTTTCAAAAACATCGCTGATCATCGCACGGCTAAGCATAGGTCCCACGCACGCGCCTGTGGCTTGAAAGATACGCCAGATTATCACTTCGCTCATGCTTTGTGACATGGCACATCCGATGGAGCCAACGACAAAGAGCGCCATACCGATAAATAGCGGGAGCTTTCGCCCTATCCTGTCGCTAATGGGCCCCCAAATGAGCTGTGCGATAGCAAAACCGATCAAAAAGCCAGTGCTCCGCATCGCCATGAAGCTGTCGCTCCATCGTAGGCATGGCAGGCAGATAGACATCCGTTGATAGCGAGGTGCAGGCCATTAGACCGCTTAGGATGACTAAAAACCAGATAGATGTTTTTGTTGATTGCAAGATTTCCCCTTTTTTAGCTGCGATTAAGATTTCGTAGATATAGCATAAATTTATAAATTTACAGCAACAAGCGCCCAAAACTAGCTTTGGGCGTAAATTTAGAAAATTTGCTTTGGTGGAGTGAGGTAAATTTATCAAGGTTTTGTTTGGCAAAGAGGTTTAAAATTAAAGGCAAAAATTAGGCGAGGTGATTTTTATCTAGACGAGATGGTTTTAAATTTTGAGGCAAGAGCTGCCAATCTGGTAATGACCAAACAAAATAAAATTTAATAAAACTCAGGCGAAGTTTTTTTCGCTTAGACGAGTCGAAATTCGATTTTTAAGCGGAGCGTGTTATTAAAATTTAAATGTCACAAAGTCTCTGATGAAGTATCGTGAGATGGATTTTGGGGTTGCAAAGAAATTTTCATCCCAAGACTAGACATATAGTCTTTCAAGATATTAAATTTAATAAATTTAGGTGCAGGATTTTTCGCTTAGACAAGGCGGTTTTAAATTTTGTGACGGGAGTTACCGAGTGGGTAATGACCGAGCAAAATTTAAAACCAACGAAGTATAAGTAGAAAAAGACAAGCCTAATAAGTCTAAATTTTAAACTTCGTATCTCTCTCCTGGTTTCATTTCGATTACCTCCCACGGCAACCCCTGCTTATTTAGCTCGTCCATGAAAGGTTTTGCGTCGAAATTCTCCATGTTAAAGACACCTTTTCCGCTCCAGATGCCTTTTGCCACCATCATCGAGCCGATCATCGCTGGCACGCCTGTGGTGTAGCTAACAGCCTGCGCGCCTGTCTCGGCGTAGCAAGCCTCGTGGTCGCATACGTTGTAGATATAGACTTGGCGCTCTTTGCCATCTTTTAGCCCACGTATCACGCAGCCGATGTTTGTTTTGCCTTTTGTGCGAGGACCAAGGCTTGCAGGATCAGGTAGAAGCGTCTTTAAAAACTGGATCGGCACGATTTTCATGCCGTTATGCTCGACCTCGTCTATGCGGAGCATTCCCACGTTTTCTAGGCACTTCATGTGGGTTAGGTAGCTTTGTCCAAAGGTCATGAAAAAGCGAATTCTCTTTAGTCCTTTGATGTTTTTTACTAAGCTTTCTAGCTCCTCGTGATAGAGCAGATAGCTATCTTTGACGCCAACTTTTGGGTAGTCCCACTTAAACATGATCTCCATAGGCTTTGTCTCGATCCACTTGCCAGCCTCCCAGTAGCGGCCATTTGCGCTAACTTCGCGTAAATTTATCTCTGGGTTGAAATTTGTCGCAAATGGATATCCGTGATCGCCAGCGTTGCAGTCTAGGATGTCGATCTCGTGGATCTCGTCAAATAAATTTTGCTGTGCATAGGCGCAAAATACGTTTGTCACGCCCGGGTCAAAGCCAGAGCCAAGAAGCGCCATGGTGCCAGCGTTTTTGAAGTCACCATCCTTCGCCCACTGAAGCTTATACTCAAATTTTGCGGTGTCTGGGTGCTCGTAGTTTGCGGTGTCGATGTAAGGTATGCCAGCCTTTACACAAGCGTCCATAAGGGTTAGGTCTTGATACGGCAGCGCGACATTTAGTAGCAGATCAGCCTTTGTTTGTTTGATGAGCTCCACTACGGCCGCTGTGTCGTCAGCGTCGATCTGCGCGGTGTTTATCTGCACGCCAAGGCGATCTTTTATAAATTTAGCGATCGCGTCGCACTTGCTTTTTGTGCGGCTTGCTAGGGTGATATTTGTAAAAACGTCCGAGTTCATCGCACATTTTACGGTTGCGACTTGGCTAACGCCACCTGCTCCGATGATTAAGATATTTGACATTTTTGGCTCCTTAAAATTTTAGTGATTTTAGCAAAGTTAATATAAATTTCTAGCTTCAAAAGGTAAAATGAGCCAAATTTTAAAGGTAAAAAGATGAATAAAATTTTGCCATTTTTAGTGCCTATTTGCCTCTTTGCAAATAGCTGCGACGAGCTGGTGCAAGAGAGCGTAAATGAGTTTTATAAAAGTGATAGAAATTTAGCTCGCGCTATAAATTTAGCCGAGCAAGCGACTGATGTCTGCTTAAAAGAGGACAACACCGAGCAGGCGATCACTTCGCTCATAAATGGCGCTAGCATTTGCATGGTAAATAAAGAGCCACAAAGGGCGTTAGAGCTCTCACAAAGAGCCCTAGAGCTCGCGGCAAACGTTAGCGACAAACTGCTGCTAGCTCGCTCTTATCAAAACATAGGCGCAGCAAAAAAGGCGCTAGGCAAATATGACGAAGCGCTTGCTAATTTTCAAGAAGCTCAAAAAATTTATGACGTCACGCCAAATACCCCAATGCGCGACGAGCTGCTTTGCATAAAGTCTATCGGCAGCACCTACTACATGAAAAATGACTTTGCAAAAGCCTACGAAAACCACATTTTAGCGTTAAATTTACTTGATATCACGCCAGATCTAAGTGGCAACGAGCTTGTGCGCTCAGAGCTTTTAGTAGAGCTTGCTAACGACCTAGCAAAGCTTGAAAGAAAGGACGAAGCTGCCAAAAACTACAAAAAAGTGCTTGAAATTTTAAAAGGCAAAGAGCAAAACCCTCGCGCGCTGGGTCTTTTAGAGCGAGCCAGCAAAGGACTAAAGGAGCTTAACTAAAGTTTTTCTTTAGGCTCTTTAGCACGAAATTTGCAAGCTCTAGCCCCTTTGAGCGGTGAGAAATTTTGAGCTTTGTCTCGTTATCTAGCTCGCCAAGCGTCTTTGTAAAGCCATCTGGGATAAAGAGTGCGTCGTAGCCAAAGCCGTTTGTGCCGCGCTCCTCATCTATCGCTTCGCCATACATAAAGCCATGCGTCGTGTAGTCGCCAAATTTTGAGCTAATGGCGATACAGGCGGTGTAGTGAGCTGACGAGCTCTTTAAATTTAGCGCCTTTAGCTTGCTAATTAGCTTTGCTCTGTTGTTTGCGTCATTTGCGTTTTTGCCGCACACTTTGCCATTTTCATCAAGGTCAAAGTAGCGCGCTGAGTAGATCCCTGGCTCGCTACCAAGTGCATCAACGCTGATGCCACTATCATCACTAAGTGCGATAAACTCACTATCAAGCCCTTGCTCTTTAAGCTTTGCAAAAACCGCTTTTGACTTTATGAGCGCATTTGCTTGAAAGCTGCTACCATCTTCAACGATCTCAAATGGCTTTACAACCTCGCTTAGTGCGTAAATTTCATAGCCTTTTAAAAACTCTTTTATCTCTTTTACTTTATCTAAATTTGATGTCGCAAGCACGATTTTCATCGCAAAACTCCTTGATTTTTGGGCGTATTTTACAAAAAAGTAGATTAAAATTTTTAAATTTAAATTAGTGTTAAAATGATAAACTTAGTCCTTTTAAAAACAAGGGAAAATTTATGTTAAAAAGCGTTTTGCCACTATCTTTTATCGTAGCTAGCAGATTTTTTGGGCTTTTCATAGTCCTGCCAGTTCTTAGCCTCTATGCGCTCAATTTAAGCGGCGCAAATGAGTTTTTAGTCGGGCTAATAGTAGGCGTCTATGCGATCTCACAGATGATATTTCAAGTGCCCTTCGGCGCTCTTTCAGACAAGATCGGCCGCAAAAAAGCCCTAACCATCGGCCTTTTGATCTTTGTGGCTGGCTCTATCGTCTGCGCGCTGGCAAGTGAAATTTACACGATGCTTTTTGGTAGATTTTTACAAGGCGTGGGAGCTGTGGGAGCTGTGGCAACAGCGATGATAAGCGACTTTGTGGCTGAAGAAAACCGCTCAAAAGCCATGGCGATAATGGGCGCTTTTATAGGGCTTAGCTTCACGCTTTCGATGGTGCTTGGACCGCTTCTTGCCAAGGACTACGGGCTTTCAAGCCTATTTTATCTAAGTGCCGCTCTTAGCTTGCTTTGCGTCGTGCTACTCTACACCGTCGTGCCAAAAGAGATAAAAGTGAGCGCAAAGGCCCAAAAGGTGCCATTTGGCAAGCTCTTTTTACAAAAAGACTACATGATCATAAATTTCACCTCTTTCATGCAAAAGATGCTCACAAGCATCGCATTTTTGGTGATCCCTATCGTTTTAGTAAAAGAGTATGGCTATGAGAGCAGCGAGCTTTACAAGGTCTATACGCTTGGCGCCGTGCTTGGCTTTTTGGCTATGGGGCTAGCTGGCGCGCTGGGCGATGGCAAGGGGCTTAGCAAGGTCATCTTGATAGCTGGCACATTGCTTTTTGCTCTAACCTACGCCATTTTTGCCTTTAGCTTTACGAAATTTATATTTGTGTTTGGCATCGCGATATTTTTTATAGGTTTCAACCTTCACGAGCCAATCATGCAATCAACCGCGACAAAATTTGTAAAGTCCTCACAAAAAGGCACCGCTCTTGGTATCTTTAACTCATTTGGCTACTTTGGAAGCTTCGTTGGGGGCGCGTTTGGCGGATACATCATGCACGCTTTTAGTTTTAAAGTGCTTGCCATCATCTGCGTGGTGCTTTGCGTGATCTGGCTTGTTTTGCTATTTAGCCTAAGCGATCCAAGAATTTTTAAAAATATCTACCTAAGCCCAGAAGCGAGCTTAAATTTAGAGCTTCTAAACAGCCAAAAAGGCGTGGTGGATTATTACAAAAATGAGAAAAATCAAGTGATCAAATTCGACTCTCGCCTAACAAGCGAGGCGGCCTTAAAAGAGAGCTTGAAGTTTTGATCTACGACGTCATCATCGTTGGTGCTGGCGCTAGCGGGCTCTTTTTAGGGGCAAATTTAAGGGGCAAAAAGGTTGCCATTTTAGAGAAAAACAGCAGCGCTGGCAAAAAGATCTTAGCAAGCGGTGGCGGCAGGTGCAACATCACAAACCGCTTTGTAAGCGCCAAAAACTACCTTGGCGAGCAAAAATTTATAGAGCAAATTTTAAAAGTACTAAGCCCTGATCAGGTTTTGAAATTTTTTAGTGAGCTTAAATTTAGTGAGCAAAAACAAAATCAATTTTTCTGCGATAGCGGTGCAAAGAGCGTTTTGAGCCTGCTTTTAAAAAGGCAAAATGCTGATATTTTTTATAACAAAGAGGTTCTTGGCACCAAAAAAATAGATGAAATTTTTGAAATTTCAACGAGAGATGAGAAATTTAGAGCTAGAAATTTGGTCATCGCAAGTGGCGGACTAAGCTACAAAGCCCTTGGCGCAAGCGATATTGGCTACAAGATAGCTAGCGAATTTGGCCTTGAGCTCTCAATGCCTGCCCCTGCTCTTGTTGGCTTTAGCGTGCAAAAAGATGAGTTTTGGTTTAAAGAGCTTAGCGGCGTTAGTCTAAGTGCGGATGTAGTGATAAATACCAAAATCGAGAGCCATAAATTTAGTGGCGATCTGCTTTTTACACATAGAGGAATAAGTGGTCCAGCGATACTAAACGCCTCACTTTTTTGGCAAAAGGGTCGAATTTGCATAAATTTTTTGCCTAAATTTAGTGAGAAAAATTTAATAAATGGCAAAAAGCAGCTTAGTTCAGTTTTGCCATTGCCAAAGAGATTTGTGCTGGAGTTTTTAAGAAATTTTGGTTTAAAAGATAGAGCTTATTATGAATTTAATGATGATGAAAAGAGTATCATAAAAAGGCTTTTTACTTATGAGTTTGCTCCAGCTGGGACATTTGGCTTTGAAAGGGCTGAAGTTACAAAAGGTGGTGTAAAAACAGAGTTTTTAGATGAAAATTTAGAGTGTAAAAGCGTAAAAGGGCTTTACTTTATAGGAGAGGTTTTAGATATCACTGGTATGCTTGGTGGATACAACTTGCATTTTGCCTTTGCAAGTGCTTTAAAGGTAGCTAGCGCTTTAAAAAATAGCTAATCAAATAGAAAAGTGAAATTTAGCTAGTGGCAGCCAAAACTGCCACTAAATTTACTATCTCTCGCTTAGATACTCTTGCAAGCTTTTTACTTCGAGTGCTTTGCCAGTTTGAACTGTGCTTAGCGACTTGGCAGCTGCGAGTGCTGCACGGATCGTTGTAAAATATGGAATTTTAAATCTAAGTACATTTTGGCGGATCTTTTTGCCATCATCCACGCTTGATTTTGTATCGCTTGTATTTATAACAAGTGCGATGTCGCCGTTTTTAAGCCTATCTTCGACGTTTGGTCTGCCCTCGCTTATCTTATATACAAACTCAGCCTCCACGCCAGCTTCGCTTAAAAGTGCAATATTTATAAATTCTGGCTCCTTTTCGAGACCAACAAAGTCTCTACCTAACGAATTCTAATACAAGCATATTAGTTGGCATATTTTGCTAGCAAATTTATCTAGAACAACAAATCGAATGCAGAATTTATTAAAGGTAAGGATTTGTTTAGATCAATAATCATATCAAAATAGTAGCAGACATTTTTGATATGAAACTAAAAATTCTTTTTAGTCCATCAAAACGTTTTGTAATAAGTTAAAACAAAAATTTATGAATAAATTTACGTTTAAAAGGTATCAGATTCAGGGGCTTTAATAAACTTTCACTATTGTGCTTCTTTGATAAAGCTGACAGCCTCATGTGGATTTGCAAATATATGCTCGCTAAATTGCCTTAAATCAGACTCTATACCATATCCGCATGTAAGGCCAACGCCCGTTATAAGAGCAGCTTTAGCAGCCTTTAGATCCATTATGGTATCGCCAACCATAAAGGCATTATCTTTTTCTTTGTCTAGTCTCTTTAAAGCTAAAATTATAGGTTCTGGATCTGGTTTTGGATTTACTACATCATCTCGTCCAACAACCGTTTTTATAAATTTCATAACGCCCAAATGCTCAAGTAAAATGATAGAAAATTTTGATGTCTTTGTCGTAACAACACCAACATCAGCAAGCGTGCTAGCTTCTTTTAAAGCATCCATAGCATGCGGTAAAAGCACAGTCTCATCTAAATAGATCTTCTCATAGCAAGCTTTATACTCTTTTACATATTCACCTATTAAATTCTTCTTCGCACCGAGTTTTTCAAACATTATTTCAAGCGGATATCCTACTAGAGATTTTAGTGCATCATGATCAGGCTCTTTCTTGTCGTGGGCTAAAAACGCCGCATCAAAACCTTTTAAAATAGCAGAAGTAGAGTCTATAAGTGTGCCATCTAAGTCAAAAAGTATAGTTTTTTTCATGATAATCTCCGCAGAAATAAAAAAGGGCTCAGCCGAAGCCAAGCCCTAAGGAAGTAATTTTAAATAATAAAATTATTTATTGAAAGTAGCTTCAACACGTCTGTTTTGAGCGCGACCTTCTTTAGTTTTATTTGTAGCGATTGGTTTAAGTTCGCCGTAACCAACTGTAGAAATTTTAGCTTTTTCTACGCCGTAACCAGCAAGAACCTCAGCCACTGCTTTTGCTCTTTTCTCAGATAGTTTTTGGTTGTAAGCTTCTGCACCTACGCTATCAGTGTGACCAGCAAGTACAACTTTATAATCTGGGTGTTCGCCCATAAAGTCAGCTACTTTTTTGATCTCAGCTGCATATTTTGGTCCAACTTTGTAGCTATCAAATGCGAAGTTAACATCTAGGTCTCTAAGAACGATAACTTTCTCGCATCCTCTTTCGTCAACAACTACACCAGCTGGAGTGTTAGGGCATTGATCGATATCATTTGGCACGCCGTCATTGTCATCATCAAGAACTGGGGCTGGAGCTGCTGCTGGAGCTGCTGCTGGAGCTGCTGCTACAACTGGAGCTGCTTTTGAATCAAGACCGATGCCAAAGCCTAGTGAATAGAATAGGTTGTGATCAGCGTGCTCAAATTTGATAGCATCTCTTGCCTCTGCTTTAAGAGCAAATCTATCAGTTACTTGGTATCTTAAACCAAGACCGTATTGACCAAAACCGCCATCTTCGTTTTTAACAAAAATAGCTGGAACATCTTCATAACCAGCACCGATTAAACCATATAGGCTAACTGGTCCAAAGTCAACGATATTTTTTACAAGGTTAGCGTGGTATCTAAGAGCTCTACCCTCTCTTACAACGTCACCTGTTCTCTCTTTTAGTTTTTGAGAGTAATCAACACCAAGCTCAACTTGATCAAAGAAGAAATCTTCAAGGTTTCTAGCCGCTCTAATACCAACAAAATTGTGGTCTTTTACACGTAGATTTCCTTCTGGATGAACACCACCGATAGTTGGAGTGATCTCATAGTTGTATGCTGCGTTAGACGCAAAAACCGCTGTTGCGGCAACCATAGCTAAAGCAATCTTTTTCATAATAGAATTCCTTTCAAATAGGGATTTTTAATGTTGACTATAATTTTACCTAAATAAAAATAAATCAACTTTAAATTATAACCAAATTCTTAATGTAAATCTGACAATTTACATAACCTAAATTTTGCAAAATACAAAAGCACTTGCAAAAAACCATTAACGTTTAGAGAATTGTGGGCTTCTTCTAGCCTTTCTTCTACCAAATTTCTTACGTTCAACAACACGAGAATCTCTAGTTAGCAAGCCTTTTGGTTTAAGCGCCGCTCTAAAATCAGCATCCATATCAGCTAAAGCACGTGAAATGCCGTGCCTTAAAGCTTCAGCCTGTGCTGAATAACCGCCACCTAAAGTTGTAGCTACTACGTCTATTAAACTCTCTTGTTTTGTTACTAAAAGTGGTTGAATAACTTTAAGCTTGATAGCCTCGTGACCGCCAAGCCAAGTGTTAAGATCCATACCATTTACTACGATTTTACCGCTTCCAGCTTTTATCCAAACCTTTGCTACGGCAGTTTTTCTTTTACCAGTTGCATAAACTTTTGCCATAATTATTTTCCTTCTTTTTTAGCTATTTGTGCCGTATGAGGATGCTCACTGCCAGCATAAACTTTTAGTTTTTTTATCATCTCTCTTCCAAGTTTTGTCTTTGGAAGCATACCACGAACAGCTAATTTAAATAGTTTTTCTGGCTTATTTGCTATCAAATCGCCAAATTTCTCGCTCTTTACGCTGCCAAAATATCCTGAGTGTCTGTGATAAAGTTTATCTTCAGCTTTGTTATTACCAGTAAATTCTACTTTAGAAGCATTTATGATGATAACATAGTCGCCACAATCTACGTTTGGCGTGAAGCATGGTTTGTTTTTGCCACGAAGTATAGTTGCTACCTCTGTTAGCAATCTACCAAAGCGCTTACCAGCTGCATCAACTACGATCCAGTCTCGCTTAACTTCGTTTGGCTTTGTTATTTTTGTCATTTTCTTACCTTTGCCAAGTTAATTTTTGAGTTGTGATTGTATTTAAACAATGCTTTGACAAATCTTAAATTAAGTAGCATTTAAACTTCAATATATGAAATTTTGCCTTCAAGTGCATAAAAAATGACGGCGATTATACTATGTTTTTCATAAAATTTAGCGAGCGCATCTTTATACTCTTTTACCTGCTTTTTGTTCTCTTCTATATTTTTGTCTGTCGTTTTATAATCAATCACGCAAATTTCACGCTCATTAAAGCAAAAAAGATCCATCTGTTTTAGCTCATTTTTCACTTTAAATGGCTGCTCTTTGTAAATTTCTTTACCCTTTATGCACTCTATAAATTTTGGCTCATTTATAAGCATTTTTGCCCTTTTATAGGCATCTTCAAGGACTTCAAGCGGCAAAAATTTATGAAATTTATTTAGCATCAAATTTTTAGCTTTTTCTAGTGAAATTTCATCAAATTTCTCGCTCATCTCAAGCAGATAGTGAAACGCCAGACCAAAATATATCGCACTTAAATTTTTACCACTCGTCTTTTGCTCTTTCGCCTCTACCTCTTGCCTCTCTATCCTTAAAATTTCAGGCAATTTCTCATCTTTTTTCGTCTCTTTTTGCTCGCTCTTGCTAGGCAAAATTTTGCCAAAGCTAAACTCTTTTAGATCAAGATAGTCGTTTGCTTCACTCTTGTCGCTTCTTGTGTAAAACGAGAAAAAGCTTGGGCTATTTCCGCTTGGGACGGCTTGTTTGATGATGATGAGCGACTTTGTTGCCCTTGTGAAAGCGACGTAAATTTTATTGATATTTTCTTGCTTTTCAAGCTCCTTCATCTGCTCCAAAACGCTTGCATAGTCGCTATCAAAATTTTCTCTACCTGAAATTTTACTCTTTACGATCCACTCGCCCTTTTCGCTGTATTCGGTTATGAAATTTGAGTCATCTCCCCTGCCCTTGCCCATCATGTCGCAAACTATGACGTGAGCGAACTCAAGCCCCTTTGACTTATGCACGGTCATCACTCTCACGCCGTCGCTACTTTTTGGGCTGATTTTAGAGCTAAAGTTTTCAAGGTTAAATATAAAATCACTTAAATTTTTATACCCCGCGCTTAGCTCAAAAAGCCTTAAAATATCAACATCAGCCATGCTTATGCCTAAATTTTTAGCTAGGTAAAATAGGCTATTTGTAGCACTCACTTCTGGCTTTATGCTTAGTTTTTTGACATTTGCATTTACTAGCGCTTTTACATTTTTTTCATAAATTTCTTCTTTAAATAGGCAAAATTTCGCATACTCGATGATAGCAGCGACAAGCGGCGTTCTTTTTAGCTCCAAAGTGCCTTCATTGACGCTTTTTATCCCTGCACTACTAAGCACTTCTGAGATGAGGCTAATGTCGCTATTTTTCCAGCAAAGCACAGTTATATCGCTTGCATTTACGCCAGCTTTTAAAAGCTCACTTGCTTGCGAAACGACCGCACCTGCGATATCTTCATCGCTTAGCACACGCAAGTAGCCGTAGTCATCTTTTTCTACTTCAAAATACGCACACTCGCCACTTACCTCATAGCTTAGCGTCTCATCTTTTTTAGCTGGCTCTTGTGGCTCAAAACTAAGCCCATATCTATGATAAATTTCTTCAAAAACGGCGTTATTAAATTTCACCAGAGCCTTTAAACTGCGGTAGTTGCTTGGTAAATTTTCTATATCTATCTGACTAAAATCATCTCCAAGCTTGTCAAAAAGCTCCTTTTTGCCACCCCTAAATTTATAGATACTCTGCTTCGTATCACCCACGTAAAAGAAGCTTCCAAGGCCGTTTTGTCCGTATCCAGAGACGATTTCAGCGATGAGCGGTAAGATGATCTCATACTGGATCACGTTTGTATCTTGAAACTCATCGACTAAGAGGTGATTTATCCTGCCATCAAGCCTAAAATAAAGCGCCTCTTTGTCTAAGCTTTGCACCAAAAGCTTAAAAACCAGCTTGTTTATATCAGCAAAGCTTAACGCATTTATCTCCTTGTTTAGCTCTAAATTTGACGTCTTATAAAGCTTTAATAGCTTGCTAAAGCCACTTAGCCTATACTTTTCGACCTCTAAAATGTAGTTTTTTGCTGCCTCTTTTAGCTCAAAAAAGAGCCTATCAAGCTCACTTGTGTAAATTTTGCTAAAAGAGCGGTAGTCTAGGCTTTCTCTAGCAAAAACCTTACTCTTAAATAGCTCAAATAAATTCTGCTCGCTAAATGTCTTTTTAGCTACATCGCTAGCGCCATTTTGCAAGGCTATATGCTCATTTATCGCCTTTTGCGCCGCCCTTACCTTGCTATCATCTGGATAGCTTGCGCCACTATCTTTTAGCTCGCCGCCAAAGCTCTCATAAAATTTCGCCAAAGTCTGCGAAAAGCTAGCCTCTTTTTGACTTGAAATGATCATCATTAAGGCTAGCTCGCTAAGAAGTTTTTTATCCTTGCTCGCCTCTTTTACAAATTTTTTCCACGCCAGATCTTGCAAGCTATCTTGCACGCTGTAATCAGGGCTAATGCCTAAATTTTGGCTAAATTTCTTCAAAATCCCAGAGAAAAACGCATCAAATGTATAAATTTTTAGCTCACTTTGCAAAAAGACGCCAAGGCGCTCATCTCGCCTTTTTATCGCCTCATCTTGGCTTAGTCCAAGCTCCTTGCAGACCTTGTCAAGCTCGCCCTTTTTCTCTTTTGTATGTAAATTTAAAAAAGTGGAGATTATCCTCTCTTTCATCTCGTTGGCCGCTTTTTTGGTGAAAGTTAGAGCGATTATCTCGTTTATATTTTCGCCGCGCAGCACCAAAGCGATGTAGCGAACGCTTAGAGCAAAGGTCTTGCCGCTTCCTGCACTAGCTTTTAACGCTAAATAATCCTTCATAACTCTCTCCTGCAAAGCAGCGCATAGTCGCAAAATTTGCAAGCACCGCTCTTTCTTTCAAAATTTATCTCGCTACCATTTATCTCTTTTAGCTTCTCTATCTCAGCCTCCAGATCGCTCACGCTTTTTTTAGATGAGAGTAGCTCAGGCTCGTTTTTTAGGGCATAGTAAGCACTTCGCACCTCTCCGCCGTAAAGTGCTTCATAAAAGGCAAGCTGGAGCGAATTTACATTTGCCTCGCCCGTTTTATAATCAAGTATAAGCATGTCGCCGTTTGCGCCAACGTCGATCCTATCGATAAATCCCTTTATCTGCACGCCACAAAACTCGCTTTGCACCTCTTTTTCGCACTCAAGCACCCTAAAACCAGCCCTTAAACGCTCGTTTTCATAAATTTCATACTCTTTAAATTTATGCGTCCAAATTTCAAACTCAAGTGGCGTAAGATTTTGCCTTGCTAGCATCTCTTTAAAAATGGCTAGATCAAAGGTGTTATTTTGCTTATAAAACTCACTCGTATAGTATTCAAAAAGTGCGCTATGAACGCTATTTCCTTGCTTTGTGCCAAGCTCACCAGCTATAGCTTTTGGCGCATCTATGTGAGCTATCTTTGTGTAGTAGTATTTTCTTGGGCAAGTTATATATAAATTTAGCGTTGAAAACGAGAGCGGTTTTGTGAAAAAATCATGCCTTAAAATGATCTCATCATCGCTTAAATTTAAGCTCGCCTCTCCTTTTAAAAATAGCTTTAAATAGGCCTCATCGCTAAATTTCTCATCCTTTATTGTTTTGAAATTTTTAAGAAATCTCGACTCAATATTTTCTTCATTTACAGTGCATGAGATCGCCACTTTTTTGGCGTTATTTATGAGGCTTTCGTAGTAAAATCTCTGCAAATTCTCACGCTCCACATAGCTTATAAGTCCAGCTTTTTGCCTCACTTTTGAGTTTAAAAACATCTCATTTGCGCTTCTAGCTGGGATAAAACTATCGTTAAAATCAACTATAATAACGCCATCAAATTTCATCCCACGGCTCTCTAGCATGCCCATGACGCTGATCTTTCCACCACCCACGTCGTCAATGCTTAGGCGCGCGATATTTAACAAGAAAATTTCACTTAGCTGCTTTAGGCTAAAGCTAAAATACCTGCATAAATTCTCCATCCTAAATAGCTCAAGTGCGAGCTTCTCTTCGCATCTTGGCTCATTTTCAAGCACCAAAAGCTCATCTATTAGCTCTTTAAATTTGCCAAATTCACACGCCTCAAAGTAGCCAGCCTTAAATTTCTCAAAAAGCTGCTCGCTAACGCCAAATTCGCTTAAAATAAATCCAAGCTCCTCGTAGCTCTCGCACTTACTTTGATCAAAAACTGGGCTTGCCTCTTCGTTGATCGCTCTTGTGATGTAGTAAAGCGCCTCATAAAATTTTGTATTCTTAAAGCTCTCGCCCATGGCGTAGTTGAAAATTTTAGCGCTATCATGAAGCCTTAAAATCTCGCTAAAGCCCTCATCTGGCAATATGACAGCGATATTTTCAGGCTTTATGCCCTCACGCACAAACTCGCTCACCTTTGCCATGACGTATGCGCACTGCAAGCTTCTTGTGGCGAAATTTCTCACTAAAACTGGCTCAAATTTTGTGATATTTTCTAAGCAAGTTAGCTCGTTTGTGTTTAAATTTAGCTCATATTTTTTATAGTTTTCAAAATCACTAATGGCTGAAATTTGCCTTATCTTATCTATTAGTTTTTTATTAAAAACGCTAGTTTGAAAGATAATTTTTAGCGTTGTTAGTTTTGAAATTTTCTCTAAAATTTCCCACTCAAACTCGCTTAAAATGCCATCAATGTGCAGTGAAATTTCACTAAAACTTTTTATGTAAGCTTCATTTATCGAGTAAATTTTTGGCAGGGTTATATCATCATAAAGATCCTCTTTATCAAGCAAGCTCTCATACTCTTTTAAAACCGCTTCAAGTATGCTTAAATGCTCCTCAAAATCAGCGTAAATGTCGTTAAATTTGATCTCAGCAATGCTCTTTTTGCTAATGGCTAGCTCTTTAAAAAACGAAAAAAGATAGTCGTTGTTTTTCAAAAACTCAAAAAACTCAGTTGGGATTTTAAGCACCGAGTTTGCCTCTTTGACGCTGGCACAGGCTCTGTTCATAAGCACCAAAGCGTAGGTGCTATCGCACTCAAAGCGGCCATTTACAAAAACGGCCTTTTTATAAAACTCTGCGATGCTTAGACTTTTTGGGATTAGCTCGTCACTAAAACCAGCGTTAAATTCCCTGATCTTACGCGAGTTTGTAAAGACGAAAAGTTGATTTAGATTGCGCATTTTTCTCTCTTAAATTTTTAAAAAATGATAGCCAAAAGCTGATAAAAGAGCGCTTTTTCTCACTTAAGCTAAGCTTTGAAAATTTTTCTAAATTCATTAAAAATTTAAGCCTTAAAGTGCTAGGGGATACAATTTCAAAAAGGAGCAAAAATGCATAAAGAGTTAAACAGATCTGGCTTTTACTACGGCTTTCCAATTTTGCTTGCCACCACAAAAGATCAAAAAGGGCGAGATGATACCGAGCACCCCCAGCGGCACGCGAATGCGGCTGATTTGCATGCCGTTTAGATGGCTCCAGCCGCCTAAATTTTCGCCTACGACCTCGGCAAAGCCCGCCACCTCGCGCACGCCCTTCGCCATAGCCTCGATGCGGGCATCCGTTAGTCGCAAACGATCAAGCAACACCAAGCTAAGGCCCGATTTCTCGCCGTTTGCAAGGTCTTTGGCGTTTGCCACTTTTATAGCCTATTTTTGCGCTAGCAGCTCGTCCGCCACGGCGTTTAAAATTTCAAATTTAGCCCTGCTATCAAGTCTCAAAAGCTCGCCGCAAACAGCCTTTGCACGCTTACATATATCTAAAATTTCATTCATTTTCGCTCCTTAATCTATAAAAACCGTGCGCAAGCGTCCCGCTCCCGCAAGCGCGGCACGGCAAATTTTAGAGATGCGTCTACTAAATTTACCTTTAAATTTGACTTGATTATAGCCAAATTCGCCCGAATTTTATGCGAGCGTAAAAATACGCTATAATCGCCAAAATTACGAAAAGGAAGCAAAATGGGCGGAATAAAAGAGTTTTTAAAACACGAAGCCAGCGGCGGGATTTTGCTGATGGTCGCTACGATCGCGGCGCTACTGTGTCAAAACACGTTTTTGAGCGATTTTTACAACGAATTTTTAAAGACCAAATTTACCGTAAGCTTCGGCGAATACGGACTAAGCAAACCCCTGATCTTGTGGGTGAACGACGGGTTGATGGCGGTATTTTTCTTTCTCATCGGACTCGAGCTAAAGCGCGAGGTGCTGGAGGGCGAGCTAAAAAATCCGTCGCAAATCGCGCTGCCAGCGATCGGCGCGGCAGGCGGCCTGATAGTGCCTGCGGTTATCTTCTATCTTTTTACGAAACACGACTCCTTCGCGCTTGGCGGCTGGGCGATACCGACGGCGACGGATATCGCGTTTGCTCTGGGGGTTTTGAGCCTACTCGGGCCTCGCGTACCGACTAGTTTAAAAATTTTCCTCATGACGCTAGCGATCGTCGACGACCTTTGTGCGATCGTGATTATCGCGCTATTTTACACGAGCGAGCTTAACGCCCAAATGCTTGCGGTCGCGAGCGTTTGTCTAGCCGCGCTTTTCGCACTAAACAGACTCGGCGTAAAGAGCAAGGCGGCCTATCTAATCGTAGGCGCGGTGATGTGGGTAGCAGTGCTAAAATCAGGCGTTCACGCCACGCTTGCGGGCGTCGTGGCGGCCTTTTTCATACCGCTTAGCTTTAAAGACGAGCCTGGCAAATCTATGCTAAAAAGTATCGAGCACGACCTGCACGGCTGGGTGGCGTTTGGCGTGCTGCCGATATTTGCCTTCGTAAACGCAGGCATCTCGTTGCGAGGCGTCGGACTGGACGAGATTTTGTCTCCGGTCGCGCTAGGCACGGCGCTGGGGCTTTTCATCGGCAAGCAAGTCGGGGTATTTTCTTTTAGCTTTTTAGCGATCAAATTTAAGCTATCCAAGCTGCCAGAAGGGTCAAATTTCATCCAGCTTTACGGCATCGCCGTGCTTTGCGGCGTAGGATTTACGATGAGCCTTTTCGTTAACGGCCTAGCCTACAACGACACGGACGCCTTTGCCTACACCGACAAGCTTGCTATCTTGCTAGGTTCGGTAGTTTCAGGCGCCGCGGGGTTTATATTGCTTAAATTTAGCGCCAAAAACTAAAGCGTGCGCATAAAAGAGTGCAAGATACAGATAGAAACGATCGTAGAAAAGTGCGAGATAAAAGAGTGATTTTGCATCGTTACTTGCAGGATAGTTGGCATCTTTGTGGATGAAAATTTGTTAAAAGATGAAAAGCTAGATACTAAAAAATACTCGCCTCTAATCTATAAATTTAAAGAGTATGTTACAACTGGCAAGCGTTTGGGCTTAAATTTTGGCTTTAAAGAGGTTTGAGTAAGCGTTTTGACTGGCTAGAAAGTAAAATTTTCAGGTAAATTTATTTGGTTTTGGCTAAAAGAGATTTTAGACGTAAATTTAACTTACTTTGTAGCGTTAAAATTAAATTTATAATATCTCGTATCTTGCTTGTCGCTTAGCCTTAAAAGTAGCTGCCACCTGCCCTCTTTTAGACCAACACTCTCGCTTACAAGCTCATTTTCTTGCCATGAGGCACTTAATGTTTTGTTATCTTTGTTTGTTTGTGGGCGGGTTAGTAAAATTTCATAGCTAAGGCTTGAAATTTCGCTATTTTTTGGCGTTAGAAGAAATTTAAATTTGCCCTGCAAGCCTTTAACATCTGGCTCAAATTTAAGGCCAAATTTCTCATCAAACCTAGCCTCGCTCTCTTTTATAAATGTGATGTTTTCATCGACGCTTTGATGACTTTGCATATAAGCGCTATCCATCTCGACTGGGTTGTTGATCGCAACAACGATGGTTGCGGCGCAAGCTAAAATGATAGCAACCATGCTAAGCACGATGCCATAAGGCCAAAAGCTCTTTTTAGCCATTTTTTACCTTTTTATAAAAGATGATGAGCACGAAAAATGCTATCAAGCCGTAGATGAAAATTCGTAAGAAATTTAAGGTCGTCTTGTTTGAGCTACCGATGCCGCTTTCTAGCTTTAAATTTAAGCTCTCAGCGATCTGCTCGGCGATATCAGCGTAGCCGTTTAAGATAGCGGCGTTATATACATCTTTGCCGTTTTTTGAAACCAAAATGGGGATAATGGTGCCTGATTCTGGATTTACACTTAGAATTTGCTCCTTGTTAAAGAGCTTTGAAGTGTTTGTATCGCTAAAAATTTCAACCTTTTGTTTATCTTTTATGAGCACTAAAAATACAAAAGGCGAGCTTAAATTTTGCTCTTTAAAAAGCGCGTCTAGCTCGCCATCTTTATATACGCCAACTACTAAATTTATGCCACTTTTTTGATAAAGCTCACTACCGATCTCGTTTAGTTTTTGGCTCACTTTTTGGCTTAAAATTCCATCATCATTGATAACAAAATTTGCACCCCAAGCCAAATTTTGCCACAGCAAAATGATAAAAATGAGTGCAAATTTCTTCAAGCTCAGCCTACAAATAGGTGATTTGGCGTAAGTACTGACCAGGCACAAATGGCGCCTGCGACGACTATTAGCAGGATAATGGCTTTTTCTATTATGCCTAGCATCGCTACTCCTTTACAATGACGTGTTTAGCGTTATCTACGCTCTTCATCTCGATGCTAGCTGCATCTTTTAGTGAGTAAGGTTTGGTTGCGACCTCTTTTTGCAAGCCGATGCCAACGTATGTAAGCACCGCTAGGATAGAGAGCAAAAGCACCACCGCTATTAAAAATCCGCTAATGCCGTTTAAGGCAAAGACATTTCTATTGTTATTTTCCATTATTCGCCCTTTGATAGCGATATGACGTACTCGCCAACTGCGCTTTGCTGGATCTCGTTTAGCCTGCCATCATTAAATTTAGGCATAGTGCCGATCGCTCCTTTTTTGCCACGATTTAGCACATCAGCCACAAAGCTAGCCGAGCCATATTTGCTAAGATCAACCGACATACCATCCATGCCCTTGCCATCTTCGCCGTGACACGCCGCACATGCAGCGTAAAGCTCTTTGCCAGTGGCTACTAAATTTTCATTTTTAGTGCTTTTTATCGCGCTTATCTCTTTAGCCACGTATGCTGCGATCGCCTTAGCGCCATCAGCGTCAGCTAAGCCTGCTGGCATCTCACCCATAGGGTAATCAAGCCCTTTTGAGCCATTTAGTATAGTCTCGACTATACCTTTTTCGCTGCCCCAAATTTGTAAATTTGCAGCCTTGCCGCCTATGCCATCGCCTGTGATGCCGTGACATGCCGAGCACTGCACAAGATATATGCTCTCGCCCATAGCGTGAAGCGTCTCTTTGCTTGGGTTTGCATACTCTTTTTCAAATTTGGCGTTTGCCTCTTTAACCTCTTTGTTATACTCGCCGATTTGTGAGTAAGAATTTAGTGGGTAGCCCAGCAAATAGTACCAGATCGCCCAAACTAGCGCTAGTAAAAAGACGACCGCCCAGCCAAGTG
Source organism: Campylobacter concisus (assembly GCF_003048375.1). Classification (NCBI taxonomy): domain Bacteria; kingdom Pseudomonadati; phylum Campylobacterota; class Epsilonproteobacteria; order Campylobacterales; family Campylobacteraceae; genus Campylobacter; species Campylobacter concisus. The sequence continues at coordinate 272,875 of NZ_CP021642.1, read as the reverse complement.
GGACAGGGTTTTTGTATTCTCCTATGCCGTCCCAGTTGTGCTCGCTAAGCTCAACGCTCTCATCTTTTTTAACCTTCATCTGCCCCACGTACCTACCAGCTACAACGATGGTAAGCACGATGATTAGAGCCGCTCCTATAAGAGCTAGTAAATTTACATTATCTTCTAAATTTAGCCATTGCATACGCTCTCCTTTGTAGCCTTACGCTCTAAAATTTCGCCACCGATCTCATCGTTAAGCGCTAGTTTTGAGTACTTTTCGTAGTTTCTTCTGCCAGTTTTTTCGCTCTTATAAAGATGAAAAAAATAAGCATACAAAGTGATCGCCAAAAATGCTGTCAAGAAAAAATAGCCATAAGCTTGAAACTCTCTAATGTTCTCCATCTCTCGCTCCTACTTTAGGCTATTTAGATAAGCAATCAGTGCTACGATCTGGCGAATTTCACCTTTTGCAAAAGCACTTTTTACCTGCTCATCTTTCATATTTTCAACGATAGCTGCAGCCTCAGCCTTGACATTAGCATTTGTCTGCTCTAGCGTGCCAAGAGCTGGCATATCTTTTTCATCATAAGGCGTGTTAAAGACCTTTTTAACCGTTAGCGCTTCAGCGTAAGCAGTCTCTATGTCAGCATTTTTCTTAAATAAAAATGGATATGCTGGCATGATCGAGCCTGGCACTACTGAGGCTGGATTTAGCATGTGATTTTCATGCCAGTCAGTCGTTCTATAGTTGCCCACACGCATAAGATCAGGTCCCGTTCTTTTTGAGCCCCAAAGGTGCGGACGATCATAAGCAAATTCGCCACTTAGTGAATACATGCCGTATCTATCAGTCTCGGCCTTAAACGGACGGATCATTTGTGAGTGGCAAGTGTTGCAGCCATTTTGCATATAGATGTTTTTGCCAGCTAGCTCTAAAACGGTGTAAGGCTTTGTGCCCTCAAGCGGCCTAGCTCTGTTTGCAAAGTCTGGCAAAATTTCAACTATACCAGCGTAAGCGATGACTATAAAGACGCAAACTGCAAAAAAGAATGGATTTTTTTCTAACCAAGCAAACATCACATCACCTCCGCGCTAGCTTTTGCCCCGCCGCCCATTGGCGAAGCGCTTTTTGGCTCTGCTAAGATAGCTTTAGCAGAAGTTGATTTGTAGATATTATAAGCAAACATCAAGAAGCCAACTAGATAAAGAAGTCCGCCAATAGCCCTTATATAGTAGTATGGGATAAGCACAACTACCGTATCTATAAACGAGTAGAGTAAATTTCCATAGCTATCAGTCGCTCTCCACATCATACCTTGTGTGATACCAGCGATCCACATAGATGCAAAGTATAAAACGATACCTGTTGTTTGTATCCAAAACTGAGCTTCCATTAGCGACTTTGAGTAAATTTCACGCTTAAACACGCGCGGTGTCATGTGATAAAGTGCTGCCATGATCATAAAGCCAACCCATCCAAGAGCGCCGTCGTGAACGTGTCCTGGTACCCAGTCAGTAAAGTGCGCTAGGGCATTTACAGACTTTATAGAAAGTATCGGGCCTTCAAGTGTCGAGAACATATAAAATGTCGAAGCTAGAACCATAAATTTAATAAGCGGACTCTCTCTAAGCTGCGCCCACTCGCCCTTCATCGTAAGAAGGATGTTTATCGCTGAACCCCATGAAGGCAGGATTAAAACGATAGAAAAGACCGAACCCATAGTCTGCATCCAATCAGGCGTAGCAGAGTATATGAGGTGGTGTCCGCCAGCCCAAAGGTAGATGAACATCAGACCCCAAAATGAAAATAGCGATAGTTTATATGAAAATATCGGCTGACCGCTCTCTTTTGGTAAGAAATAATAAATTTGAGCGATGATCGCCACTGTAAAAACGAATGCAACCGCGTTGTGGCCGTACCACCACTGAACCAAAGCATCGTTTGAACCAGCGTACATAGATACAGAGTGCAGCCATGAGCCATATCCGCTAACAAGTCTTGTTGGAACTTCCATGTTGTTAAATAGATATAGCATCGCAACGCCAAGAAATGTAGCGATGTAGTACCAAACTGAGATGTAAAGTGTCTTTTCGCGGCGGATACCGATGAGGCCAAATATACTAACGCCCCAAAGTACCCAAACAACAACCACTGCGATATCTAGTGGCCACTCAAGCTCAGCGTACTCCTTAGCTGTGCTCTCGCCCATAAAAAGCGTAACAACAGCCAAAATCATAACAAGCATATATAGCCAAAAGTGAAGCTTGCCGATAAACATCAAAAATGGCGACTCGCTCATCGAGACCTTTAAAACACGCTGTCCGATGTAGTACCAAGTGGCAAAGATGCCTGAGAGCATGAAGCCAAAAATGATGCCATTAGTATGAAGAGGACGCAACCTCCCAAACGCCGAATATTCGCCAGCTATGTAGTTAAGCTCTGGACAGGCCATTTGAAAAGCTATAACTACGCCAACAACCATACCTATGATACCAAAGAGTATCGTGGCAAACATGAATAGCTTTGCTACACTATAATCATAGTGCAGTAGCTGAGATGGTCGCATAAAATATCCTCCTAGTTAAATTTATATTAATGATTCGTTATTTTAGAGTATAAGGACTATAAAAAAACTTAATTAACATAAATTCTCATTAACTAAGAAAGTCTTCTATCTATTTTGTAACCAAGTCCTGGGACATTTTTTATAAAATTGTTGCCAACTTTATCTCTAACGCGCTTAACAAAGGTTCTAATAGCTGCTTCTGTAACGCTCTCGCCAACCCAAACGACGCTTTTGATCTCATCATGAAGCACGAGCGTACCAAGTCTTTTTATCAAAAGTGAGATAAATGCGAGCTCTTTTTTAGTAAGTGAAATTTCAACACCGTCTCTGATAAGTACGCGCTTAATTTTGTTAAAGCTATATCCGTTTGCAACTTGGATGATGTTTGCAGTTTCTATCTTGCTTTTTGCGACATTTTCTATCGTTTTTAAAAGATCATCTGCCATGATAGGTTTTATAAGATACTTATCAACGCCAACATCGATAGCCTTTAATAAAGTCTCTTTTTCGCTATGCGCACTTAGGACGATGACAGGTGTGTCTTTAGAAATTTCTTTGATATATCTTGTCATATCAAGTCCATCACTAATTGGCATAAATACATCTGTAATTACCATATTCGGGTTGTATTTTTTAAATTTTTTCAAACCTTCATCACCATTTTGAGCAGTAAAAACTTTTTCAAAATTGTCACTTAGCACATCGTGCATGATCTTTTTGCTGTCGCTATCGTCTTCGACAAGCAAAACCGTTAGGTTCTTTAAAATTTTATTCATCTATCTCTCCTTTGTGTGGTAACTTTATTAAAAAACAGGCTCCATTATCGCTGTTGCCCGCTGTTATTTCTGCATTAAATTGATCGATTATTTGCTTTGACATATAAAGTCCTAAGCCAGTGCCTTTGGCATCTTCTTTGGTAGTAAAATATGGCTTAAATATCTCATCTATCACATTTTTATCTATGCCACCACCGTTATCTTCTACGCTTAGGTAAGCAAATTTTTCATCGCTATCAATCTTTATTTTTATATTTTTATCTTCTATCTTTTGTAAATTTAGTGCGTCTTTTGCGTTATTTAGTAAATTTATGATGACTTGCATGAGCCTGTTTTTATGACCATAAATTTTTGAGTCCTCTAGCACCTCAAGCTCTATATGAATGCCCTCTTTTTTCATCACGCCTTTTACGATCTGTATCGATGCTCTAGCTGCGTCTGCTAGGCTAAATTCTTGAGAAAGAGTGTTTGGATTTAAAAACGAGCTAAACTCATCAGTAGTTTCTGACATATACTTTATGATCTGCATAGCCCTCTCATAAGAGCCGATAAATTCGTCATCTTCGCTGCGTGCTAGCTTTTTCATCTTATATAAAACTAAGCTTAGCTCATTTAGCGGCTGCTTCCACTGATGAGTTATATTTGCCATCATCTCGCCCATCATCGCAAGCTTAGCAATCCTCATGCCATCGCTACTTGATAGAAAATTTTCATCCAAATTTAAACTAGGCATTTGCTCTATATCCTAAAAATGATAGATAAAGTCCGTTTAAGATCATTATGCAAGCTGAGAGCTTAAACATGATCTCTTTAAATTTCTCTCTTAGTAAGCCAAAAACAAAGCTAGCTAGCAACATCGCTGGTAAGGTGCAAAGCCCGAAGATAAGCATTATCAGGGATGCGTCAGCCATATTTGCGCTTAAAACTCCAAGCGCTAAGAAATAATAGACCACGCCGCAAGGCAAAAGCCCATTTAAAAAGCCAAGTAGCAAGAAATTTGCCAAATTTCTCTTTTGCACGCTTGTTTTTGCCATTTTTACTATAAATTTAAGTGCTTTTTCGCTCTCTACAAATTTTAAAAGCTCGCCCCTAAAAAGCAGTGCGATGCCAATAAATGCGATCACTAGGCCAACTATGAAAAATATCACGCCTCTTGCTTGCACACCAAAACTAATGGCTGCTCCAAAAGCACCAAACAAAGCTCCCAAAGCCACATAAGCAAAAATTCTAGCTAGGTTATAAAGCGCGCTTAGCATTAAAATTTCACTCTTGCTTTTACCTTTAAAAAATAGAGCTTGCAGGCTCAAAAACCCGCTACACATGCCAATGCAATGACTAAAGCTGCTCAAAAGCGCAACTGAGATAATCATGTAAAGGCTTATGTTTTGCATATTATAAAATTTCTAAAAACTGCTTAAATATATATTTGCTCTCGTTAGGGCCGCTGCTTGCTTCTGGGTGATGTTGCACCGAGAAGATCGGATAGTCCTTGTATCTTACACCCTCGATCGTGTTGTCAAACAAATTTCTATGTGTCACAACCGCTACTTCAGCGATGCTCTCTGGTACGTTGTAGTTGTGATTTTGCGTTGTTATCTCGATAGCTTTTGTCTCTAAATTTAAGACTGGATGGTTTGCTCCATGCTGACCAAATTTAAGTTTATATGTCTCGTATCCAAAGGCATTTGAAAGCAGCTGATGTCCAAGGCAGATGCCAAATATAGGGATCCTAGCCTCTATCATCTTTTTGATCTCAGCGATTTCAGCCTTTAAATTCTTTGGCTCGCCTGGACCATTTGATAAAAATACCCCGTTTATCTCGCCATTTTTAAATTTATCTATCAAAACCTCAGCCTTCGTATCGTGTGGTACGACGATGACCTCAAGGCCAGTTTCGCATAGCTCATTTAGGATATTTCTCTTTACGCCAAAGTCAAAAACAGCTATCTTTTTGCCGATACTATTTAGCGGCTTATATGACTTTAAATTTCTATCCCAAGCGCCTTTTTTGTGCTCATATTCATCCATAGCGCTGACTGTTTTTACGTAGTTTATGTTTTCTATGCGTCCGCTGCTTTCAAGCCTGCGTTTTAGCTCGTCTTTGTCACTTATCTGCGTTGAGATATAGGCCATTAAAGCGCCTTCATCACGTAGCATCTTTGTTAAATATCTAGTATCAACGTCGTAAACGCCAAATTTGCCCTGCTCTTCGAAAAATTTACCCAAAGATTTTTGCGAGCGGTAGTTTGACGGGGTTTCGTTGTAGCTTCTCATTATGACGCCACTTGCGTGAATTCTAAGGCTCTCCATATCATCTTCATTTATGCCAACGATGCCGATCTCTGGCATAGTAAAGACGATAAACTGACCAGCATAGCTTGGATCGCTCATGATCTCTTCATAGCCAGTCATAGAGGTATTAAAAACGAGCTCGCCTGCGCACTCGCCGTGAGCACCAAAGGCTTTTGCCTCTAAAAAAACGCCGTTTTCAATGTAAATATAAGCTTTCATTAAAGCATTCCTCTTTTTTTAAGCTCATCTTGATACAAACGCTCGAAAATCAGGTCGTATTCATCAGTTCCAGGGATAAGTTTGCGTTTGTAGTTTTGCATCATCTCATAGACGCTATCTTCTATCTTCTCATAGCTTTTTAGATACTCATCTATCGAGCTATAAATGACATTTTTCACGCGGTTTTCTGATACGTTATACTCGACCAAATCGCTCTTCCAGATAGCTTCAAGTATCTTGTGAGCGACATTGCTAAATCTATCTTCATGAGTTAAAATGACGTCAAATTCGCCAGCAAGTTTCTTTTTAACGAGCCAAAACATATTTTTGCGGTCGATTTGCATAGTTTGCATCTCGTCCTCGTTTTTCTCTAAAAGCTCATTTACTCGCTCATCTAGCGCTCTTTCTTTTTGAACATCAGTAGTTAAAATTTCACTTGCTTTTGCTACGATGGGCTCGATACCTTTATTTAGCTTTACAAAACCACAGTTTAAAAGATCTATTGCTATTTTATGTGAGACATAAGGTACGTGTGGAAGTTTTATACGCATTTTAAACCTTTAAATTTTTATGCCATTGTAACTAAATAAAGGTAAAACTTTACTTTGAAATTTTAACGACTTTATCATTGTCACTTCTTAGAAAATAAATTTCTCTTCGTCCGTCATAAAGGACTTTGCCACTTGTTTTTTGATCACTTTGTAAATTTGAAGATAGATCCATCTCAAGTGGCTTACTCATGAAATAAGCCTCGCCCAAGCTTCGTCCAAAATCAGGATACCAACTGAGTGCGCAAAGCACGAGCAAAAGCAGATAAAAGGCTCTAAAAATTTTCCTAAATGGCGCGTAAAAGAAACAATATCCAAATATAAAAAACACAGGTAAAAGCCACAAAAAAGGCACATTATCCACAAAAATCACATTAAAATACTCGTTTATGCCATAAAATGAAAAGTAGTTATTGTAAATTCCAACAAATAGCGTAAAAATAGGAGCGAGAACAAATATAATGCCAGTAAAAAATGCATTGAAAATTTTCATAAGCTCTCCTTTTTCGTGGGATTATATTAAATTTTAGCTTTATTATTGCTCTAAATTTATTAACTAAGATATTTTAAACTCTAAAATGTCACATTTTTTCAAATAAAATAGAGTTAAAACGATAAATTTTAAATTAGTGTGACATTTTTTAGATAAAAAATAAGAGATTTTTTTGAAACTTTTAAGGTAAAAAAGAGAAATTTAAAATTTAGCCTTTGCCATAAAAGCAAAGACTAAAAGGGAGTTTTTAAGCTTTTTTCTTCATATCAAATTTATTAGCCATGAAGCCAACAAGACCAACAAAGAAAAGACCACCGCAGATGTTACCAAGTGTAACTGGAAGCAAGTTTTTGCTTAAGAAATTTGTCCAGTTGATGACATCTAGTTTATCAGCTGTAGTGTGAAGTAAAGCTGCTGCAGCGTTGATATCGCCACCGCTTGCTGCTATATAGTGGGCTTTAGAGATGATAGCTTCAGTGATGATGAACATATTTGCAACGCAGTGCTCCATTGAGCAAGCAACGAATGCGCCGATCATCCACATAATGGCAAAGAATTTACCAGATAGGTTGCTCTCGCTTGTCGCAGTCCAGATAGACATACAAACAAAGACGTTACAAAAGATACCACGAAGAAATAGCTCATGAAATGGTGCTGTGATCTTGCCAATAGCTGCTGGCACGAAGTGTTGCAAGATGTAGCCGTCATACTTTAGTGGCAAGCCAGAGTAGTAGTACATATAAGCGATCAATGCACCGCCAACGAAGTTAAATATCCAAACGATTACCCAGTAGCCTATGGTTTTGCCAAATGGTAATTTGCCATCATACGCACTAACACCACTTAAAATAGAGCTAGTAAATAGGTGACCGCCATAAAATACAACCATCATGAGGCCGCAGCTAAATGTGATACCACCGATGAAGTTTGAAAGACCGATAGACTGTTTTTCAGCCATACCAACTGTTGAGTGAGCCCAGAAAATATCACCCATTGCAATAGCAGCTCCAGCCATGATAGCAAGGAATATAATGCTTACAAGTGGCGTATGAGCTTTGTGCTCCATAGAACTTGAGACCGCTTGAGCGGTTTCTGCCGGATTTAACATCACGTCTCCTTTTTATTTGACCTTCTTTGATCTATAAGAAATAAAAGCAAAGAAGTAGTGCCAAAGATAGATATTTTAGCGTCAAAATTTAATGTTTAAAAATTAGTTTTACACTAAATTTCAAATCCAAAATGATCAATTTTATCTTTAGCAAACCCCAGATTAAATTTAGCTCTTACTAAATTTAACCAACTAAATTTTTATCAATCTCTACAATTCTTAAAAAGGCTTTTCTCGCACTTTTTTTAGCCTGCTCGCTTAGACCCTCTTCAAAATCAAGGACATTTTCAAGCAAGACACTAATGCCAAGAAAAAGCGTCTTTGGGCAAATTTTTCGCAAATAGCTTAAAAGCACTGGCGTTGGGAGGTTATGGGTTGAGTAGATGTAGTCTCTATCGTCACTTAGGTCAAAAAACTCTATCTTATCCTCATCAAAACCACTCATCGCATCGACTACTATCAAGATATCAGGTGCAAATTCTCTAATAGCTGAAAATTCATTCTCGGGCACATCTTGCCCAAAAAAGACCTTCCACTCTTTTAGCTCCTGCTCTACGATGCGGCCGACTTCATTGCCCACATCATCATCGCCACGCATAGGATTACCGATGCAAAGGATGGCCTTTTTCATCAAAAGTCCTTCCTAAGCACGATATAACCCTCTTTTAAATTTGCCAAAATTTCTTTAAGCTTACACTCACAAAGCTGTGGCAAGAGTCTAGCAATATGCTCAGCAAAAATTTCAACTTCAAAATACTTGCTTAAATTTCCGATCTTAAATTTCACATATTCGCCTGAGTTTTTGATCATCTCGTCAAATTCCTCATCGCTTAGCTCTAAGATCTTCTCGCTAAAATCAATCGTACCAACACCGTGTCCCACGCAAGTGGAGAAAATTTTTATCTCCTTTAGCTCGCGTGGAAGCTTCTCGTTGTCGTCCATATGCCTTTTTGTAAGCTTATAAACTTGAATCATCTTTTACTCCAAACCTCGCTATCAACATCGATCGCAAAATTTTTACCAGCTTTTGCGTATTTTAGATAGATGTCGTTATGCAAAAGTGCCATACACTCAGCATATCTAGGGTCATCTTCTTTTTTGATAGCTGCTACAACCGCTTCACGTGCAAGCTCTGGGTTGTGGATATCGCTTGAGGCTTTGATAGCGTCCATATATTTTTCAAATAGTGTTCTACCAAAGATATAGCTCATCAGCCTTTTACTTTCAGCTTGTAAGTCGCGTTCAAACAAGATATCACCCATTACTGACTTCTCAACTGGTGGAGGCGTAGTGCTGTCATTTTCATAGCTTTTTTTGTGCAATTTTTGATCGATGATACCAAGAGCCATACCAAGACCATAGATAACACTTGCTGGGTGTGGAGGACATCCTGGGATATAGACATCAACTGGGATTATCTTATCTATACCGCCCCAAACGCTGTAAGCATCGTGGAAAATTCCACCTGTGCTACCACAAGCGCCAAAAGCAACTACAATCTTAGGATCTGGAGCTGCCTCATAAGCACGAAGAAGTGGATAATACATCTGTCTTGTGACTGGTCCTGAGCAAAGCAAGATATCAGCATGTCTTGGGTTTGCTACAAGTTTAAAGCCAAAGCGCTCTGGATCCCACATCGGAGTGATAGCAGCGAAAATTTCGATCTCACAACCGTTGCAGCTTCCGCAGTCGATCCTATAAACGCTAAAGCTTCTTTTGATATTTTTTAAATGCTCTAGCTTTGCAGTTAGGTCATTTGCTGTTTTTATGTCCTCTGGGACTTGATATAGACTCATTTTATAGCCTCCTCAACGCCTTTTGTTAGCCTCTCAGCAGATTGGTTTTTCTTGCACTCTGGGCAGATAAAAAGGTACTCTTTTGCCTCTTCAAGTCTGCCTGGGAGTAAATTTGCTGTGCCAAGCTTTTCAAGAGTGAAATTTATAAGCCTTTTTGGTGTAAATGGCTTGCCGCAGCATTTGCAAGTTTGCATCTCAAGCTCGCCTCTTTGTATAAGAGCGCTCTTGTCAAATTTAACCGCAAGCTCAAAGCTATCGCTAAGTCTTACAGCTCCAGTTGGGCAAACCTCATCGCAGCGTCCGCAGAATATGCAGCGACCACAGTCAAACTGCCAAACAAGTCTTGTTTGCTCATCGTTCATCTTAAGCTCTATTGCGTTACTAGGGCAAGCGATACCGCAAGCTGCACAACCTATACAAAGATCGTATGTATAGTCTGGCTGACCGCGGAAATTCTCAGGCACAATATATGGCTCAAATGGATAGGCGTATGTCGCCTTTCCATATTTTTCTGTGATGTCAAATAACTTCATCATCTTAAATCCTTCTTACTAACCCCGCCATCTTGACAGAATTTTTTAAGGTCTTTTTCTGTTAAAATTTTACTTTTTTTAGTCCTTACATCAACCAAAGTAACACGCTCGGTGCATGAGTAGCAAGGGTCAAGTGAGCAAACGATAAGTGCAGCGTCACTTATGTTGTTTCCTCTAAATTGATACCTTAGGCTTGGCCAGTTGTTATATGTCGCAGCCCTACATCTCCAGCGATATACTTTTTGAGCGCTACCTTGCATGATCCAGTGGACGTTCTCACCACGTGGTGCTTCATCGTGACCAAGTGCGAAATTCTCAGGTTTGATCATAGTCACAGGATCGATCATGATCGGAGTTTGAGGCATCATCTCAAAGCATTGGCGGATGATGTGGATAGAGCTTTTTAGCTCTTTATATCTAACCATCTCACGAGCAAAAACGTCGCAACCATGTTCAACTGCTACTTCAAATTCTATCTGTTTGAAGAAGTCGTATGGGTGATCGTAGCGGTTATCACGTTTGAAGCCAGAGCCTCTCATATTTGGACCAACTGGGCTAAAGTCACGTGCTATTTGACGATCCAATATACCTACACCTTTCCAGCGTCCGATTTGGCGTTTATCTTCCAAAACTGCATCCCAAATTTCTGAAATTTGAATGTCAAGTTTGTTGATGATCTCTAAGCCTTTTTTGATCTCATGGTTTGTCATATCACGTCTTAAGCCGCCCATAACGACGTTGCCGTATGTTTTACGTCCGCCAGTTACAAGTTGAGCTAGCTCCATAGAGTACTCACGAACCCTAAAGATATGCATGAAAGCGTTGTAGTTACCAGTAACCTCACAAGCTAGACCTATATTTAAAAGGTGGCTGTGAAGACGCTCGATCTCAAGACAGATGACGCGTATAGCTTGAGCTCTTAGTGGGATTTCAAGCTTGATAGCTTTTTCTGCTGCTTCTATACACGCAATAGCGTGAGCATAACCACAAATTCCGCAAACACGCTCTGCAAGATAGCCCATTTGATCATAGTTCATTCTGTTTTCAGCTAGCTTCTCCATACCGCGGTGTTGATAGAACAAGCGATAATCAGCGTCGATTATCTCGTCGCCGTCACAGAAAAGTCTAAAGTGACCTGGCTCATCAGATGTAACGTGTAGTGGTCCAAGTGGCACATCAACTACTGCGTCGCCTGTTGGGAACAAAAACTCCGCATCAGGCTCATCTCTATGATCTACTGGATCAGGGCGGTAGCGGTAGTCCATAGCATCTTTTCTAAGTGGGTGAAGTCCGTCTGGCCAGTCATCACTTAAAACTAGACGTCTTTTATCAGGCAGACCCTCAGCTACTAGGCCAAACATATCATAAGCTTCTCTCTCATACCAAACACAAGCTGGCACAAGCGGAGTAACTGATGGGAATGTCGGATCGCTTCCTGGGATAAGAGTTTTAACTGTGATAAAGCACTTATCTTCAGCTGCAAAGTCATCCGCCTCAGTCATCTTGCTACCTTCCATTGAGATAGCATAGTAAAGCGCATAGCAGCCATTTATCTGACGCTCGTCGTTTGGTATCATAGTGCTTATAAAGCCACCGATATCATAATAAAGTGTCTTAACAGCTAGTGGAAGATCGTTTCTATCAACTAAAACTGTGATCTGATCGTCTGCTTGACGAGTTACTTCTAAAATTTTTACCTTTGTTTTTAGGATTTCAACAAATTTATCGCCTCTCATTTTAAAGCTCCCATCATTATATTAACACCGTTATTTACTAGCGTATAAAAGCTATCTACGTGCCATACGCCAAAGATTATGATAAGGGCACAGAGTGCTATAAGAGGCAAATTTTCAAACAAACTCATCTCTTTATTATGAACAACCACACCTTTTGGCTCGCCAAAGCTTGCCATGTTAAAGTGCGCAAAGTCAGCTATGAAAATAACTGCAAGTGCAATAGCAAATAGCGCAACTGCGATGTATTGACCACTTGTGATAGCTCCAACAAAGACGTTATATTCGCTAACAAATATAGCAAATGCTGGAACACCAACTAGTGAGCATACAGCTGCACCAAACATAATAGTTGTAATAGGTGCGATCTTAACCATGCCGCCCATCTTACTCATATCTTTGTGGCCGTAAATTCTTGCTATGTTACCTGTTGAGCAGAAAGCCAAAGCTTTTGTAAAGCTGTGAGCTAAGCAGTGGAATATCGCTGCAAATAGACCAAATTTACCGCCAACACCAAGTGCAAATGCGATAACACCCATGTGAACGATTGAGTGGTATGCAAACATTCTTTTTACGTTGTGTTGTCTTATTAGGAAAAATCCTGCTACAAAAAGTGTGATAGTTCCTGATACGATCATTACGCCTTCAACAAAGCTAAATCCAACTGCTTGAGCTGCGATAGCGTAGTATCTTAAAAGTGCAAGCATCGCACATTTTAAAAGTACACCTGATAGCAATGCTGAGATAGGTGCTGGACCTTCAGCGTGAACGTCTGGCAACCAAGTGTGAGTTGGAGCAAGACCAGCTTTTGTACCAAAACCAATTAGCGCAAACACAAAGATAAGTTTTGCTGCATCTGGATTTAGATTTTTAGCATTTTCCATTATGCTTGAAAACTGCATAGAAGCCTCGCCGTCTCCTAGTGTGCTATATGTAGCTGAGTATAGAAGAACGGTTGCATAAAGAGCAAATGCTAGACCGATTGAACAAAGAACGATGTATTTGTAACCACTCTCAGTTGATTTTTGATCTTTGTGGATAGCAACCAAAAACACAGAAGCTAGTGTTGTAGCCTCGATAGCTGCCCACATAAACGCAACGTTGTTGCAGATAACGCTTAAAGTCATTGTAAAGATAAATACATGGCTTAGTGCGTAGTATTTTTTAAGATCACTTAAGTGGATGTGTCCATCTTCAAGTTCCCATCTCATGTAATGGATAGAGTAGAAATTTACTATAAGTCCAGTTACGGCGATAAGCACCAAGAAAACACAGCCTAAGCTATCTAAGAATAAAAATTTATCAAAACTATAAAAAGTTCCGCCACTTAAAACTTTAAGAACATTGTTAAGTAAAGCCACTGATGTCGCAGCAGAAAACAAGACATGAAGTCCGCTAAGTACTGCATAGTTTTTAGGACTTAAAAACAAGATCAAAGCACCAAGGAGCGGTAAGATAAGTATTAAAGCTAAACTATCCATCTCTAACCCCTTAAATTTGAAGCTTTAGAAGTATCTAAGCTATCATAAGCTTTATAAAATCTAATCGCTAGAACGCTCATGATAATAACAGCAAATATCGCATCTGTTAAAATTCCAAGCTCAACTAGCTCATGTGAGTTGTAAGCCATTAGAGCAAGGCTTAGGTGGATACCGTTTTCAAACAAGCAGTAAGCTAGAATTTGTTTTATAAATGAGTTTCTTAGCATGAAGCCAAAAATTCCCATCATAAAGACTGTTCCAGCAGCGATTAACATAATCTCTTCTTTGATAAGAGAGAATTTTAAAAATATAGGGTGGATACTCATTGAAAGAGCTAGAGAAAATCCCATAGCAATAACAGGACTTACAAAAAATCCACCAACTGGCTCATCTTCGCTAACTACGCCAAGTTTTTTGATAAGCCAGAACAAAATTCCTGGCACGAAAAGAACTTTGGTAAAAAACGCAACGATCGCCCAAGTTTTTAGCTGCTCAGCGTTAAATTTCTCAGATAGCAAGAAAAATATACTAACTAAAAGTAGTGTCTCTATCGCATAAGCGATGATTGAGAGTTTTAAGCTTCTAAGACCAAAAACCGCAAGCGAAGTTACGATCATGCAAATGGCTAATATATCTAGTGTTTGCATCTCACGCTCCTACTACATAAAGTGTTAGTGCAACAAACGAGATAGCAAGTGCACCAAGAGCATTTTTGCGTAAAGATGAAGTCATTTTAAAGCGTGGTCCAAAGTTGTCTATAAATACAGCTGCGACGTAAAATACTCCAGTTTTTATCACAAAAACGATAATAGCTAAGAAAGGATTGCTAAAATTCCATGGCTCAAATATGCTTAGGAAAAGTCCGATCATAGCAAACTGTTTTAATATAAGTGATGCTTGAACTAAGCCAAGGTCGCTACCAGCATACTCACCAAGAACACCCTCTTGAAGCTCTTGTTCTGCTTCAGCTAAGTCAAATGGCTTTCTACCAGTCTCAACATACATACACCACAAAAATGCGATAGAAGCAACGGCAAAACTTGGAATTTGATATCCGATAACGCCAGTTCTTACCATCTCTTGGATCTCAACTAAATTTGATGTTTTAGCTGCAAGCATAACTACGATTAAGCACATAATCATAACTGGCTCAACATAAACACCAAGCATTTGCTCCCTGCCACCACCTGTTGCTGCAAATGGGTTGCCGCTATCCATTGAAGCTGCACCAAATACAAATCTAAGTAGCGCACCAAGATAGAGGATAACAAATATATCTGAGTAAGCTCCAAATACAGTGTCTTTGCTATAAGTGATAGGTATAGCAGCTAGCACTGCAGCTGAAGTTGCAAAAAGGAAAAATGGAGCCCATCTAAATACCCAGTGAGAGCACTCAGGGACGGTTCTTCCTCTTCTAAAAAGCTTTATAATGTCGCGATATGTTTGAAAGAAATCGCTACCTTGTTTTGATTGAAGTTTAGCTCTAAGTTTTCTTGCCATACCATCAAACAAAGGAGCTACCAAAACGATAACGACTACTTGAAATATCATTAAAAGTATAGTTTGCATTTTCGTCTCCTAAACTAAAAAGTAGCCCACAGCAAGTATGACACAAAGATATAGCAAGATATAAAGTGCATATACATTTGTATAACCACTTTGAACGATACCTAGCTTATCAGCAAATTTCACACACCATTTAATGACTGGCTCATAAAACATTCCCCACCAAATATCTTTTGGATGGTTGTGATACTCAACCGCGTCAAAATAATTTCTAGTAACTACTTTTTTATCAGCTCTAAATAGCCATTGCATAATTTTTCTAAGGTCGCCAGTGAATGGACCACCTGTCATTTGCATACGTGAGCTATATTTAAAGCCACAAGCCCAAGGATCAGTTTCGCGTGGTTTATCTCTGTTTGCTTTCATAACAGCAAGGATGATAAATGGCAAAATCATAGTTGCACATAGGACTAAAGCGATAAGTGGAGTTGAGATCATGCTGCCCATAGGTGAAGTTACATTTATAGCACCAAGGCTAGCTTTATAGTCGCTTATAGTGATAGAATTTACAGCTTGCATGATGTAATCAACTATGTAGTTTGCGCCAAGACCAAAGCCAACGCAGCCTATCATTAAGATGATCATACCAAGAACCATACCTATCGGACTCTCTTTAGCATTTTCCCAAATTTTTTGATCTCTTGGAGTACCTGCAAAGATAACAGCGTAAAGTTTAAGGTGCATACCAACCAAAACGCCTGTTAGCGCAAGAGCTACGACGCCAAGTGTAAATGCATATCTAACCAATGTTCCTTCTCCCATCGCACCTTGAAGCATACCTTGATATGTAAACCACTCTGAAACAAAGCCATTTACTGGAGGTAAAGCTGCGATACCCATGATACCTATAAACATACCAAGGCTTGTCCATGGCATTTTTTTAGCAAGACCACCAAGGATGTCCATATTTTGTGTATGAGTAGCGTGGATAACTGAACCAGCGCAAAGGAAAAGCAGACCTTTAAATATAGCGTGATTGACTACGTGGTAGCAACCTGCTAGAAAACCTACTGCTGCAAGTGTTAAATTTCCAGCTGCAACGCCGTAGATACCAGTACCAAGACCTAGCAAGATGATGCCTATGTTCTCAACTGAGTGGTAAGCAAGCAAAGCCTTAAAGTCGTGTTGGCAAAGAGCGTATAAAACACCAAATAGTGAGCTAGCTGCACCAAGAGCGAGTATTGTAAGACCAAAGTATGTGCTAAGTGGTAGATAAAGTGTAAATTTAACTAGAGTAAATAGAGCAACTTTAATCATAACGCCTGACATAAGGGCTGAAACATTTGATGGTGCTGCTGGGTGAGCTTGTGGAAGCCAAACGTGGAATGGCCACATACCAGCTTTACTACCAAAGCCGACCAAGAATAGTATAAATACAGCAGCAGAAGCGCCAAATGGCATCTTAACACCCATAAATGCGCTAAATTCAAAGCTTCCTGCATAGTAAGCTGTGATAAGCAATCCACAGGTTATACAAAATGCACCAATTTGTGCGATACCAAGATATACCATAACCGCTTTAAGTGTATTTTTACCGTCATTGACGATGATAAGAAATGATGATACAAGAGTCATAAGCTCCCATAAAACAACAAAGCAAAATACATTATCAGCGCTGATTACTAGAAGCATTGAAAGGATAAATGTGTTAAACAAACATGCAAACACACCAACATTTGCTTTTTTTATGTACTCTTCTGCATAGCTCATACCATAAACACTACTTGCAAATCCGATGAAAACAACGACAAAGCTGAAGAAATTTCCAAGTGGATTTAGCGCAAATTTTGGCGAATACAAAAAGCCATCCATAAGAGCAAAGCTATCACTTACTCCCATATTTGCAACGAAGTGACACATCGCATAAAAGCAGCTTATAGCACTTAGTCCAAAACCAACTTTAACAGCGGCTTTTGGAGCGCAGTAGAGCAAGATACTAACGACGGCACTTACAAGAAATAGCATATAAACCGTAGTCATCTTATGCTCCTTGTCCGTTTAAAATTTTAGTAGCAAATTTATTCGCTGCATCGTAGTCTATCCTCTTGCCAAGCTTATGTTTGCCCTCTTCTGGATCAACCATTATAAGAGCGCTTGTTGGGCATACATCAACGCAAGCTGGTCCATTTTCACGGCCAAAGCACATATCACATTTTACTGCGATGTTTTTTGCGCCTGATTGTGACTCTACTTCAAGATAGTATTTTGGCTCGACAGCGTAATTTACTGAAGGCATAAGCTCTGCACTTGAGCTTATCGCACCATAAGGGCAAGCGATCGTGCACATCTTGCAACCTATACAAATTTCCTCGTGAAGTTCGATGCAATTATCGTTAAATCGCAACGCTCCAGTTGGGCATACATTTGCGCAAGGGCCATCGTCGCATTGTCTGCACTGAGTCGGCATAACACCGCTAGCTTCTCTTAAGACGCTTAGCCTTGCACGTGATAGTTTGCCGCGTTCATAAGCACTTTTAAAACATGCAGCCATACAGGTCGCACATCCTATGCAGCGTTTAGAATCGGCAATCACAAATTTATGTTTTTTCATAAATTCCTCCTAAAAAACAAGGCAAGACCGCCCTGCTCACTAATAGAGTGATTGTTAATCACATGAATAGAGATAGTTAAATTTTTATTTAACATCTCAAACGCTCCTTCCTGAAATTTTTGAAACAATTCTATAACTTCTGGCGATTAAATTCCGTCAGCTATCTGACAAATTTTGTATTTTTGAAATTAAATTTTTATTTTATATTAGTTTAAGATATGCTATTAAACGGCGTTATTATCGTGTGATTAATCAAAAAAGATTAATATTTCATAACAGATAATTAGTAAAAAGAGTAAAATTATCTTAATTAAGTTTAAATTTAAAAATTAGTTTTTTAAGCTTGGGTTAATTAAATGAAACTGAAATTTAAAAATCTAAAATATAATCCAACTTTTAAATTTAAAAAGGTCATTGATGGAAATTTTTATAGTCATAGTTTTGTTTATCGCTTCAGTTTTTGCTTTTATGAAATTTGCCCCTGTTTTTGGTGGCACACCAGACGCCAAGAGCCAAAAGCTGATAGAGGCTTCGCCAAATTTTAATGGCAAAGTTTTTATAAATTTAGAGCCGACGATTGATATGGTAAAGAAAAATCCGCAAGCGTCTATGCTAAATTACGTCCCTCAAGCACTCTTTCCACCAAAAGACAAGCTACCAAAGCGCCCTTTGCCAAATTTAAAATTTGACGCAAACGCCCTCAAAAATGGCGAGTTTATCTGGCTTGGGCACGTTAGCCTCATCTGCAAGCTTGATGATAAGATCATCATCACAGACCCAGTTTTACACCGAGCATTCCCTCTCCCACTTGGCGGCAAGCCCTTTGCCTACGAGCACGCCATCACCGCTGGCGACTACCCAGAGGTGATCGACATCGCCCTCATCTCGCACGACCACTACGACCATCTTGACTATAAAACAATCCTTGAGCTAAAGGATAGGATAGCTAAATTTCTAGTGCCACTTGGCGTCAAGGCTCACCTTGTAAAATGGGGCGTGGATGAAGGCAAAATTTACGAGTTTGACTGGTTTAATGATCTAAAAATAGAAAATTTAAACTTCACTTTTTGCCCCTCAAGGCACTTTAGCGGGCGCACATTTAAAAGAAATACCACGCTTTGGGGTGGCTGGGCGGTTAAAGAGGACGGCTTTAGCTTTTATTTTAGCGGAGACGGCGGATATGGCAAGCATTTTAAGATGATAAATGAGAAATTTGGCGGCTTTGATCTAGTTTTTATAGAAAATGGCGCTTACAGCGATGGCTGGCCCTACGTGCA
This sequence comes from Campylobacter concisus, assembly GCF_003048375.1. Classification (NCBI taxonomy): domain Bacteria; kingdom Pseudomonadati; phylum Campylobacterota; class Epsilonproteobacteria; order Campylobacterales; family Campylobacteraceae; genus Campylobacter; species Campylobacter concisus. The sequence continues at coordinate 253,953 of NZ_CP021642.1, read as the reverse complement.
TATGAAGCCAGAGGAGTCGGCGCAAGCGCTAAAAGATATTGGTGCAAGGCTTGGCGTGCCGGTACACTGGGGCAAGTTTGATCTTTCTTATCACGCCTGGAATGAGCCGATCAAGCGTTTTGAAAAGGCGGCGACAAAACTTGAGCTAAACTACGCAACGCCGATGATTGGAGAGGTTTTCAGCGTGCAAAATCCACCTAGAAAAAAGTGGTGGGATGAAATTTAGGAATAAAATTTGCTCTAAATTTTAAAATCCAAAAGGAAGTGCAGATGAAAATTTCTGAAAATTTATCAAATTTAAAAAATGCCATCGACAAGGCAGCAAAAAACGACCTTGATGCAAGCGCTACTGGAAGCTTTTTGCAAAATTTAGAAAAAGCCAACAAAGAGACGGAGAAGATCTACGAAAAGCTTGAAAAAGAGCTAAAGAGCGATGCGCAGATGTTTAAGCAGTTTGACTTCATGCAGATGATGACAAAGCTTCAATACGGCAACCTAAAATCAAGCGAGCGTGAAGAGCTGATAAACAAAATGAGCAAGATCGCCAAGGAAATTTAGCCATTTAGTGTGGCTTTACGGCGAGCTAAATTGGCTGTTTTGCGTAAATTTATGTGGTTTTTTGCTGAGTAAATTTGCCAAAAAATGTAAATTTACTCGCTTAGTGGCTGTTAATATCCTTGCGATTGTCACATCTTTTGCCAAATACCTGTTGCACACTGGGCGAGATAGCACATCGACATATCACATGCGCAAAATTCCAGCAAATTTTTCAAATGCTTTTAACCTCTAAATTTAAGCTAGTCAATCAATAAAAACAAATTTTAAAATTTCATGAACGAGCAATTTCGGCTCTAAAATTTGAGCTAAGCTGTAAGCGAAGCCAAATTTTAGTAGTCAACTCTTGCGAGTGAGTGGAATTTTAAAATTTGCAAAGATAGTTTGATTAAATTTGTAAAAGAATAAATTTAAAGATATACCTATTTATATATGTAAATTTACTTGAGAGAATTTAAGAGCCAAAAAGGCTCTTAAATTTTAGTGGAGTTCGCTCCAAACTTTGCGTTTCCAAAGCCAAGCAAAGATTCCTAAGATAAAGAAGTAGATCATCACGTAAATACCAGTGCTCTCACGCTCAGCCTTTTTGCTGTCACCTACTTTTTGGATGTAAGATACTATGTCGTCTTCAGCGGCTTTGTTTAAGCCAACTCTAGGCATCGCAGTGCCCGGAAGCATCTTTTGAGTATCGTTTATAAATTTATGCAAGTAGTCTGCACCTTTTGAGCGGATCATCATAGATAGATCAGGTGGGTTTGAGCCCATATAAGCTGCGAGGCTTACTTTATTGCCAAGAGTATATTTTTTAGCATACTTCATATCGTGGCATCTTTGACATGCGTCAGCAAAGACCTTTTCCTCAGTGATTTTGCTCTTTGCATCTGCGTCAGCTGATACTTTTTTAAGGTAAGCAACTATGTCAGCGATCTCAGCATTGATATCACCGCCAGCGCCCATAAATGCAGTCATAGGATATGGCTTCTCGTCGTTAAATTTATGAGATAGTTTTACGGCCATAGTTGGATTTTTGATAAGTGCAGCTAAAAATCTCTCGTCATAAATTTTACCAGCTGTGCTAATATCTGGTGGTACTACACCAAAGCTTTGGCTAGCTGTCTCAGCGTCCATACTAGCTGGCATGCCGGCTGCTTCTATGCCGTGACATCCTGTACATCCAGCTGCGCCAAATGTCTCAGCGCCTTTTGTAGCATCACCATTTGCAAGGTCGATCGAGTTTATATCAGCCCAAAAAGCTGTATAGTCATCAAGAATTTTTTGTGCTGTCTCGACATCTTTTGTAGCCGCTTCTATACTAGCTTTGTTACCACTAGCTTTAGCAACCTCAAGCGCCTCTTTTTTCTGCTCTAAAAAGTGCTTTGCGTAGTCAGTATCTTCTTTTGAGAAGTTGTACTCAGCATTTGCAGTGTGCGGATGAAGCTTTGTGTGAGCGTAAGGCTCGATGCCCCAGTATAAAATACCTGAAAGGATAACAACGATGGCAAAAATTTTAAGCTCTTTCATGATTAGCCCCTTTTTCTTTCAAGTATTGTAATAACTGGAAGTGCGATTATAAATAGCACTAAAAATAATAGTGACGCGTAAAATCCTATCCAGTCGTTGATGCCGCCTGTTGGGAGCTTGCCATATATAGATAATACGATAAGGTCTGCAACTAGCACCCAAAACCATACGAAAAATAGTGGTCTTTTGTGAGCTGGAGCTACAAGATCGCTTCTATCAAAAAGCGGTATAAGCATAAACGCAACGCCTGCAAAGGCAAATGCGATAAGTCCGATGTTATAAGCTGAAATTCCAGCTATATCAAAGAAGAAGCCACGTAAAATTTCATATTGCCACAAGAAGTACCACTCTGGGTAGATGTGTGGTGGAGTTTTTAGCGGATTTGCTGGCTCAAAATTGATAGGATCCATCGCAAAGTTGAAGTGATAGCAAACAAGATAGATGACAAAGATCATGAAAAATGATACATACATGAAGTCTTTTGCCAAAAATCCTGGCCAAAATGGTATAACTTTAGCTTTTGCTCTGTCACCGTGTAGATACTCTTGCGCCTCTACTTCAAAGTCGATATCTTCGCTTGTTAGGTTATTTACGTGAGGAACTCTTAATGAGTAGAAGTGGATAACCAAAACAACGATAGTTACAAGTGGTAGCAAGCAGACGTGAAGCATGAAAAATCTAGTAAGTGTTGAGTCGCCAACTGCGTAGTCACCCCTGATCCACTCAACCAAAGCATCGCCGATAACTGGCACACCACCAAAAAGCTGAGTGATAACAGTCGCCGCCCAGTAGCTCATCTGACCCCATGGGAGCATATAGCCACTAAATGCCTCTGCTGAAAAGCAGATAAATAGCACCATGCCGCTTACCCAAATAACCTCTCTGCCTCTTTTGTATGAGCCGTAGTAAAGTCCAGTAAGCAAGTGGATATACATGATAAGAAATATCGTAGAAGCTGAAACTGCGTGGATATGACGCCAAAGCCAGCCATACTCGACCTCTTGCATGATAGTGTAATTTACGCTGTCAAAGGCCAAATTTACATCTGGCTTGTAATACATCATAAGCAAATAGCCAGTGATGATCAAAAGCAAAAAAAGCGTCGTTAGGATAACGCCCATCGCCCAAAGGAAATTTATATTTTTTGGGATCCAGTATTCGCTAACTAGAACCTTCATAAGCTTTGTAAAAGCTAGGCGTTGGTCAAGCCAGTCAATAACGCCAGTTGATTTATGAGATAAAGACATCGCTAACCTCCTAAGCTTTAGCTACTAATTTTTCGTATTCTGGGCTTGTTTCGCCTAGAACTAGCTTGGTACCATCGATCTTAAACGGTGGGATGTCAAGCGGTCTTGGTGGAGGTCCGTATGTTTGCACGCCATCAACGTTAAATTCGCCGCCATGACAGGCACAGACAAACATTTGCTTGCTAGACTTGTACTCAGGGATACATCCTAGGTGTGTGCAAAGTCCGATAACTACGATATATCTCGCATCTCCAACGACTACATCTCTCTTGTCGTTTTTAGCCATATCTGGGCTTTTTTTGAGGATGAAAATAGGCTTTTTACGCCACTCAACCTGTCTCATCTCGCCATCTTTGATCGGGCTTAGATCAACAGTTGTAAAACCAGCAGCTTTTACGCTAGGGAGCGGATCCCAGGTCTTTTTCATGGCAACTAGTGACATCGCGCCACCAACAGCTGCCACGGCACCAAATGCAAGGCCGATAAAGCTTCGTCTTTCTTGCTTTACTGACATTAATTTCCTTTCTATAAATAAAATTTAAACGATTATACTCTCAAAAAATTAAAAAACTATAATCTCACAATATAGTTTGTAAAAATAAAGTGAATTTAAGCTTTTTTTATACTAAAATTTGAAATAAATTTATCTAAAAATGCCTGTATATCATGACTTTAAGCTTTTTATAAAAGAGAAATTTGATCTAATGTCTAAACGTTAAGATAAAAAAATTTTCTATTTTAGCATTTGTAAAATAGAAAATTTTAATAATAAAATTTATTAAACTTAAAAAATTATAAATAGCAACTATTAAAAATGAGAAGCTTTGTTTTCAATTTTAAATGCTAGTTAAACTTTAAAACCATAAAAGGCTTAAATTTAAGCCTTTTTCTCGCTCATCTTTATGTAGATATGCAAGATATCGATCGCTGCTGGCGTGATACCTGAAATTTCACTCGCCGCAAAGAGCGTTGGCGGGGCAAATTTCTCAAGCTTTTCAACCACTTCATTGCTAAGTCCGCTTATGCTTCTAAAGTCGAAATTTTCGGGGATTTTCACATCCATCATATCTTTCATTTTTTCTATCTGATTTTTTTGTTCGCTGATGTAGTGCTGATACTTGCACTCGGTTAAAATTTGATCCATACTCGCATCATCAAGTGTGGCAAATCTCTCATCAAGCTTTCTTAGTTTCTCAGCCGTGAAGCTCTTTCTAGCGACTATCTTTTGAAGGCTCACGTTTTGGCTGATCGGCTCTTCATCAAGACTTGCTAAAAGCTCTAAATTTGCCTTGCTTGGCGTGATCTGAGTCTCGTTTAAAAACTCTAACCCCTCTTTTAAATTTCTTCTTATATTTTCTATCTCATTAAAAGTCTCATCATCAATCAGCCCAAGCTCATGGCCATATCTGCCAAGCCTTAAAATGGCATTTTCCTCACGCAAAAGCAAGCGATACTCCGCCCTACTCGTAAACATCCTATATGGCTCTTTTGTCCCTTTTGTGACAAGATCATCTATTAAAACGCCGATATACGCCTCATCACGGCGCAAGATGAGCGGCTCTTTGTTATCCAGCGAAAGAGCTGCATTTATACCAGCCATTAGCCCCTGAGCGCCTGCCTCCTCGTATCCTGTCGTGCCATTTATCTGCCCAGCCAAGTATAGCCCTTTTACTTTTTTGGTCTCTAGGCTATGTTTTAGCTGCGTTGGCTCGACGTAGTCGTACTCGATGGCGTATCCATGCCTTACTATTTTGGCATTTTCAAAGCCCTTTACAGAGCGTAGCATCTGCACTTGCACCTCATAAGGTAGGCTCGTTGAAAAGCCGTTTATGTAGTACTCTGTCGCTTCAAGGGTCTGAGGCTCGATGAAAAGGTGGTGTCTGTCGCGGTCGCCAAAGCGGTTTATCTTATCCTCGATACTAGGACAATATCTTGGTCCTATGCCCTCGATCTGGCCTGTAAAAAGCGGTGCTTTGTCAAAATTTGAGCGTATTATCTCATGGGTGGTTTCGTTTGTATAGGCGATGTAGCATGGTAGCTGCGTTGGAGAGAAATTTTTAGTTCTAAAGCTAAATGCAACTGGTTTTGCATCGCCATCTTGCTTTTCTAAAATTTCAAAATTTATAGTTTTTGCGTCGATCCTTGGGCATGTTCCAGTCTTTAGCCTGCCTAAATTTAGCCCAAGCTCTCTTAGGCTAGAGCTTAGATCCTTTGCGCTTAGCTCGCCCACACGACCAGCTTCAAGTTTGTTAAATCCAACGTGGATTAGCCCGTTTAAAAATGTGCCAGTTGTAATTATCACTTTTTTTGCGTTATAGGTGTTATTTAGGTGGGTTTTAACGCCAGTTACTTCGCCATTTTCACTTAAAATTTCAGTGGCGATCTCTTGAGAAATTTCTAAATTTGGAGTGTTTAAAAGCAAATTTCTCATATAAACGCGGTATCTATCCATATCGATTTGAGCGCGGCTACCACGTACTGCTGAGCCTTTGCTCTCATTTAGCACGCGAAACTGGATACCAACAGCATCAGTCGTGAGCCCCATTTGACCGCCAAGTGCGTCTATCTCTTTTACAAGATGTCCCTTTGCAAGGCCGCCGATGGCTGGATTACAGCTTGCAGCGCCTATTTGCTCGGCTAAGATAGTGATCAGTAAAGTTTGTTTGCCCATTCTAGCAGCCGCAAGACTTGCCTCAATGCCAGCATGTCCGCCGCCAACGACGATGATTTCATAGTCCATGATAAATTTTTCCTTATTTTTGATAGGCGGATTTTATCAAAAAGCATATAAAATTTAAATTTTTTCAAAGAAATTTCACCACAAAATTTATGGCTAGAGTTTTTTATTAATGATATTTTAAATATTTTGCTGTTAGATTTACAAAATTTTAAATCCAAAAAGGCTTTATTCATGAGGAATTTACTAAAAGTCACTGGCTTTTTGCCATACCTTGCGATCGCATTTTTAAACGCAAGTGTCGATCTAGCGCACAAAATAACCATCCAAAACGTCCTTTTAAAGACCTACTCAGGCGATACGCTTTTTATCCTAACAGCCGTTATAAATGCGATGATCTTGCTTCCATTTATATTTTTATTTTCGCCTTCAAGCTTTATAAATGATAAATTTGCAAAGACAAAGGTTATTAGAATTTGCGCCGTCTTTGGCGTTGTTATCAGCGTTGCGGTGCTTATTAGCTACCTTTTGGGTGCCTTTGGCGTGGCATTTGCGCTCACGCTCATTTTGGCTGCTCAAAGTGCGATCTACTCGCCTGCAAAATACGGCATCATCAAAGCACTTGTCGGCACTGAGCGACTTGGCACAGCAAACGGCGTCATCCAAGCGCTTACCATCGTCGCAATACTCGCTAGCTCATTTTTGTTTTCATTTATATTTGAAAATTTATACATCCAAGGTGAAAACTCAGAAGAAATTTTAAAAAGCGTCTATCCTATCGGCATCTTTTTAGTCGTATTTAGCACACTTGAAGCATTTTTTGCCTACAAGCTGCCTTACATCAGCGACACAAACGAACAAAGCGGAGAATTTGAGCTTAAAAGATACATCAGCCTTAGCTACTTAAGAGAAAATTTAAAAGAGGTAAGATCAGATAAAAATATCTGGCTAAGCATCGCTGGTCTTAGCATATTTTGGGGCATCTCTCAGATCATCATCGCAGCCTTCCCAGCTCACTACAAAGCAGTTTTTAATGACGATAGCTCTCTAGCAGTGCAAGCCATCCTTGCAGTAAGCGCCATAGGCATAGCATTTGGCTCATACGTAGCTGGCTCTATGTCAAAGCTTCACATCGAGCTTGGCATCGTGCCGATGGGCGCTATTGGTATATTTTTCTCACTTTTATTTTTCGCATTTGGCTCAAGCATCGGCGTAGTGAGCCTTAGCTCATTTGCATTTGGCTTTTTTGGAGGCATATTTATAGTGCCGCTAAATGCGATGATCCAGTACTTTGCCCCGCAAAAGAGCACCGGCAAGATAATGGCGGCAAACAACTTCTTGCAAAACGTCTCAATGCTACTATTTCTAGCCATTGGCATAGGCTTAGTATATTTTGAAATTTCAACCACTGGGCTCTTTGTCTTTACAGCGCTTGTTTGCTTGCTCGGCAGTTTTTACGCCATTTTACAGCTTCCACATCTTTTCACAAGGCTACTTTTACTGCCATTTTTAAAGACAAAGTACCGCTTTTTCGTTGAAGGACTTCAAAATTTACCACAAAGTGGCGGCGCACTACTTCTTGGCAATCACATCAGCTGGATCGACTGGCTCGTGCTGCAAGCTGCAAGCCCAAGGGGCATAAGATTTGTCATGTATAGAACGATCTATAACAAATGGTATCTAAAGCAAATTTTTAAATTTTTTAAAGTGATCCCGATAGGCGCAGGAGCAAGCAAAGAGTCGATCGAGCTAGTTAGGGAGTGCCTAAAAAATGGCGAAGTGGTCGCACTTTTCCCAGAAGGGCACATCAGCTACAACGGCCAGATAAATGAGTTTCAAAAGGGTTTTGAGCTTATCATCAGAGATCTGGAAGAAATTTGCATCGTGCCGTTTTATCTTCGTGGCCTTTGGGGTTCGAGCTTTTCAAGAGCTAGTAAATTTTACAAAGACCTCACTTCTAAAAACGGCAGACGCGACATCATCGTCGCCTTTGGCAAACCGGTAACTACATTTATAAACGCTGCAAAGATGAAACAAAAGGTGCTTGAGCTTAGCTTTTCATCGTGGGAGAGCTTTATCTCAAGGCAAAAACCGCTAACAAGCGAGTGGCTAAACAACGCAAAAGAGAGTAAATTTAAAGAGTGCGTGAGCGACAGCACTGGGCTAAATTTAAGCAACTTGAAATTTATAACAGCTGTTTTAGTATTTATCAAAATTTTCAAGCGCGAGCTAAAAGATGAGAAAAATATAGGCATCTTATTGCCTAGCTCAAGCATCGCAGCCATCGTAAATATGGCGCTTCTTGCGATGGGCAAAGTGAGCGTAAATTTAAACTACACGCTAAATGAGACCTCGCTAAATCACGCTCTAAGAAAGGCAAATATAAACACGGTGATCACATCTAGCAAATTTCTTGAAAAGCTAGCACTTAAGGGCTTTGATCTAAAAGATGCGATGAGTGGCAGGGCAAAATTTGCAGAAGATCTCTCAGCTAGCGTCTCAAAGAAAGAGAAATTTTTAGCGCTTTTAACGGCATTTTTTGCTCCAACTTGGCTCATCAAACTTTGCTATTTTAAGCGTGTAAGCTTAGAAGATACGGCTACCATTTTATTTAGTAGCGGCAGCGAAGGCGAGCCAAAAGGCATCGAGCTAAGCCATAAAAATTTACTTGCAAACATCAAGCAAATAAGCGAACTTCTAAATTTCAAAAAAGATGACGTGATCTTAAACTCACTCCCAGTATTTCACTCATTTGGCCTAACAGTCACCACACTTATGCCACTTTGCGAGGGCATAAAAATGGTAAGCGTGCCTGACCCAACAGACGGAGCTACTATCGGCAAAATGGCTGCAAGACACAGCGCTAGCATCATCTTTGGCACCTCAACGTTTTTTAGGCTTTACACTAGAAACAAAAAGCTTCATCCGCTGATGTTTCAAAGTGCCAGAATGGTCGTAGCTGGGGCTGAAAAGCTAAAACCTGAGATAAAAGACGAGTTTAGGCTCAAATTTGGCATAGAAATTTATGAAGGATATGGCGCGACCGAAACGGCGCCAGTAGCTGCTGTAAATATGCCAAATATCCTAGAAAAAGAGAGCCTAAAAGAGCTTACATTTAATAGACCTGGCAGCGTTGGCATGCCTCTGCCTGGCACTATCATCAAGATAATCGACCCAGAGACGCTTGAAGAGCTAGAAACTGGCACCGACGGACTCATCGTTATCGGCGGCTCGCAGGTGATGAAGGGCTATCTAAATGACGAAGCCAAAACAAGCGACGTCATCACGCACATTGATGGCGTCAGATACTATAAAACCGGCGATAAAGGCCACATAGACGAAAACGGCTTTGTCTTTATCGTCGATAGATACTCAAGATTTGCTAAAATTGGCGGCGAGATGATAAGCCTTGGAAGCGTCGAAGAAGAGCTTGCAAAAGTGCTTGGGGGCGACGTTGTCTTTAGCAGCGCAAACGTGCCAGATAGCAAAAAGGGCGAAGCGATCGCACTTTTAGTAAAAAGCGGCACAGAGCCTGAAAATATCGAGCAAATTTTAAAAGAGAGCAACCTAGCTCCTATAATGATGCCAAGCTATATATTCATCGTTGATGATATACCAACGCTTGCAAGTGGCAAGGTTGATTTTAAGGGCGTTAAAGCTCTAGCAGTCTCACTTTTAGCGGAGTGAGGCGCCGCCCTTTTATTTTTGTGATAAAATAGCGCCAAAATATTACCTAGGTCGCAGTTGCGACTGACATTTGCATAAATCTTAAATTTATCTTTTTTTGCAAATTCCGTTATTGATTTTATTTTTTTCTATAAGGAGTTTTGTATGAAATTTTCTAGTGCTTTTAAATTTGGTGCGCTCTGCGTAGTTGGCTGTTTGCTCTCTTTAAATTCTGCCTCGGCAAATTCTTACGAGCAGATCAAAAAAGATGGCGTCATAAGGATAGCAACGGAAGGCGTTTATTCGCCATTTTCATTTCACAATGAAAAAGATGAGCTAATGGGCTATGACGTTGAGATAGCAAGAGCTGTGGCTAAAAAACTAGGCGTAAAGCCAAAATTTATCGAAGCTTCATGGGACGCGATGCTAGCAGCATTTGACGCTGGCAAGGCTGACGTGGTGTTTAATCAAGTAAGCATAACCGATGAGCGAAAGAAAAAGTATGACTACAGCGTGCCATATATGCTCTCTTACTCAGCCATCGTCGTGCATAAAGACAATAACGACATCAAAAGCTTTGCTGATCTAAAAGGAAAAAGAAGCGTGCATTCAGTAAATAGCATGTGGATACCAACCGTTGAAAAGTATGGCGCCAAGCTAGTTGTGGCCGATAGTTTGAGCGATCAGATAAATTTGATCATCACAAAAAGAGCAGATGATACGATAGATGATGCGGTGATGTTTTATGACTACATCAAACAACATCCAAATGCCCCTATAAAGATCATCGAAGCTGGTGATGAGCCTATGTATACGGCTGCGATTGTTAAAAAAGGTAACAAAGAGCTACTAAATAAGATAAATAATGCCCTAAATGAGCTTAGCAAAGAAGGAGTTTTAAGCGAAATTTCGCTTAAATACTTCGGCAAAGACATTTCTAAATAAGGAGAATCAATGAATTTTAAGCCCATTTTTGGCTTTATCGCAGGTGCTTTTTTAGCTTTAAATTTAAATGCTTCAACTATCAAAAAAGGCGAGCTTATAGTTGCAACTGAAGGTACTTACTCACCTTACTCATTTTATGACGAAAAGGGCGAGCTAGTAGGTTATGACGTAGATATCGCAAAAGCTGTAGCAAAGAAGCTAAATTTAAAGATAGAGTTCCTAACAGCCCCTTGGGATGCGATGCTTGCAGCATTTGACGCTGGCAAAGCGGACGTGGTGTTTAATCAAGTTAGCATAAACGAAGATAGAAAGAAAAAGTATGACATGAGCGTGCCTTATACCATGCCATATCCAGTAATAGTCGTGCATAAAGACAATAACGATATCAAAAGTTTTGCTGATCTAAAGGGCAAAAAAAGCGTGCACTCTGCAACTAGTAACTGGGCAGCGATAGCTGAGAAAAACGGCGCAACAGTGGTCGTGGCTGATGGCTTTAGCAAAGGCGTGGAGCTTATCATCTCAAAAAGAGCTGATGATACGATAAATGACAACGTCACATTTTTTGACTACATCAAACAACGCCCAAATGCACCGCTAAAGATCGCATACACTAGCAATGAGCCGATGCCAACAGCCGCACTTCTTAAAAAAGGTAACACCGAGCTACTAGAAGCGATAAACAAAGCGCTTAATGAGCTAAAAGCCGAGGGCAAGATAAGCGAAATTTCAATGAAATATTTTGGAAAAGATATTTCAAAATAAAGGATCAAAATGAAATTTACAAATTTATTAAAAGTAGTAGCAGTGCTTGCAATGGCTCTAAATTTGCAAGCAAAAACTATAAAAGATGGCGTGCTAACAGTAGCAACAGAAGGCACTTACGCTCCTTTTACATTTTATAATGACAAAAATGAGTTAGTGGGATACGACGTAGATATCGCAAGAGCAGTAGCGCAAAAGCTAAATTTAAAAGTTGAGTTTCTAACAGCTCCATGGGACGCGATGCTTGCAGCATTTGACGCTGGCAAAGCAGACGTGGTATTTAACCAAGTTAGTATAACTGATGAGAGAAAGAAAAAATATGCTTTTTCAGTGCCTTATACTGTGACATTTGGCGCTATCATCACTAGAAAAGATAATAACGATATAAAAAGTTTTGCTGATCTAAAAGGTAAAAAAGATGCCGACTCAGCGACTAGTAACTGGGCGAAAGTCGCTGTAAAATACGGTGCTGAACACGTCGTAACAGATAGTTTTGCTAAAAGCATGGAGCTTCTTATATCAAGACGTGTAGATGCTGTTGTAAGAGATAACATCGTGTTTTACGACTTTATAAAAGAGCGTCCAGACGCACCTGTGAAGATAGCTGCCTCACTTGACGAGAAAGACTACACAGCAGCAGCTGTCAAAAAAGACAACGCCGAACTTGCAGAGCAAATTTCAAATTCACTAAATGAACTTTCAAAAGAAGGAAAACTAGAAGCCATCTCAAAAAGCTACTTTGGCAAAGACGTCTCAAAATAAATTTATAAACCAACAAGGCAAAAATGGAAAATTTAGATAGAGTGATCGAGCTTGTTTCAAACTCGACGCTACCGATGATCATCGCACTTTTAAAAGTGACGATCCCACTTACTTTGCTCTCGTTTTCGCTAGGGCTTGTTATAGCCATTGTCACAGCAGTAGCAAGGCTTTCAAATATAAAAATTTTAAAATTTATATTTGCCACCTATGTTTGGATATTTCGTGGCACGCCGCTTCTTGTGCAGCTTTTTATTGTATTTTACGGACTTCCTAGCATCGGCGTCACGCTTGATACTTGGAGTGCGGCGACTATCGCATTTAGCCTAAACGTGGGCGCTTATGCGTCTGAGTCTGTAAGGGCTGCCATACTTTCTGTGCCAAAAGGTCAGTGGGAGGCAGCCACATCGCTTGGCATGACGCACTATCAAATTTTAAAGCGTATCATCGCGCCTCAAGCAGTGAGGATCTCACTCCCTCCGCTTTCAAACACATTTATAGGCCTTGTTAAAGACACTTCACTAGCAGCTTCTATAACGATGGTAGATATGTTTATGGTCGCTCAAAGGATCGCAGCAAGAACCTTTGAGCCACTCATCCTCTACATCCTAGCAGCACTCATCTATCTAGTGGTTTGCACACTTTTAACCTATCTTCAATCAAGGCTTGAAAAAGCTGTCTCAAGGTATGTCTAATGGCTATAAATTTTAAAAATATAAGCAAATCTTACGGCGATCATTTGGTACTAGATAACATAAACACAAGCTTTAAAGAGGGGCAAACGACCGTGATAGTTGGCTCATCTGGTTGTGGCAAATCAACGCTTCTTAGATGCATAAATTTACTTGAGATCCCACAAAGTGGCACTTTAGAGGTAGATGATAGGAGTGTAAATTTTAAAGAGAAGCTTAGCTCAAAAGAGCTTTTAGAAATTCGCAAAAAAACAGGCATGGTCTTTCAAAGCTTCAACCTCTTCCCGCACCTAACAGCGCTTCAAAATGTCACAGAAGCTCCGATCTACGTTCAAAAAAAGGATAAAAACGAGGCGATAAAAGAGGCAAAAGAGCTTTTAGCTAAGGTGGGGCTTAGCCACAAAGAAGATACCTATCCAAACAGGCTCTCAGGCGGACAAGCACAACGTGTAGCCATCGCTAGAGCACTAGCTGTAAATCCGTACTTTTTACTACTTGATGAGCCTACAAGTGCGCTAGATCCAGAGCTAGAGGCTGAAGTTTTAAAGGTCATCTTATCTCTTGCAAAAGAGAAAAAGTCTATGATCATCGTCACTCATAATATGAATTTTGCTAGAAAGATAGCTGATAGAATTTTGTTTTTGGATAAAGGAGTGATTGCGTTTGATGGCTTGGTAGATGAGTTTTTTAACAGCCAAAATGAGAGGATAAAAAGCTTCATCTCGGCTATGGATATATAAATTTAGCTAGAAGATCTAGCTAAATTAATTACGCAAAATATGGTTTTATCTGCTCGATCCAAGCTGAAATTCTACCCTCTGTCTTGTCACTTTGGTTATCAGCATCAAGCGCTAGACCTACAAATTTACCATTTCTTACGGCATCAGAGCCATCAAATGTATATCCATCAGTGCTAACCTCGCCCACTATCTTTGCGCCAGCTTTTACGACCTCGTCATAGAGCTTTGCCATGCCGTTACAGTACTCATCTGAGTAGCTCTCGCTATCGCCCATGCCAAAAACAGCGACCGTTTTACCGCTTAAATTTAACGCTTTAAAGTCAAACGCGTCCCAGTCATCTTGAAGATCACCGCTACCCCAAGTCGATGTGCCAAGGATGAGCTTATCAAAGCTATTTATCTTCGCTGCGTCCACGTCAGAGACGTTTAAAAGCTCGTTTTCAAGCCCCAAACCCTCGCTTATAAGTTTTGCTGCATCTTCGGTATTTCCCATGCTGCTTCCATAAACTATACCTATCATTTTTATCCTTTTTAAAAAATTTTACTAATAATCGTATAAGGCACGAGTTTTATGCACCCTCTTGCAAAGCAGTGTCTAACCTCAACGTGCCGCCTAAATTCCTCATTTCTAGGGCAGACGATATAGACCATCTCGCACTCGTGACCAAGCGCGCAAACGGCTGCATCGATGTCGTCGTTTAAATTTCTCATATCATCAAAGCTCACTTTTTTAAAGCTTGGCATGACGCTGAGTAAATTTTTGCCATCTTTTTTGACTGAGATCACACCGCCATTTAGCACGACCTCTTTGTCCTGATGGCGGAGGCGTATTTTATCATAAACAAACTGGCAAAACATCTGCGCTGCGTCAATGAAAAACTCAAATTCTCCGCTTCTATAAAGCATCTTTATCATCTTTGCAGCTGCCATCTTTGGCTCTTTTGCTAAAAATTTCAACACCTTAAAATCATTTTGCAAGTAAGCATTTATAACGACGTTTGAAGGTATGCAAAAGCTGTCAACTGGTTTGAAATTTAAAAATTTATCACGCAGTAAGAAATTTATCCTAGCCTCAAAAATGTCTTTGAAATTTAGAAATTTAGCGTAAGAAAGCGGGATCTTTAGCTCGCTTTCTACGCCAACATTATAAAGTGCGATGAAAATTTTCGCACGCGAAAGCTTGTCAAGCTTTGCAAAAATACTTGGAGTTATTTCGCCAATATCTGATAAAAACCCGAACTTCATCGATTATTCTTTGCATCCAAATTCCTTATCTAGGCCAAAGACCTTACAATACTCGCAAAATACGCAACTAACGCTTCTTTTTGCACAAACGATAGGGATATTTCTCTTTTTCGCTTGAGTTTTAATAGTCTTCATCGTGTTGTGGTTTAAAAAGCTAGTTAGCATCACCACGCACTCAGTATCTTGCGGGATCGGCTTGCGATTTACGCGGTTTTCATTTCTAGCATCCCAGTGCTCTATCTTCTCAGCTCCCAAATCATGCAAAACAGCCTTAATAGGCGTTATCTCATCTGCTCCGATAACTAAAACTGACATAACAAGCTCCTAAAATTTATTCGTTTTCTGATAACGATTATAAAAAAGCTTAGCTAAAATTATTCTTAGTTATGATATTTATTATCACTTATTTGTAGAAATTTGTAACGTTTTTGGTTTTTTAAAAAGGCTAAATTTAATTAGCCTTTTTAAATTTAACCGCTGCAACGAGAAAGATGACAAGTCCAGCCGTTGCAAAAAGGCTGCCAACATTGCCGATATTTTGCTCACCAAGATGAACTATCGTTTGATGTCCTATTAGCGCGCCAGCTCCTATGCCGATGTTATAAATGGCTGAATATATCGCCATCGCAGCGTCTGTGGCATTTGAGGCTAAATTTAGCACCTTGATCTGAAAGCTCATATTTATCCCAGCTATGCCAAGTCCCCAGATGAAGGCAAGCACAAGCATTAAGCTCTCATTTGTAGCGATGAAATTTAGCACAAGCAGGCAAGCTAAAATGATAGCTATTGAGGTAGCTGTAAAAGCATTTGGTATGAGCTTATAAAATTTAGAGAAAAGCACGCTTGCTACAATGCCAGCGACGCCAAACAAAAGCAAAAATATGGTGATAAATTTACCATCAAAGCCGCTTATATCTTTAGCAAACGGCTCGATGTAGCTATAGGTGCTAAAGTGCGCGCTGATAACGATAGCAGTTAGCAAAAATATCACCATCAAAAAGCCATTTCTTGCAAGCTCTGGCAAACTCTTTAGCGAGCCTGAGTTTTTGCTAGGCAAAAGTGGCAAAATTTTATATAGCCAAGCGCCAACGCCCACAGCAAAAATTCCTATGAGCCCAAATGTGACACGCCAGCCCAAGCTATCGCCTAAAATCCTACCAAGTGGCAAGCCAAGTATCATCGCCATCGATGTGCCAAGTGCTAGCAGTCCTAGAGCTTGCGAGCTTTTATTGATAGGTGCCACCCTAACAGCAAGCGAAGCGGTGATCGACCAAAATATGGCGTGTGCGATGGCTATTAGCACGCGAGCTATGACTAAAACAGTAAAATTCCAAGCAACAGCGCAAAGTGCGTGAGAAGCGACAAAGATGATAAAAACCTTTAAAAGTAGCGACCTTCGCTCTAAATTTGCAGTTAGCAGCATAAAAGGTAGCGAGAGTATCGTCACGCTCCACGCATATATCGTGATGATGAGCCCAGTATCAGCCGTGCTCATGCCAAAATCCTTTGCTATGTCGCTTAAAAGCGGCACCGGCACGAACTCGGTTGTATTAAATATAAAAGCTGCAAAAGCTAGCGCGATAACCCTTAGATAGGCTATTTTATGAATATTTATCAAAATTTCATCCTTTTTACTTTGCCCCTACAATATTAAAATTTGACTTACATCTTAGTTATTTATAAATTTTAATTTTTTAATGATAGAGATTAATGACAAATTTTGGATTATTTCCTTATAATAAAGCCATTTTTAAGATAATTTTAAGGCGGAAATATGTCAAAAATAATGAAAACTATGGACGGAAACGAGGCCGCAGCTTACGCGTCATACGCATTTACCGAAGTAGCTGGAATTTACCCTATCACTCCTAGCTCACCTATGGCTGACTACACTGACCTTTGGGCAGCGCAGGGCAAGAAAAATTTATTTGGTATGCCAGTGAAAGTAGTCGAGATGCAAAGCGAGGGCGGCGCAGCTGGCACGGTGCATGGCTCGCTACAAGTTGGCGCCCTAACTACGACTTACACAGCTTCTCAAGGCCTACTTTTAAAAATTCCAAATATGTATAAGATCGCAGGCCAGCTCCTCCCTGGCGTCATCCACGTCTCAGCTCGCTCTCTGGCAGCGCAGGCTCTTTCAATATTTGGCGACCACCAAGACATCTATGCCTGTCGCCAAACCGGCTTTGCTATGCTAGCAAGCGGCTCAGTGCAAGAGGTGATGGATATAGCAGGAGTTGCGCATTTAGCGGCGATAAAAGGCAGAGTGCCGTTTTTACACTTCTTTGACGGCTTTAGAACGAGCCATGAAATTCAAAAGGTCGAGGTGCTTGACTACGCGCACTTTGACAGACTTCTTGACCGCGAGGCTCTGCAAAAATTTAGAGATAATGCACTAAATCCAGAGAGCCCAAAAACTCGTGGCACAGCACAAAACGATGATATCTACTTTCAAACAAGAGAGCTAAGCAACCGCTTTTATGACGCAGTGCCAGATATCGTGGCAAACTACCTAGCTGAAATTTCAAAGATCACTGGCAGAGACTACAAGCCATTTAACTACTACGGCGACCCTGAGGCTACGCGCATCATCGTAGCTATGGGCTCAGTGACGCAAACTCTTGAAGAGGTCGTTGATTATCTAAACACAAAAGGCGAAAAGGTGGGCATCATCAAGGTGCATTTGTACCGCCCATTTAGCACGAAGTATCTCTTTGACGTGATGCCAAAGAGCGTGAAAAAAATAGCCGTTCTTGACCGCACAAAAGAGCCTGGCAGCCTTGGCGAGCCGCTATATCTTGACATAAAAGCTGCATTTTACGGCCAAAAAGACGCTCCAGTTATCGTTGGCGGTAGATACGGCCTAAGCTCAAAGGACGTCGATCCTGCGCAAATGCTAGCTGTATTTGAAAATTTAAACCAAAGTGAGCCAAAAGATGGCTTTACGGTGGGTATCGTTGATGACGTGACTTTTACGTCGCTACCAACTGGAGAGAAAATTTCACTAAGCGATGAGAGCGTTAAAGAGTGCTTATTTTACGGCCTTGGAGCTGACGGCACCGTGGGCGCAAACAAAAACTCGATAAAGATCATCGGCGATAAAACCGACCTTTACGCGCAGGCATATTTTGCCTACGATAGTAAAAAATCAGGCGGCTACACGCGCTCGCACCTTCGCTTTGGCAAAAAGCCGATCCGCTCGACCTATCTCGTCTCAAACCCGCACTTTGTGGCTTGCTCGGTCGCGGCATATCTTGAAATTTATGATGTAATTGACGGCATCAGAGAAAACGGCACATTTTTATTAAACTCTATCTGGGACGCAGAGCAGACGATCGCCAAACTGCCAAATAAAGTTAAGAAAATTTTAGCTAGCAAAAATATAAATTTCTACATCATAAACGCAACAAAGCTAGCACACGATATCGGCCTTAAAAACCGCACAAATACCATAATGCAGTCGGCATTTTTCAAGCTTGCCGACATCATACCATTTGAAGATGCGCAAAAACATATGAAAGAGTACGCGCACAAAGCCTACACTAAAAAAGGCGAGGCGATCGTGCAGATGAACTACAACGCTATCGACGTTGGCGCAAATGGACTCATAAAAGTGCCAGTCGATCCTGCATGGGCAAATTTAGCAGACGATGAACAAAAAGATGAAAAATATATCGGCAACAGCTTCATCGAAAACGTCGTAAAACCGATAAATGCGGCTCGCGGTGACAGCCTACCAGTCTCAGCCTTCATAGGCTACGAAGACGGCCACTTTGAAGCTGGCACGACGGCTTACGAGAAACGCGGCGTTGGCGTAATGGTGCCAAAATGGATCGAGCAAAACTGCATCCAGTGCAACCAGTGTGCATTTGTCTGCCCACACGCTGTAATCAGGCCATTTTTGATAGACGAAAACGAGCTTAGCACGGCACCACAAGGCGTAAAAGAGCATAATCTAGAGGCA
The DNA here is from genome assembly GCF_003048375.1 of Campylobacter concisus. NCBI lineage: Bacteria > Pseudomonadati > Campylobacterota > Epsilonproteobacteria > Campylobacterales > Campylobacteraceae > Campylobacter > Campylobacter concisus. The sequence continues at coordinate 235,180 of NZ_CP021642.1, read as the reverse complement.
AAAGGCAAAGAGGTCAAGGGGTTAAAATATAAAATCCAAGTAAGCCCGCTAGACTGCACCGGCTGCGAGCTATGCGCTCAAAACTGCCCAAGCAAGGAAAAATCGCTCGTCATGGTGCCGCTTGAAGAAGAGCTAGGCAAAAACGAGCAAGAAAACGCTGATTATCTATTTAAAAAGGTCGCTTACAAAGACGATCTCATGAACAAAGAGAGCGTTAAGGGCGTTGGCTTTGCTAAGCCGCTCTTTGAATTCCACGGCGCTTGCCCGGGATGTGGCGAAACTCCGTATATCACGCTTATTACAAGGCTCTTTGGCGAGCGTATGATCGTTGCAAACGCGACTGGTTGTAGCTCGATATATGGCGGCTCAGCTCCATCTACTCCATATACTACAAATGACGAAGGCAAGGGCGTTGCATGGGCAAACTCGCTATTTGAAGATAACGCCGAGTTTGGCATGGGTATGAACGTAGCGATGGAGACCATGCGCCACCGCATCGAAGATATAATGAGAAACAACATAGATAGCGTACCAAATGCACTTTCAGCTCTTTACAACGACTGGATAAATTTCAAAAATGACGGCGAAAAAACGCAAGAGATCACAAAAAATTTATTGCCTATCTTAGAGCAAAATTTAAGCGCACCAGGCGTTAAAGAAATTTTAGAGCTTAAGAAATTCCTCGTCAAAAAGTCGCAATGGATCATCGGCGGCGACGGCTGGGCGTATGACATCGGTTTTGGCGGACTTGACCACGTGCTAGCAAGCGGCGAAAACGTAAATGTGCTAGTGCTTGACACCGAAGTCTACTCAAACACTGGCGGCCAAAGCTCTAAATCAAGCCGCGCAGGCTCGATAGCGCAGTTTACGGCTAGCGGCAAGCCAGCTCAGAAAAAGGACCTTGGCTACATCGCGATGACTTACGGCAACATTTTTGTAGCCCAAATCAACTCAAACGCAAGCCAAGCAAATGTGATAAAAGCGATCACAGCAGCCGAAGCGTATGATGGCCCAAGTCTCATCATCGCCTACTCTCCGTGCATCGCTCACGGCATCAAAGGCGGCTTATCGCAGTCAGGCGGCCAGGGCGAGCTCGCTACAAAATGCGGATACTGGCCGACATACCTATACGATCCGCGCCTTTTAAAAGAGGGACAAAATCCGCTCAAAATCACCTCAAAAGAGCCAGACTGGTCGCTTTATGAAGAGTTTCTGCTAAACGAAGTTCGCTACAACTCGCTTAAAAAGACCAACCCTGAGCACGCAGACGAGCTACTAGCTAAAAACAAAGCTGATGCGCAAAGACGCTACCGCCAGCTAAAACGCCTAAGCCTAGCAGACTTTAGCGATGAAATCAATTAAATTTTAGGTGCAAAAGCACCTAAAATTTACTCTAACAACTAGAATACATATTGCTTGAAATCTTTTTAAATTTAATACCACATATCTCGTCAAAGGAAAAATGACGCTCCTTAAGATCACCCATGATATATGAAAAATAAAATTTCTTCTCCGCAAAAGCCACTTCACTGGCTATGATCTCGCCAAGAGCACTATCATCTATATGAAAATTTTTAAAAATGACGCTTAGCTCGAAGTAGCCATTTTGCAAGTCTCCAATGTAAAATTTAACCCTAGCGCCACTTTTCATAAAGGCAAAAGATACTATCTTTGCATCACTAAAATTTATATCTACAAAAATTCTCTCAAGTGTCTTTAGCTCGCCATAAAAAGACCTTATATACGAGCCATAATCCTCTATCCTCTTTTCAAACTCATCATCGTCCAGATCGCCGCTTATCCAGCTCTTATCGAAAAACCTCATCTTGCGCCAAGGCACTGTAGCTCCTTAAATTTAACTTCTAAAGCAAATTTTATATATCATTATCTAAAATTATTCATAAATTTAAAAGGCAAAAACATGAGCCAAACGCACTCTTTTAAGCCAATCTTTGATAAAAACTCTAAAATTTTGATCCTAGGCTCTTTCCCCTCTGTCATCTCTCGTAAATTTGGCTTTTACTATACAAATCCGCAAAACCGCTTTTGGCGGGTGTTGGCTGGGATATTAAACGCTCCGCTGCCTGCGAGCACGGATGAAAAGATAGAATTTCTACTCTCTCATCATATCGCGATATATGACGCGGCGATATCATGCGAGATAGAGGGCTCAAGCGACGCCAAGATGAGCAAGATCGTGCCTGTAAATTTAAAGCCTTTATTTAAAGAGGCAAATATCAAGCAAGTCTATGCAAACGGCGGCAAGGCTTATAAAATTTGCAAAAAATATTTAGAAGATGAGATCATAAAAGCGACAAAAAATGAAGTTATAAAGCTACCATCAACCAGCCCTGCGAATGCTAAATTTAGCCTTGAAAAGCTTACAAGCGAGTGGTCGGTGATAGCTAGAGCGCTAGAATAACAAAAATCAAAATGACTTTACCTTTGAATTATTTTTGCCTTGCGCCCTTTTGCATTACAAAATTTATAAATTTACCTCTTTAACTTTCGCTTTTTATTTCTAGGCTTTGATCTAAACAGCGGCTCGGTCTTTGGTTTTGGCCTTGTTTCATAGTGTGTGTTATAACATTTTAGTAGCTCTTGTCCGCACTTTTCACATGTAGTTTCACCTATATTATAAAATTTCATGCAGTCAGGACACCACATGCCCTCTAGCCTTTGCACGACTGGTGGCTCTTTTCTAAAAGTCATCCAAAAACCATAGATGCTTAGCACCAAAAATCCAAATGCTGGTAGCAAGTATAAATAACCAGTATCATCGAATTTAAAAAACTTCTCACCTACTTTTACATTTTTGTTAGCTAGCATAGAGATACAGTAAAGTAAGCACATAAATCCTATAAAAAAGCCACCAATGCGGTTAAATATCTATTTATCCTGTTCTAATTGTATATAGTTTATAAAATCTCCAATCCTAGATTTTAATGCAAAATAACTATCTTTTATCTGTTCACTAGGGTCACTTATAGCCCAACCTATACCACCAGCAATCGTAGTTTCAGGCAATCCAGAAGGAGCATAGCTATTTATAAAATCGCTAAATTTTCTTTCTCCAATAGATATTATTTCTTCTGGATTCTTTACATAATAAAATTTAGGACTTTCATTCACTCTGATATTGCTTTTATTTAAAGAGTTTTTACCTATTAACGTTAAACCATTATTCCCTAACTCGTATCTATTGCCAAATGTTACAAAGTCATTTTTAGCAAAATCATTACCCACTTTTCGCACCTGTCTTACAATAGGGTTGCCAGTAACATTATTAACACCAATTTTTATAAACTCTTTACCAGAAATATTAATAGTATCTACCACTGTATATGGAGATAGTCTTGTTGCTATCCCTAGTATAGCCTCATTACCTGCATCTTTTACCATTTTAGCCATCTTGCCTGTCTTTGAAGCTATAGCTGCCCCACCAAACAGTGTACCTAATGCTCCAGTATCTCTTGCAGTTACACTCTCATAGTCACCTAATACTATATCTAGTTCACCCTTATCTAAGCCATTTTTAATTGCACTTGGTAGAGCAGATATTATATCTGGAGTATTACGCAATATAGTGTCACCTGTTTTTACAGGGTTGCTTACTAGATAATAAACTCCCGTTATTGTATCTTTTACAAGATTTATTCCACCTTTTGCAAACCCTGTTGTAAAGTTTGCTATATCATTACTAAGCTTTGTATCTACTTTTAAATTTTTGTCATAAAATTCTCTATTGTTAGTAAAACTATCTAGATAGATATACCTATCCTCATATTGCTTCTTATCTGGATTAAAAGCATTTGTATTATCTAGAGTTGTATTGTAAAAGCTACTTTGCTTTATGAAATTTGTTGCTAGTTCTATATTGTAAAGATCATTTGAGCTTAGGCTTTGTCTATAAGTTTCATTAAATGATTTATCTGTTAAAGACACTGCTGCTTTTGCTAAGATAGATTTTGCTTCATCATCGCTATAAATTTTATTTGTTGTGGTTTGTAGCTTTGATTTAAAGCTTTCTATATTGTTTTTATTGTTTATAAAGTCTATCTCTCTTTGATGAAGCTGCCTATTATAAGTATCTGCACTTGTGGTTATTTTATAGCCTGTGTTTGCTCCTTTATCGCCATTAGCTATACCTCCAGCTATTATTCCTATTAGCTGGGATGCTAATAGGCGTTTGTTGTTATAGGCTTCTATCTCTGCTATTTGTTAAATAATTTCTAGAGTTATATATTTTTAAATCAAGGGCTTATGAGTTAAGGCTATGCAACAACATCTGCTATAAGATTATTAACTGTGATAGTCATTTTTTATTCGATTTCCTAAAAAGACAAAGCCCAAGCTCGTCTTTCTTTGCAAAATTCTTTTCCCGACAATATAACCCAGCCTAAAACCCTCTCTGGTTTGTCATCTTTGTTGGTTAGATAGCCGTAACGGCATCCTTTTGGTCTTTCAAATTCGTATATATACCTATCTTCGCTATAAACCCTTTTATTGTTTTGTGCAAGTAAAATATTTGGATTTCCAATATTAGCCTTCAATGTTTCTTTAAACACCTCATAGCTTGGCTCACCTATATAGCAACCACTACATCCAATCAGAGTGATTATAAATAATATAAAATTTCTAAATTTCATCTGTTCTCTTTCGCTTTGTTTAAAACTTCTCTTCTGGCATCTTTGCTTACTTTTTTTACATCTTTATAAATTTGTATATCTGACAAATGTCCTTGGATAAATGGTGCTGCTGCAAATGGTGCGGCAGGAACTAAAAGCAAACCACTTGCTATATTTACCAAGCTTCCATTATCTTTTAGATATGTGATTCCATTTATATTTTCATAGTTCCAGCTAGACATAAAGTCATGTGGTCCTGCAAAGTGTTCTATAGCATGGTCTGCCAAAGAACCTTTTTCATAGCTTTTTCCAAACAACATCCTAGCTCCTGTTTGTGAACCACCAGTAGGTGCAACTATTGGTTTCTTTTCGAGTATTCCATTATTATAAATTTTTTCAAAGTGACTACCTCCTATTTTAACACCATCTCCTCTTACACCAACACTTTGTGTATCATCTGGCACTATTTCTCCATTTTTACCAGCATAATTATAATTTTCCTTTACATGCTTTCTCATCTGAAGGGAAGCATCGCTCATAATAGATAGCGCAACACCCGTTAAAAAGCCCTTTTTAAACTCTCCTCCATTTATATCAGAGCTTATGCCCTGAAGCGTTCCGTTTATAGTAGCATTTTTTACATAATCTGAAAAATCCATATTCTGTGTTAGGGCATTTGTTCCCAAGGCGGCACCAGCATAAGATAGCACCCCTGCACTAATGGCTGATTTAGCTAGGGATGATGCATCAAATTTAACCTTACCATGAGATAAGAGGTTGTTTGTTAGTTGGACTGTTGAGTTTGCTATGACAGCTGTTGTCATAGCTGATATGGCTAAACCTGCGGTTGAGCTAGCTGCTGCTGCACTACCTAGAACACCTGCTGCTACCGCACCACCAGCTCCTGCTGTTAGAAATGTAACGATGGCTGTTATTATTAGCGCTCCCATTCCACTAAGAGTAGTTGTCTTATCTTCCCACTCTTTAGAATCTAAAACTGCTTTTACTTGATTTATCGTCTCTTCGTCTATTGGAGTATCTGAGTTTGATCTTAACTCTCTTATAACTCCCTCTTTAAATTCCTCTGAGTTTAAAGAGTCATTTATCGCTTTAAATGTTGTAGCATCTAGCTTATTAGTTATATCCTTGCCATTTAGTGTAAATTTATCTTTTACCTTGATGATAGCTGGTATCTCTACCTCTTCTATCTTGCCTTTATTTTTTACAGTAGCTGTTAAAACTCCTGCGTTGTTACTTAGGCTTGTATTTACAGATGTGCTCTTTGCTGAGACTAAATTTAAAAGCTTTGTATTTACATCTACATTAGTAGCTTCTATGATAGAAGCTAGGGCGTTTATGGTATTTGAGTTTAGACTTATATCTTTTGCTGATAGTGTGCTTATGGCAAGATTATAGTTTGAGCTGCTCTCTTCGCCATTTGACTTCATTAGATCGCCAAAGCCTGAGTCTTTAAATTTAGATGAGCTCTCTAAGCTATATGATGCTGGTAGTAAATTTATACTATCAGCTTTTATATCTAAGCTCTCATCTGCGATGATATTTGAGCCTGAAAGCGTAGTATCTTGGTTTGAAGCTATGTTTATGTTTTTGGCGTTTAAATTTGAGCTAACAACCTCTTCATTTGTTGAGCTTGCTGACGCGCTTTGCTTGCCAAGGATCTTTCTTGTTATAGATTCTGATTTGGCATTAGAGATGCTATTTGTCGATGAAATTTCTACCGCTTCATTAGCTTTTAAACTTAAGTTCTCTTTAGCATCTACATTTGAAGCAACTATGTTTATATCTTTATTGGCATTGATATTTATATTTTTGCCAGCTTTTATATTAGAACTCTTGGCTTCTTGGCTATTGCTTTCAAATTTGGCAGATGTTTTTCCTATTACAAATGTAGGTGTGCTAAGTGAGCTAAATTTATCTTTTGCTTCTTTTAGAGGGTTTAGCTTTCTTTTTAGATCTACAACGATATCTTTTAGCACTTCATTAGGCTTTAAGATACCTACTCTGCTACTCTTATGCTCCTCTTTATGGTAGCTTTCATCATTTGTGTTTGATATAGCTATAAGCTCTGCGTTTAAATTTATATCTTTTTGAGAGTTTAGGTTTGCACCTTTTAGGCTAAGAGCACTTTTGGCATTTAAATTTATATCACTTCCTGAGTCTATAGTGCTATAAACTGCCTTTTTATTGCCATTTGCCACAAGGTCAAAGCTACTCTTATAAAAGGCATTTGGATTTAAAGATATTTTGCTCTTTTTAGAAGAGTGTGAGCTAGCCTCTACGTTGTGGCCGTTTTCAAAGAGGATATTGTTGTTTGAGTTTAAATTTATATCTTTGTCTGATTTTAGTTTAGATGATACTAGATAGATATCGTTAGCTGAGTTTAAATTTATATTATTGCCTGATTTTAGGCTAGTGCTTACTACCTCTGAGCTTATGGCGCTATCTATGGTTTGCTTTTTAGAAAGGAGCGATTTAGAGCTATTTATAGCGGTTGCCTCGCTAGTGTTTGACTGTGCTGCTAGTATGATGTCACTAGCATTTAAATTTATATCTTTTAGTGCGTTTAGATGAGACGATGAGACTAAAAGAGCATTTTTAGCATTTAAATTTATATCGCTATTAGCGTTTAAATTTGCAGCGCTTACTCTTTTTACACTCTCATCAAATTTCATCCCTTTAGAGCTTACGTGATGAGTGTAGCTAAACTCATCTGCTTTTATCTCTATATCATTGCCTGAGTTTAAATTTATATCTCCACTCGCATCTAAATTTGAGCCAGAGACTTTTATATCATTGCCAGCTTGTAAATTTATATCGTTTGTAGCCTCTAGGTTAGAGACTTTGCTAAACTGAGATTTGCTTTGATCTAAATTTATATTATTCTTTGCATTTAAGCTTAGATTTTTAGATTTTAGATCAGAGCTATCTATCTCTATATCATTAGCCGCAATGTTAGCATCGCCGCTAGTTGATAGCTCAGCGCCTTTTAGCTTTATCTTTTTATCCGCATTTAAATTTAGACTATCAGCCACTACGCTGCCAGCTAGGCTTATGTTGCCTTTGGCGTCTAGGTCTATGTTGTTAGCCATTACTAGAGCTGAGGCTTTTACGTTTTTATCTTTGGCCTCTTTTTTAAATTTACTTATGCTCTCATTTCTTGCTTCATATAAGCCATCAAGAATATTTGCTATATAAGCAGAGTTTATGCTATCAAGGCTGTAGTAGTATCCTTGGTTTTTCACCCTTCTATTTAGGTTTTTGATGATTGGGCTATTAAATATTGGCTCAGAGAATTTATCCAGATCAACATTTACTAGCTTTATATCATCATTTAGTGCGTAGCTTGAAAAGTCTTGTGTGCTTCCTACTATGTTATTGCCCGCTGCAAATACCGCTGGCAAGCCAACATCTGTGTATGAGAAACTGAAAACTTTTCCTGTTCCGCCCTTAGTTTTCCATCCTCCACCTCTATACCATTTCTTTTTCTCTTTCCATTTATAAACGCTATAGCTATTTACATTGTTATTTAGCATTAGAGCTATGTTTTCTACATTATCGCTATTTAGCTTTAGATCTCCTCCAGCATATATAACACTCTTATCGTTTAAGACATCATTTACATTTAAATTTATATCATTGTTAGCTATTATGCTACCTGGGATAAAATTTGCCTTATCATCTTCATTTAGCACATCTTTAACTATGCTATATGTGATAGTTCTTTTTTGTTCATTATTCTTTGCTCTACTAGTATCTACTAATGCTTCATTTGTATCATAGTCTAGTCTTAGGTTGTGAAATATCTTTTGGCTAGTGCCAACTAGATGCGAGTCTTTGTGTAAATTTAGTGCATATAGAGCGCTATCTTTATTTATAGCCTCTTTTAACACTAGCTCATTTACCTCGTTTTCATCTAGCTCACTTATATCTTTGCCTAGCTTCTTAGCTAGTTTCGCACTTATTTTTTCTTTTAGTTCTTTTAAATTTACACCAAGCTTATATCTATTTACACCCTCTTTTTTTAGGTGCATAGTGCCTTGTTTGTGCACTGTATCCACCCTAGCTTGCGAGCTTGAGTTATTTACCAGCTTTTTAGCCTCTACATTTATATCTTTAGCATAAATTTGGCTTGAAGTATTTACCAAAGTGTCTGCTTTTATATTAAGGCTCTCTTTGGCTGCTATTAGCGCTTCATCTTTGTTTGTTATAGTCTTTGCCTCTATCTTAGCATCTTTGTTAGAAGCGATCGCGCCAGCATTAACTATATCACCATCAAGGCTTATCTCTATGTTGTTATTTGCTATAACTAGGCCGTTATTATTTACGCCTACGCCATTACTTGTGCCGACTAGTTTGATTTTATTAGCATACATACCGCCAAGTGCGCTACTATCTAGGCTAAAGCTGTTTTCTTGGTTTTTAGTTTTTACGTCGTTATATAGCTTGCCGCTACTTGAGCCAACCGCCTTTTCACCGATGATATTTAGCTCATTTGCGTGGATATTTGAGTTTAAATTTACAGCATTTGAGATGACGTTTGTGTAGTCGCTACTCTTATCGTTTAGGCCGTCCCCTACGATATCGATAGAGTTATTAGATATTAGCTCTATCTCTTTAGGGCTTAGTTTATTGATACTACCTGTTGTTAGTGTGAGTGAGCGAGAGTTGATCATATTTAGACCATCTACGCTTATGCCATTTGGGTTTGCTATGACCACATCAGCCCTGCTTCCAGCAACCTCTAAATTTCCTTTTAGAGATGATTTTTCAGCTGAATTTACTTTGTTGATAATAAGGCTTGCCTCTTTATTTAGCCTATAGTTTGCATCTATCTGGCCAGCTATCTTTGTATCTATGTTTTTATTAGAGTTATTAAGGATAGTGCCAGTGGTTGGCGTATTAAACCTGCTATATTCATTTATAGAGACGCCCTTGCTATCAGGGTTTGTGATGTTTATTATTAGCGTCTCATTAGGAGCTTTTAGTATATCAGGGCGGTTACTAGCGCCTGGGTCAGCTATGATACTTGGCTCATTTGCTAATGCTGGTGAAGTGGCAAGTAGCAAAGAGAGACTTACGTAGAAATTTAAGCCTATGGTTAAAAGGCTAGGCTTTTGTGCATTTGAAATTTGGTTGTTCTTTAGCATATTTTATCCTTAAAATTCGTAGCTTATGATGAAATTTACATTTGTTGATTTAGTTTCAAAGCTCTTTGGTTTATAAAGAGGTTTAGAGACAGATATGTCGTAGCTTAGGTTGTTGTAGGCTTTTATGCTGCCTCTTAGACCTATGGCGTATCCTGCAAGAGTGTTTTTATCCTTTATGCCGCTACTTGGGGCTCTTACCACGCCAGCGTCAAGCCCTGCATAGATAGAGTTGCTCTTATAGTAGTTATATGAGAGGGTATTTCTTACGCTTACTCCGTGGTTTCCAACAAGTGAGCTCTCCCCGTCAAATCCTCTAACACTGTAGTATCCACCGATACTAAATTTATCCTGCAAGCTTAGTTTATTTAGTCCATATCTTGCGTTGATATTTAGATCATAGCTTAGTGGGAGTTCAAATTTATATTTGTAGTTTAGGTTTAAATTTATTAGAGCAAACCTAGATGTAGCCTCTCCGCTATCTTCTAGTGGATCAGGCTGTGAGTTAAATATACCAGTGCCCTTTTTGTAAGCTAGCTTGGCGCTAAAAGCTTGATTATATGAGTTGTAGCTTGTTTTTACGCCTACCTCATATCCAGCATTTCTTCTAGCTTGGTTATCTAGCTCGTAGTCCTCTAGATAGTTTTTATTTTTTCTCTTAAATAGCTTTACATAGGCGCTATTTTTGAAATTTGAGTCCCTATAAAATGTATAAGCAAGGCTTAGTGAATCACTCTCGCTTCTACCTTTATATGTGTAGAGGTTGTAGGCTGCATTTATGATCTGGGCGTAGTCATATTTGCTCTTTTCATACTCAAGCATGAAATAGCCAAATGGGATACTAAAGCCGTAATAGTAGTTATTTGAAGCTCCGTGATCACTTGCACCATTAAATTTATTTGTAACTTTATATTTTTTAAGTACATCCTTGCCTCGTGAGAAGCTAAAAATTTCGTTAAATCCAAGTAAATTTAGGGTGCTTAAATTTACCATTGCTTGATATTTACCGCTTTGTTTTGAGCCAAGGTTATCAAGGCTGATGGCAGCTTTTAGTGGGAAGCTATCAACCCTAGTGATCACTATGTTTGAAAAGCTGGCTCTATTTGAAGGTAAGAATTTAATACTAACATCATTTTTCGAGACGTTTTGCAGTGACTCAAGAGCCTGCTCGATATCTCTTATATTTGCTACTTTATTTTTATGAGAGTACTCACCAAATGCGCTAAATAGGCTCGCTCTATTTCTTTGGCTATCAAGCTCGTTTATGCTTATATCATCTATTAAGCCAAGATTTATGACAAACTCTAACTTTGCATCTTTTAGACTCTTTGTAACTAAGCTAGCACTTGAAGTGATATAGCCACTTTTTATTATCTCGTTGTTAAAAGAGTTTATGATCAGATTGATAGAGTTTTTGCCAAGACAGCTGCCTGATTTAAAATCAAGCTTGTTTAAGCTAGCCTCTAAAATAGAGTTAAATTTAGAGTAGTTTGTATTATAAGCTTTTCTTATTATAGCCTCATCAGCACCACTACTAGCATTAAAGCTAGCTACTTCGTTCTCACTAAGAAGTGAAATTTTATCTATTTTAAAGCATGGGGTTTCGTTTAAATTTAGCTTACCTTCTGAAGCTATTTTTTCGTTAAGCAAATTTATGTTGGAGCTTTCGTTAAAAGAGCTTGCCATATTCGCCCTAATCTCTTCGTTGTTTAACTCATTTTTTAGATTAGTCTCATTAGCAAGTAGCGCAGCACACACTATGCCTAAAGATAAGAGAGTTCTCATCTCAACCTTCCTTGGAAATAACTATAAAGTTATATTTTTTAAAATAATTTAGTGACATTATAAAGGATATAATCTTAATATAATATTAAAATATAATTAGAAAAAAGAATTTTTATACAAAATATTTCATAAATGAAACTTTTTAGATATATAAATGGCAAAGGTAAATTTATTTTGATTTATTATCTTGTATGTAAAAATTTAATTTTATATTGACAATGATTATTATTTTGATATAATTGCGCAACTGATTTTATTTCGTAATTTCAGTGACTAAACTATTTTTATAGTAAAGCTATTTTTATAAATTTAATAAAATAAATTTGGTTTTGATTACTAAATTTTTTTAAAAATTAGCAAAATTTAGATATATAAAAATTTAACAATATTTTTGTGACATATATTAGAAATAGAAAAATAGACATTTTAATCTGAAAGGATAGGTAATGAATAAGCATTTATTTGCACTTTTGGCTTTGGCGGCATTTAGCAGTCACTCTTTGGCTCACGAATTTTGGCTTTTTGGAAGCAGCAAGGACGTAACTAGCGTTGATATCGGCTACGCAGATGACTTCCCAACTGTTGAAAAGATACCAGATAATAGGATCGCCCTATTTGAAGCCCCATACATTATAAACAAAAATGGCGAGAAACTTAGCCTAAAACAAAGCGGCGAAAACTACCACTATGAAAGGGCCAAACTAGAAGACGGCTCATACCTTATAGCTGGCGAGTATAAGCCTACGTTTTGGACAAAAGCAAGCGATGATACATGGCACATGGGCAAAACCAAAGAGGACATCAAGGATGCCAAATACTGCAAAAAAGCGAGCATGAGCGCAAAAGGCATCATAAATAAAAACGCAAAAGATGGCTCAGTCACAAAGCCTTCACAGCAGCGCTTAGAGATAGTCCCACTTGACAATCCAGCAAATTTCAAAGTTGGCGTGCCGTTTAAAGTTAAAATTCTATTTGAGGGCAAACCTTTAGAAAATGCTACGCTTGATGGAACATTTGACGGATTTTTAAAAGAAAAAAGCGCATTTCACGGCCAAACTGAGCCAGACGGCACGATAGAGGTGCTTGCACTTAAACCTGGAAAATGGCTGCTACAAACAGTGCATAAAATGCCGTTTGCTGACTCAAAAATTTGCGATGACGAGACGATTGCTGCAACACTTGCATTTGAGCTAAAATAGATCAAATTTAAGATCAAGCAAGTTTTCATCTTAAATTTATAAAAGGGCGTAGTCAAATGCGCCCTACTCTTTTACCTTATAAGTCAAATTTATCAAGATAAAAATCAGCAAATTTATCAAATTTATGTTGCGGCTAAATTTTAAAATTTATGTATTTCTAAAAGATTTAATAACTCAGCAGTCATGATTTCATCATTATTTGTAATCTCTAAAATTTTATAAATTGTTGATCCGTTTTTGCCTAAAACCTTTTACAAAACTCAAGCAACTCGTTATTAAAACAAGTTTTTAAAGCTTTGGCAAAGAATTTTGAGATTTTGGATACAGTATTTCAATATAATTTCTGCTACCTAAATATCAAAATTACTTCACATATTAGCAAGCAATCAAGAAAATATCATAATCCATAGATGTAAAAATTTAATGATAACAATACACAATTCATTTTACTGTGAAAAACGAGTGCCCCATTGCTTTCTATATGTGCAACTCTGGTAGTTTTTAACACAAATTCACCTTTCATAAAATAGAAAGACATTTTAAACATTTTTTAGTCAAATTTATTGCACTAGCAGTAAATTTTTCAAAATTTGAGTTAAATTTAGAAGAAAAATGGTGACCCATACGAGACTCGAACTCGTGTTACCAACGTGAGAGGCTGGTGTCCTAACCGCTAGACGAATGGGCCAAAAGATGGTGCCCCGTGTAGGTCTCGAACCTACGACCCCATCATTAAGAGTGATATGCTCTACCAACTGAGCTAACGAGGCAAGATTAAATATCAATAACAAAGTGTTATCTTAGAACTTATAATCTTAAAATTTAATTTGATCACTCAAAAAAAACAAGAAAAAATAGAATCAAGAACCTTAACCTAAGGTTTAGTAGATGGCGCAGCGGACGGGGCTCGAACCCGCGACCTCCGCCGTGACAGGGCGGCATTCTAACCAACTGAACTACCGCTGCACCTAAAAGTAATGGTGGTCGCTATAAGACTCGAACTTATGACATCCACCTTGTAAGGGTGGCGCTCTACCAACTGAGCTAAGCGACCTAAAATTTAAAATATCTGGCGACCCTTAGAGGATTTGAACCTCTGTTCCTACACAGAGAAAGTAGAGTCCTGAGCCACTAGACGAAAGGGTCATAAACCCAAAAAATGGTGTCCTGCGTTGGATTCGAACCAACGGCCCCCTCATTAAAAGTGAGATGCTCTACCGACTGAGCTAGCAAGACATGATTATTTAAAAAAGAATTGAGATTATACAAAAAACATTATTATATGTCAAGAAAAAATTAAATTTTAAATCAAATTAAAGCTATTTTGTCCGCTATTTCTAAGCGAAAAATATAAAATTTTATTTTTAAATATTCTAAATTTAAAGCTAAAATTTCTTATAAATTTAAACCATTTTTACTTTATAATCCAATAAGCAAAACACAACCAAGCACACAATCCGCTTAGTGGCAAATTTAATTCTTGCCTAAAAATCTTACCGCCATTTTTCTTGCTTTTTCTATCTTTTCAGAGTCTTGATTTTGTACTGCGCTAGAAGATATCCACTTTTTACCAAATAAATTTTGAGCCGCTTCTATCATAACTGCGCAGGTGTATAGCTCTTTTTCGATAGAAATGCCTTGCAAAAATGCGGCTTTTGTTTTAGCGCGCAAGACCTCTTGGCTAACTCTGTGAAACGACATCTGCATAAGGCTAGCTGCCGCCCATGCTCTGCAAAGGCTATCTTTGCTACCAAGCATCTCGCTTATTAAAATTTCTATTTGCTCTAACGTGCCAACCCAGCCAAGCGCTATTATAAGCTTGCGGCGTAAGGCATCATTTACCTCCAAAAAAGAGGTGATTTGAGGAACGAGGCGGTCACAAAACGCGGTGTAAAAATCTCTATGCTTAGATTTAGTGAGAATTTGCGCTATAAGACAGATGGTTTCTATTTTTAGTTTTTGATCGCTCTTTTTGGCTAAGCGCTCAAATAAAAACTCCAGCCCAGCGCCTCCATGCCTATCAAAGCTGCTTTCTAAATTTAGCTGCCCGCCCTCTTGCCACTCTTTGCAAATGAGCTCATAGTGATATGCTATCTCGTCACTTGCGCCTAAATTTGCTATAAATTTGATCCTTTTGCCATCAGGAAAATTTTCTTTTTCTAACTCCAGATACTCTTTTTCAAGATCATTTAAACTTAGCACTAAATTTTACTTTATCATCTCAAGTTTGGCTTTGCAGGCATCTTTGTAAGCACTTGTGAAATTTGAGCCAACGCATTCGTTTAGATAGGGCTTAGCTAGCTTATACTGCTTTTGTCTGATGTAAATTTCACTTGCTAAATTTAGAGCATGCAAGCGGTCTTCTGGCTCAAGCTTCATATTTAGTATAAATTTTGCCTCATCAAGCGCCTCATCAAGATTATCTGTCTTTAGCGAAGCCTCCGAATAGTCAAAATTTAGCTTTGGTGAAAAGGTATTTATCTTGGCTCTAGTTTGCAGCTCAAGCGCCTTTTTAGCGTAGGTTGCAGCGATAGCATAGTCGTTGCTCTTCATCGCATAGTCACTTATAGCCGCATACGCCTCGATGATCTTAAAGTCCTGCCCCCTTAGCTGCTCGATCGCACTGATCGTTGAGACCGCCTCGGTAAAGCGCTTTAGCGCAAGCAGCGAGTAAAATCTATCAAAAAGCGATGGCGTAGGATCCGAGTACTCGACCGCTGAGCCAAGCGAGAGCGCGTCATTTGCCGCAGTGATCGCATGCTCGTAGTCTTTATTTTTATATAAAATTTTGCTCAAATTTACCAGCCACTCGACTCTATCTTCTAAATTTTCATCCTTTACATGCGCCTTTGCAAGCTCTAGCGCATCGTTGTAACGCGCCGTTCTAAAGTAGCAGTTAAATAGCTTAAACTGCGGCAAAGAGACCTTGCTCACATCGTAGTTTTCTAGTAAATTTACAACCGCCGTGCAGTCATCTTTGATGAAAAACTCTTTTGTAAGCTCAAGCGCAGCCTCATTTACTAGCTCCATTGCCCGGCTTAAATTTTCATCTTTTGCGAGGTTGTTGTAAGCCAGCGCATCGGCAAATTTACGCTCTTTTAGATCAAGCTCAAGCTCGCTAATTAGTGCCTTTTGGCTGATATTTGTGCCGGCATATTTTTCGATAAGATCTTTATATCTTGCGTGAAGTGCAGTGGCATTTTTGTCGTCCTCTTCAAAAAATAGCCCATCCTTTGCCTTAGCGACCTCATCGATATAATCGCCATATTTAAACTCTTTTTCGTATCTGTTTAGATACTCATACGCCCTTTTTTCATCTTTGGTTTTGGCTAAATTTAACGCTAAATTTTTTAATGCTGCCTCGTAAAAATCCTTTGTCCTATCGCTATTATTTACCAAAATTTCATAAATTTTAGCAGCCACATCTGGCATATCTTTGCTGGCAAATGTATAGGCTAAATTCATCGATTTTGTCGGATCGTTCATGAAAAATTTTTCATTTGCATTTGCGATCTTTAGTACAAATTTCTTCGCCTCGTCAAATTTCTCTTTATCGATATTTGCGTCTGCTAGACTTAGCGCAGCTCTACTTGCAAGGTCGATGTCGTTTGTGGAGTAGAGCACCTTTTCATAGTCGCTTAGCGCCTCTTTTTGCCTGCCTATTTTATATAGGTAGTCAGCATAATCAAGCGTGGCAAGCTTTGTAAATTTAGACTCTGCGTGCTCTTCGCTTAGTATGTCAAGCATATATTTTGCATCACTTGCGATGCTATCTTTGAGGTAAGCTCTGGCGATGAGATATAGCACCTCAGAGTAGTTCTCATCAGAAGGGAATTTTCTTATCCATGCTCTGCCCTCGCTTACGATATCCTTTGGCTCAAGCCCCTCAAACTCGCTCTTTGTCTCAAAAATTTTATCAAGCGCTCTTAGTCTAAAAAGTAAAAACTCACTTGAGAAAAGACTAGCTGGGTGCCTTTTCATCGCTGTTTGCGTATCTTTTACCACGCTTTCATAAGCGCCCTTTTCGTAAGCTCTTTTTATATTTATGTAGATGTCTATATCGTTGCTATCAAGCCCAGCGATAGGCGCTTTGTTAAGATCAAGCGCTCCGATGCTTGGACTTAGCATATCTCTAAAATCAGGCGAAAAATTTAGCCCAGATACTCTTTTGTTGTTTTCGCTAAGTGAAGTGTCGATGATAATGCTAAAGTGCTTTGAGATGGTCGTCTTTGGCGTATCTTGCACGCTTGGACTGCTGTAAAGCTCAGTTTGAACATTTAGAAGTTTTGAAGGCGCCTTTGGCATAATGACGATGAAGAGCTTGCCGTCTTGCTTTTTATATTTTATGTCCATTAAAGGCAGTGTCGTATCTTCAATCTTTGGCAAGATCCCATCATCGAGCATACAAACGTAGCGCTTCGTGTCATAGGCTAAAATTTGCTCCACGCATTCAAATTCTTTCTCGTCGCTTAGCTGAAGGACGCTATAAGGCTTATTTGCGTTTGCGCCGCTGTTTAGGCTAAGGCTAAAGGCGGATAGATAAAGCGGTAAAAATAAGATGGTTAAGAGCTTTTTCATGCCGCCATTATAGTTAAATTTTCTAAAATCCTGAAGCAAAGACAAAATGCTCGATAAATTCCAAAATCGCCCCAGAAAACAAAAAGGCAAAGACCGTGCCAGCAACGGCAACTCCAACGATCACTTTTAGCGCCATCGAGACATTTGAGATGTAGATATTTTTATCTTTTACGATAGGCTCTTTTAAAAACATAAAAACGATGAGCTTTAGGTAGTAATAAATAGCAATCGCTGAGTTTATCATGATGATGAGGCTAAGCACGACGTAATCAGACTTTATGAGCGATGAGATAAGCACCATCTTGCCCCAAAATACGCTAAAAGGCGGTATGCCAGCAAGGGCGATCATGAAAATTCCCATTATCACGGCGTAACTTGGCAAAATTTTAATAAGCCCTGAAAATTTCTCATACGGATGTTTAAAGCGCTTGTCCCAGCAGACGACGTCATCGCACCTTGCCACCCAAAGCATAGAAAATGCGCCCAAATTTGCAAACAAAAACATGATCCAGTAGAAAAACAAGGCGACATTTGCCTCGTGAGAATTTGCCACAAGCGCGCAAAGCACGACACCAGCGTGAGCTATCGAGCTAAAAGCTAGCATCCTTTTGACGTCTTTTTGCACTAGCGCCATGATGTTTGCAAGGCTCATCGTAAGCACGGCGATGATGTAGAGCATATCTTTTATCCATGAAATTCCAGAGCCCTCAAGCATCGCAAAAATTCTTAATGCGACTATAAATCCAGCAACCTTTGGCACGATCGACATATAGCCTGCAAGCGGGGCATTTGAGCCCTCATAAACGTCTGGTATCCATGTGTGAAATGGTATGAGCGAGAGCTTAAATCCAATGGCTGAAGCTATGAAAACGCAGCCAAGAAGGATTATTAAATTTTGATTTAGGCTAAGATCTTTTATGACAACACCTATACGAGCGATGTCTATTGAGTTTGTTGCTAGATAAAACATCGCTATCGCCATCGCAAAAAAGCCAGCCGAGAGCGAACCCATTGCGAAGTATTTGATAGCGGCCTCGACGCTTTTTGCCTTGTTGTGAAGGGCGATTAGGGTGTAGAGGCAAAGCGAGCTGATCTCAAGACCTAAAAAGATGATGAGTAGGTTGTTTGAGCTCACCATAAATAAAAATCCAGCGATCATAAACAAAAATAGCGCGTAGTACTCGTAAATTTTATACTCAAAATACTCTTTTGTGCTAAGTGCAAGAGGGATGAAAAGGGCTGAGGCGATTAGGATAATGATCTGCGAGATGATAGAAATTCCATCGACTAGGAGCATATCCCAAAAGCTTAGGCTAAGCCCGTTAAAATCAAGCGTAATGCCTAAATTTACAAATATAGCGATGATGCAAAATACGCAGTAGAAATTCCTCGAAAGATCCTTTTTTATCGCTCCAACTATGAGGATAAAAAGTGCAAAAACCATCATGCTAAGCATCGGCGAGAGTGATTGCAAAGAGATCTCATTTAGGTCTAAAAAGGCTATTTCGTTCATAGTTTGCTCCCACCATTTAAAGATGAAATTTTATCCTTTGTGCCGCTATTTACAGCTCTAGTTTGCATTTTGCTTATGACATTTTGCACGCTTGGCTCAAGCGGCTTTAGTATCAGATTTGGTGCGATACCAAGGGCAATTATTAGCAAGCAAAGTGGCACAAGAGCGGCTAACTCTTTAAAATTTAGATCTTTTAGACTTAAATTTTTCTCCTTGCACTCGCCAAAAAAGACCCTTTTATAAAGTACTAGCATATAAACAGCGCCCACGATGATGCTAAAGCCACCAAGTAGCGCAAAGAGCTTGTTTAGCTTAAATACGCCAAGCAAGCTTAAAAACTCGCCCACAAAGCCAATGGTTAGTGGCAGACCGATACTTGCAAGCGTTGCTATAAAAAATATGAGTGCATACTTTGGCATCACCTTGGCAAGGCCGCCAAATTCGCAAATTTCTTTTGTGTGAGCTCTCTCGTAGATGACGCCAACTAACAAAAATAGCGCGCCACTAACGATGCCGTGGCTTATCATTAAAAATATCGAGCCACCAAGGCCTATTAAATTTAGTGAAAAGATGCCAAGCATGATGACGCCCATGTGTGAAATGGAGCTATAAGCGATCACTTGCTTCATATCGCTTTGTGCGTAGGCAACGAGGGCTGCGTAGATGATCATGATGATAGCTATGACACAGACAAAGCCACTTAAAAGTAGGCTCGCGTCTGGAAAAAGTGGGAGTGAAAATCTTACAAAGCCGTAAGTGCCCATCTTTAAAAGCACGCTAGCAAGCAAAACTGAGCCGATAGTCGGGGCCTGTCCGTGTGCATAAGGTAGCCACGTGTGAAATGGAAATAGCGGAGTTTTCACGCCAAAAGCAAAGAAAAATGCTAAAAATAGCCAAATTTGAGCATTTTCTCCTATGCCAAGCTTGTACCAATCAAGCAAGTTAAAGCTAAATACGCCGCTTTTTTGATAGCACAGATAGCCGATAAAGATGATCGCTACTAGCATAAAGACAGAGCCTAAAAATGTGTAGATGAAAAATTTAATCGCAGCGTAAATTCTATTTTTACTGCCAAATGCGCCGATAATATAAAGTAGCGGTATGAGGCTAAGCTCCCAAAAGCTGTAAAACAAGATCATATCAAGCGCGCTAAAGACGCCCATCATCGTGCTCTCTAAAAATAGCACGCTAATAACAAGGTGCTTTAAATTTCCATCATCGCTAAGGGCTGCGATAGAGATGAAGCTCATAAATGCGCTAAGGACTATAAGCACAAGCGAGATGGTATCGATGCCCACAAAATAGCTGATATTTAGGCTTGGTATGAGCGAGACTTGATGCGTTAAAACAAAGTCATAACCCTGAAAATCGACATTTACGCAGATAAAAATGGCTAGTAAAAGCTCGATTAGAGCGATGCTTGCTCCATAAAATTTGATGCTTTTATTTTCTATCAAAAAGCCAAGTATTGCGCTTATTGCTGGGAAAAATATGATGACACTTAGCATTATTTGGCTCCGTTTAATAAAAATATAAAGCTTAAAAGCAAGGCAAATCCTGCGACCATAAACCTAAGCATGATGCTTAGATCTCCGCTTTGCATTTTGTTTGCAAGATATGCAAATTTAGTAACCACAAATGCGACAAAATCGACACTTCGATCAACTATCATCTCATCAAATTTTTTACAAATTTTAGAGATAAAAGCGTAGCCATTTATAAAAAATTTCTCATAAAATTTTGGTATAAAGTAGGCATTTTGCAAAATTTTATAAACTCTACTTTCGCAAATGCTCTCTTTAAAAATTTCTTTTTTATAGGCAAAGACTGCAAAGCCAGCGCTTGCAAGCACTAAAGTAAGCGTTAAAACGAGTAAGAAAATTTCACTGCTGTGAGATAAATTTAGCTTAAAATCCCCAAGGCTGTTACTTAAAAACTCGCTAAAGTTGCTCCAAAAAAAGCCGCTGATGACTGAGAGAACGCCAAGCACGCTCATGCCAACAAGCATGTAGTTTTTGGCTTCATGTGCGTGCTCATCGCTCTTTGGCCTTGCAAAAAATACTAGCATGACAAGCCTAAAGCTATAAAATGCCGTAAGCACCGCGCAAAAGAGCAAGACGGCCCACAAAATTTGATCTTTGCTAAAGGCGACTTCTAAAATTTTATCTTTTGAAAAAAAGCCAGCAAATGGATAAAATCCAGCCAGTGCGCAGCTTGCGATGATAGAAAGTAACGCAGTTGGCTTCATAAATTTATAAAGCCCACCCATTTTTTTGATATTTAGCTCATCATTCATCGCGTGCATAACGTTGCCAGCGCACAAAAAGAGCAGCGACTTAAAAAATGCGTGCGTGACAAGGTGAAAAAGTGCGATCTTGTAAGCCCCTAGACCAGCAGCTACAAACATATATCCAAGCTGCGAAAGCGTCGAGTAGGCGACTATCTTTTTAAGGTCGTTATGCACTAGCGCGATGCTTGCGGCAAATATCGCTACAAATGCACCAAGGCAGGCGATAAAGTGCGATACTTCAGGCACATTTGCAAAGATGAAATTTGCGCGTATGACTAGATAGACGCCAGCTGTTACCATGGTCGCAGCGTGGATGAGCGCAGAAACCGGCGTTGGCCCCTCCATGGCGTTTGCAAGCCATGTGTGAAATGGGAACTGCGCACTTTTACCCATGGCACCTATGAAAAGAAGTGTGGCGATGATGCCTAAATTTAGCCCAGAAAGGTCGCTTCTAGCGTTAAAAACCTCGCTAAATTTAAGCGAGCCAAAGCTATAAAATATATAAAAGATACCAACAAGCATGGCAAGATCAGCCACTCTGTTCATCACAAAAGCTTCGTTTGCAGCGACGTTTGCGCTAGGCCTTTTATACCAAAAGCCTATGAGCAGCCAAGAGCAAAGCCCAACGCCTTCCCAGCCGATAAAGAGCCCTATGAAGTTATCACTTGTTACAAGGACGTTCATACAAAAGACAAAGAGCCCAAGGTAGCTAAAAAAGCGGTTAAAGCTCGCGTCATCTCTCATGTAGCCAATGGAGTAGATATGCACGATGCTAGCGACCACGCCCACGGTGCTAAGCATCACAAGGCTGATCGCGTCAAGGTAGAAGCTAAAGCTAAGATCAAGCGAGCCTAAGTTTATAAACTCTTTTAGGGTTAAATTTAGTGGCTCATCTACGCTAAGACTAGCCGTTAGCATGAGTGAAGCTGTGGCGCTAACGATCATGAGAAGCGAGCAAAAAAGACCGATAAATAAATTCTTACTGCTATGCGAAAAGATGCCAGCTATGATGAAGCTAAGAAGCGGGAAAAATAGCGAAATACAAAATAAAATCATCTCTTAGCCTTTCATATTTGTCATCGACTCTAGGCTTATGCTACCAGTCTTTTTATACCAAAGCACGAGCAGACCTAGTCCCACGGCGACCTCGCTAGCGGCGATGGCTACTATAAAAAATGCGATGATCTGCCCAGTTAGGTCAAAGTAGTATTTCGAGATAGCAGCAAGTGCGATGTTTGCTGAGTTTAGTAAAATTTCACTTGAGAAAAATAGCATTATCAAATTTCTTCTTCTCATTATGCCAACTAGCCCTATGACAAAGACCAGACTTGCTAGGATGAGGTAGTGAGTAAGGCCTATCATAGCATCTCCTCAAATTTGCTTTGCGCGTCTAGGTCTTTATGTATCAAAATGATGCCAGCCACCATCGCCACAAGTAGCATGATAGCGCACATCTCAAAGGCTAGCAGATACTTGCTAAAGAGCAAAATTCCAACCGCTTCGATGTTGCCAAGATTAGCGAGGGTAGAATTTACCACCTCTTGCTTAGCGCTATAGATCGGCGCTAAAAAGATAAATATCAAAAGAAGCGCTATGAAGCTGCTTAGAAGATAGACGATGATCTTTGCTTTTTTGCCACTTTTTGGCTCGCACTCCTTGCTGGTGTCAAAAAACATCATCGCAAATGCGTATAAAACGACTACCGCGCCTGTATAGACGACGATTTGCACCACGCCTAAAAACTCAGCCCCAAGCAAGAAAAATATAGCTGAGATAAAAACCATGCCAGCAGCTAGCGCAGAGACCGCGTTTAGGGCGTTCTTGCAAAGCACGCTAAAAGAAAAACTAACTAATATAAGGGCGCTAAAAAGATAAAATGCAAAGCTCTCATACATCACTTGACCCTTTTAAATTTATATCCATCACTTCTACCTTATCTTCATTTGTAAGCGCATTTGGCGTCTTTTTTACTAGACTATTGGCATTTTTAGGTAGCGCGCCATAGCCCTCAAACTCAGCTTGTTCTTTTAAAAATTTATCATCTGTTAAAAACTCAGTCTTTGTGCCAAAGAGGATTTTGTTTTCACTTGCGACCTCGTACTCTTGCCCGCAAACTATGGCAAGCTCAGGGCAGACATCAGCGCAAAATCCGCAATAGACACACCTGCTTAAATTTATCGTGTAGCTTGCGACCTTTTTGCGGCCATCTTCACCAAGCGAAGTCTTCATCGAGATGCAGTTGCTAACGCAAATTTTCTCGCATAATCCACAGCCTATGCAGCGCTCATTTTCACTTTCAACAAATTTTAAAAGCCTATGAATCCCCCTATATCTGGCGTTTAGCTCCATCTTTTGCATAGGGTATTTTAGAGTGTGCGACTTGCTAAAGAGCATCTGCTTTAGCGTGATCTTTAGCCCCACTAAAAGATCGAGCTTAAAAGTAGCGGCGATGAAGTGCTTAAATTTATCAAATGCCCCTTTTGGCTCTATCTTTTCGTCTATCAAAATATATCTTTTCTCGCTCATTTTACGCCTTAGATAAGTAGTGCAAAGCCGGTGATTACGACATTTAAGATGCCAAGCGGAAGTAAAATTCTCCAGCAAAGCATGCTAAGCTGATCGACCCTTAGATGCGGCCACGACGCCCTCGTCCAAAGAAAAAAGAAAAAGACTAGGCTTGATTTTAAGATGATCATCAAAGCACCTGGGATAAATAAAAACTCATTAAAACCACCCAAAAACAAAAGCGTGATGATGATGCTTGCTGCGATCATGTTGGTGTATTCGCCGATAAAAAACATCGCCCATCTCATGCCACTATACTCAGTGCCGTAGCCTGCTACGATCTCGGTCTCGTTTTCTGTTAGGCAAAATGGCGTTCTGTTGCACTCCACAAAGCTTGCCATCACGAAAAGCACGAAAGCAAGGGGCTGCTTAAATATAAGCCAGTTAAATATGCCTTTTTGGTAGTTGTTTATATCAACTAGCGAGAGCGAGCTAGTCACCATGACAACGCTTAAAAGTGCCATGCCAGCGACTACTTCGAAGCTAAGAAGCGATACGACTGCGCGAGCAGCACTGATTAGTGCAAATTTATTGTAGCTTGCAAGACCTGCTGCAAGTGGCGAAAAGACGCAAACTGCTGCCACGCCAGCGATATACAAAACGCCCACGTTTATATCTGCAAGTATCGGTCTAATCGTATGCCCAAAAACCTCAAACTCAGGCAAAAATGGCACAGGCGCAAGCGCTGCAAATGCCGCGATAGCAGAGATTAGAGGGGCTATTAGAAAGATAAATTTATTTGCATTTGCAGGCACGATGTCCTCTTTTGTAAAGAGCTTTATCATGTCAGCCACGATCTGCAGTACACCAGCAGGCCCCACCATATCAGGTCCCACGCGGCGCTGCATGTAGGCTAGCACCTTTCTTTCGGCGTAGGTTGCAAGCCCTGCGAGGCTAGCCATGACGGCTAAGATGACGACTGCTTTAACAATAGTTGTTATCACAAAAAATAGCATTTCACTCATTCTCTGCCTTTATTATTTTTACGCTAGCAAAACTCTTGCCCTCAAAAATGGTGCTTACATCAAGCTTATCATCATAGTCGCCAAGATAGGCCGCCACGCCTCCTAGCTCGCTATCAAGCTCCACGCAAATGGCAAGCTTTTGCCCATTTTTTTCTAAAATGACCGCTTCATTTTGTGAAATTTCAAATTTAGCCATAAACTCGCCACTTGCGTAAAGTTTCGCGCGTTTAGCAGTTTGTGTAGCGTAGTTTGCAAAAAACGATGGCAAATTTATAGGATTTGTAAGGCTTATTAGCGCTTCGTCCTCTTTTAAATTTAGCCCACTTTGCTCTTTAAAAAGTGGCTCTATGTCCTCTTTTGGCGTGAAATTTAAAATTTCAAGTTTGTAGCCTCTATGGCTTGTGCCATCATTTGCGTAAAAATTTTCTAAATCATCAAATTTAACGCCCCTGTAACCCTTCTCTTTTGGTAGCTGCGCTGTGTAATCAATCGTATTTTTAGCCGCTATGTTAAGTGCATTTGCGATCTCGTTTAAGAAGTAGCCGTTATGTGCCAAAGCCGCATTTGTCGGCACTACTTCGTTATTTATGCTTGTAAATGTGCCCTCTTGCTGATTTAGCGCACCAGCGTCAAGGTCGCCCTCAAAGATGCTAAATTTAAACTCACCCATTTCATTGTATCCTAGCGTCTTGCCGGGCTTTTTCTCGTGTGAAAGCGTGCAAATTTTAGCCACGCCAAGCGAGTTTGTGCGAGGTGGTATCAGCATCACACGAAACGGCGTAGCTCTTGCGATCACTCCAGCAAGGGCTGCAAGTAAATTTGCATTTTCATGAGCGTAAAAATCGCTACCTAAAATGAGCGTAAATTTAGCCTTGCCTTCGCTAAGAGCTGCTACTTCTAAGTCAAAGCTCTCTTCAAATTTTTCAAGTCTAGCCTGAAGTGCTGCTGGTAAATTCTCACCCCAGTTTTTAAGCACAAAGAGTAAAATTTGCTCCAAATCCCCAGCCTCATAGCTCACACAGGTGAAATTCTTTGAAAATTTCTTCACCACCTCATCAGCGATGTGATGAAAGTAAATTCCAGCCGCTTTATTCATCTTAAGGGCGTTATTTAGCTTGTAGCTTGTAGCTGGGCTCTCATGGCGCAAGAAGCTACCAGCAGAGATGATAAAGTCGCTATTTTTTAGACTCTCATAGTCTGCGTTATATGAGCTAAAGCCGCTAAATTCGCTAAAAATATTTAAGAAATTTTGAAATTTAAAAGCCTCATCGTTTAATAAATTTAGATCAAATTTCTCTCTCAAGCGCTCTAAAATAAGCGCCTCTTCGTTTGTTATGAAGCTATTAAATTTTATATTTTTTATGTTGCCGTTTTTAAAATTTAAGACTAGCTCGTTAAATTTCACCTCATTTTTACGGGCATTTTCGTTGTGAAAGTCGTAGCCAAACCTTGCCGCACCGCTTATCTCGCCAAAGTGAAAGTCGTTGCTAACGCGGTAAATTTGCTTGCTTCTATCGCTAGTGCTTTTTTCTTTTATGTCATAAAAAATGAGTTCGCAGTCGCTTTGGTGCGGATTTGCCGCTGGGACACGGTTTAGCTCCCAGACATTTGAGTTATACTGAAAATTTGAGCTAACAAGCGCTCCAACAGGGCAGACGCTGATGCACTCACCGCAAAACGAGCAGTCCAAATTTTCGCCAGCGCTTGGGGCAATTAGGCTCTTTTGCATCTTGCTAAAGACGGCATAGGCATCTTTTGGCATGCTCTCTTTTAGCTCTTTTGGCACCTCAACGCCCCTTGGCACCGTTTTTATCGCGCTCTCGCCGATCTTATCTTTACAAACCGTCACGCATCTCTCACAGACCACGCAAAGGGCTGGATCGTAGTTTATAAGTCCCCATTTTTTGTGCGGTTTGTGCGTGTCTGTAATGGCAAAGCTTTGCTCATTTACATTTAAATGCGCCGTTAAATTTTGCAATTCACACTCGCCGCTTTTGTCGCAAACACCGCATTGAAGGGGGTGATTGACGCAGTAGGTCTGCATGATCGCATTTCGCTCAGCAGCGATCTCTGGCGTATTTGTGTAAATTTGCATATCCTCTTTGGCTTTGGCGTTGCAGCTATAGACCACTTTGCTGTTTGCCTCGACCATGCAAAGCCTGCAAGCAAGCGTTGGCGAACAGCCGCTAAGGTAGCAAAGCGCAGGGATGTAGATGCCATTTGCTCTTGCGATGTTTAGGATGCTTTCGCCCTCGTTTGCCTCTAAAATTTGATCGTTTATGGTGATTTTCATTTGCTAACTACTACTTGTTTAAATGCATATCCATCAAACTCTTTTGCGCCAAGCACGGCAACCGTGCCTTTTAGCGCTGGATCAAGCCTAAATTTAGCACTCACGCTAAAGTCTTTTGCCTTTAAATTTAAGGTTTCGCCATCCTTTGCCTTTGCCACGATGCCAAACTGCACGCCGCCAACGATCTCATCGCTTGCGTTTTTGTTTAGATAAACGACCGCTCCGTCAAAATTTTCAAGCTCTCTTAGCTCATCTACTTCTTTGACGCTTGTAAATTCTTTGACCTCGCTGCCTGCTAAGACGACATTTTTACCTAAAATTTCAAGTAGCCAAAAGATCGCCTCTTTGTCTGGATGAGTAAAGAACGAGTCATCTATGATCACGTTTTTAACGTCCTTTATCCACTCGCCAAGCTCCTCAAACTCCTCTTCTCCCACGTTGCACTCGCCACTTATGAGCCCATCATCAAGCTCGTCAAAAAACTCATTTTGCACCAAATTTGCATACTTACAAAGAAGCGCTAAGACATAGCTTATTGATCCTATCTCACAGCGGATCAAATTTTTGCCACCAAGCTCGTTATCTTCAAAGCATGAGATGTATTTAAACTCGTGCTCTTTTATCTTTTTTGCTAAATTTTTGTCGCTCAAACTTAGTAAATTTGCGATACTTAGGCTCTTGCCTGCTATTAGATCATTAAATTTCATATCTTGCCCTTTTTTATCGTTAATGCCCAATCAACTTGGTTAAATTTAAGCGAGTTCATCACCTCGCAGTTTAGGTTATAAGCCAAATTTACAGCCTTTGTGACACCGCTAAAGTCACCTATCTCAAACAAAAATATCACCACCTCGCCTGGCTCACTAGCCTTTATCTGCTGGCCAAGAGCGCTCAAAAACTCGCCCTTTAGATGCCTAAGATCGACCCTTTTCATCTATCAACCTCGCCTAAGATGATATTTGTACTGCCTATTATCGCAGCCACATCTGCCACATACTGCCCAACTAGCAGATCTTCGTAGATAGCGCAGTGCCAAAAGCTTGGCGTGCGAATTTTTAGGCGGTACGGGCTTGCGCTGCCATCTGAGTTTATATAAATTCCAAGCTCTCCCTTTGGCGACTCGCTAGCAAAGTAAATTTCGCCCTTTGGTGGCTTTAGCCCCTGAGTTATCAGCACAAAATGCTGCATCAAAGAGTAGTTTTGGCTCATGATCTGCTCTTTTGAAGCGCTCACATACTCTGGCGCGTCGGCGATGATGGCAGGGTTACTTGTCTGATACTTGCTAACACACTGCTTTAAAATTTTCACGCACTCGCGCATCTCTTTCATATAAAGCAGATATCTCGCGTAGCAGTCGCCTTTGGTGGCGTAAGGCACATCAAATTCTAGCTCATCGTAGATGAGATATGGCTCTTCTTTTCTAATGTCACGTGCGACCCCACTTGCTCTTAGCATGACGCCAGAGCAGCCGCTACTAAGGGCTAGCTCTTTGCTAATTACACCCACATCCACGAGCCTTGCTTGCCAAATTCTATTTTCACTTAGCAGGTCTTCATAAAGCGTCACATCTTTTGGAAATTTCTCGCAAAATTTAAGTAGCTCCTCGCACCAGCCATCAGGCAGATCAAGCGGCACACCACCGATCCTTATCGAGCTGTGAGTTAGTCTTGCGCCGCAGTATTTTTCTATGAGATCAAGGACGTATTCGCGCTCTCTAAATGCGTATAAAAATACGCTCATAGCGCCCACGTCAAGGGCGTGCGTAGCTAAAAACAAAAGGTGCGAGCTTATGCGGTTTAGCTCCAAAAGCATCACTCTAATGATCTGCGCACGGCGAGGCACTTCTATGCCGCAAAGCTTCTCCACAGCCGCACAAAATGCGTAGTTATTAGCGCTCGATGCTATGTAGTCCACCCTGTCAGTCACTGGGATAAACTCCTGATAGGTCATATTTTCAGCCATCTTTTCAACGCCTCGGTGCATAAAGCCAACCTCTGGCATAGCGCGCACGACCTTTTCTCCGTCAAGCTCAAGCACAAGCTTTAGCTGGCCGTGTGCGCTTGGGTGCTGTGGGCCAAAATTTAGTATCATCTTGCCGTCATTTTGCTCAAATTCTAAATTTTCAAAAAATGGTTTTAAGCGGTTTGGTGCTTGGCTCAAGGTCTTTCCTTTACTATCTGACTATCTTTAAATTTAGCCTTTTTGACAAATTTCACGCCGCCTTCTTCTTGATACTCATAGTCTTCATTTTCATCAAAAACACGTGAAAAACCAAAGGTATCTTTCTCATCCACAAAGGCTGGATCACGGTTCTCTTCGCCGATCTGCTCTCTAAACTCAGCGCCAAAAATTTTATCCACCTCGTACCATTTAGCAGCCTCGTCACCAACAAGCGGATAGCTCTTTAGTAACGGGTGCGAGTGCCAGTCATCAGGCATTATAAGACGCTTTAAATTTGGATGATCTTTGATTAAAACGCCACTTAGGTCATACATCTCACGCTCCGCCCAGTTTGCGCTTTTGTAAAGCTCGCAGACGCTTTTTAGCATCTCATCTTTTTTTACAAAGCACTTTACACGTGTGCGCCTATTTTTGCTAATGCTAAGAAGCTGATAAAATACCTCATATCCGCCTTTTTCACTTAAATAATCAACCGCAGCAAGCTCGCAAAGCTGCTCGTAGCCAAAGCCTTTTAGCGCCTCAAGAGTTTTAAAATTTTCACTAGAATTTACATATAAAACAAGCTGATCAAACTCCACGTAGCTAGATAAAATTTGCACTCCGCTTTGCTCTAAAATGGCTAACTCTTCGTCAAATTTAGAGCCTTTTGCAGCCTCTTTTGGCGTCTCTTTAGCTATATAAAATTTCTCGCTGTAGTACTGCTTTTTTTGCAGGTCGTTTTTTGGCTTATACTCTCTCATATCTCAAGCTTTCTTGGCTTTTGCGCCCTAAATGCACTTTGTTTTCTTATCTTTTTTTGAAGCATCATAAGTGCGTATTGAAGCGTCTCTGGGCGCGGGGCACAGCCTGGGATGTAGATATCAACAGGTATTATTCTATCCACACCTTGAACGGTCGAGTAGGTATTAAACATGCCTCCAGTGTTTGCGCAGCTACCCATCGAGATGACCCACTTTGGCTCAGGCATCTGGTCGTAAAGGCGCCTTGTAAATTCAGCGTGCTTTTTAGTTAGCGTGCCAGCTATGATCATCACCTCTGAGTGCCTTGGGCTCGCACGAAATATGGTGCCAAATCTGTCAAAGTCATATCTGCTAGCCCCACTTGCCATCATCTCGATCGCACAGCAAGCAAGCCCGTAGCTAAGCGCCCAAAGCGAGTTGCTCCTGCCCCACTGCACGAGCTTATCAACGGTTGTCAAAACTACCGGCAGACCGCCATTTGCAGCGTAGTTTATCTGATGCTTTGCCATTTAAAGACTCCTTTTTGCCAAGCGTAGGCAAAGCCGATGAGTAAGATCACTACAAAAAGTAGCATCTCGATGAGCCCAAATAGCCCAAGCAGCCTAAAATCCACCGCCCACGGATACATAAAGATGACCTCAACGTCAAATAAAATAAATAAAATTCCATAAAAAAAGTAGTGGATATTTATCTTATTTGGTTGTTTTACAGTTGTCGGTCCGCATTCGTAAAAGCCTACTTTTAGGCGCTCAGTGTTGCGGTTGGCTAGCTTTTTGCTTATCTTTGAGGATAAAAATGTTATCAAGCTAAACGAACAAGTAGCTAACAAAAGTATGATAAAAGCGCCAAGATAGGTGCTGTCAAGCTCTGAGTGTGACATACTTCGCCTTTTTTAATTTTTCAAAATTCTACTAAATTTAAATTTATTTGATCTTGAAATAGCTCAAGAGTAGCGCACTCAAATCCCTTTTTGTGTAAAAAATACTCTTATTTTATCTTTTCCACGGCGTCTTTTGCGGCACTTATGCGCTCAACCTCATCAAGCTCGCGCACAAAACCATCTTTTACTAAAATGATCCTAGTTGCCACGTCAAAGTAGCTATCATCGTGGCTTACGGCGATGACGCTTATGCCTTTGCTTTGCAAAAACGGCAAAATTTCTTTATAAAATTTACGCTTAAATAATGGGTCTTGATCGGCCGCCCACTCATCGAGGATAAGGATAGAGCGGTGCTCTAAGATGGCTATTAGCAAGCTTAGGCGCTTTCGCTGACCTGTTGAGAGCTGCGTGGTGCTAAGTTTATTATCCACCACACTTACCTTTTTATCTATCTCAAGCATGGCCAAGAGCCCCTCTATATCGCTTTGGCTAGCAAAGCCATCATGCGAGAGTGTCTGTGAAAATAGATAAAAATCAGCAAAAATAGCGCTTATCTTGGCTTGATAGCTTTGCAAATTTGCCTCATCTATCTTTGTGCTATCAAGGTAAATTTCGCCGCTGCTTGGGCGGATAAGTCCGCAAAGAATGTTTATAAGCGTGCTTTTGCCACTGCCATTTTTACCGATGATAAATGTTATCTCGCCGCGTTTGATCTCTAAATTTACGTCATTTAGGCTAAATTTGCCGTGGTCGTAGTTGAAATTTATATCCTTTAGCTTGATGCTTTGCCATTCATCGCTTAGGCTATCATCAAATTTAAAGCCTTCTTTAAATTCATTTAAATTTAAACTCATGATCTTCTCTAAACTCACTTTTGCGCTAAGTGCGGCTGGTATGGAGCCCACCATACTCATAAATGAGCCTCTTAAAAATAGTATCGTTAGGCTTATGCTAAGTGCTGTTTGCAGGCTCGCCCAGCCAAATGCCACGCATAAAAATACACAAAGTCCGACTGAGCCAAGTAGTATTACGTTTGTGAAATTATCACTTAGCGCGTGAAATACGTCAGCCTTTACCATGCTTTGGCGCTTTTTGTCGCCTGTCAAATTTAGCTCATCAAAGCAAATTTGCGCTCTTGCCCTGTTTAGACTAAGCTCTCTGTGCCCTTCAACAATGTCATCGTAGTGTCTTTGCAGCGCGTCATCTTGCGTCCTTGAGTCTTTAAAGTAAAAGTGGATCTTTTTCATCAAAAGCGTGTTTATAAAAAGTGTCGCACCGATCCAAACGGCTAGAAATATAAAAACCTTTGGCGCGATGTAGGCTAGATAAAAGCTGGCACAAATGATGAAAACTAGGCTTTGTATAAAGCCAGTAGCGCTCATAAAGGCAAATGTGATCGTCTTTATGTCGTTGTTTAGACTGGCTATGATCTTTGCCTTGCCGATCTCGTTTATCACGCTATTTGGCGTGTCTAAAATTTGCTTTACGCTTTGATATCTAAGCTCGTAGATAAATTTATGTCCAAAATTTGTAAGCGAGATGTTTGCAGCGATGGCGCTTATGAAAAATAAGACCAAGATAGCTATAAATTTAACCGCCACAAAGGCGTCAAATTCTTTTAAATTTACAAGTTCATTGTTGATAAAAGAGAGCGTCCAGACGCCAAGGCCGCTAAAGGCAAGCGTCAGGATCACTATTTTGACTATTGAAAAAAGATTGCTTTTTATTAAATTCGCAAGCATTACATCGCAGCGCGTGGCTGAATGATGTTTTGGTCAAATTTTTGCTCGGTATCTTCACTCATGATGTGAAGCACCTTACTACGTTTGATCTTTGCGTCATCCTTAAATATCGCGCGCACCTTGTCCATGCCAGCGTAGAAGTCGCGCATGAGCACGACGCAGATGTATTTGCCAAAAAATGTTGGCTTGATAACGCCATTTTCTTCGTAGATCGCATTTACAAGTTTTAGCAAGCTAAGCTCGACAAATAGGTCTTTGTTGATGTTTGCGTTGTTTTGCTCGTTGTAGGTTTTAATATCCACGGCGCCGTCAAAAAGCCTTGTTAAAAATGTATATTTTAGTCTCTCTTTTTTGCTAAATGCGCATTTTGCGATGACTGGGCTTTGTCTTTCTTTGACCTTTCTGCCGTAGTCAAGTAGGTTAAAGGCATTTATCACAAGCTCACCGTTTAAGAAGCTAAATGCCCCGCTACCAACGCCCACGTACTCTAAATTTGAGCCTACATATTCGTCGCGAAGGTCAGCGCTTTTTTCATTTGAAAATGCCCAAGCGTTGCTTTGCCTATATCCGCCTTTAGCAAATTCGCTCACGATGATCTCATAAAATTCGCGCTCATTATCAACGTTTGAGACGCCAAGTGCGCGAGCGATGTTCTCTCTTGTTAGCTCTGATTTCATGAGCGGATAAAATGTTATTTGCTGCGGAGATATTGATTTTGCGACATTTACGTCGTTTATGATCTGCTCTTTTGTTTGATTTGGCAGGTTAAAGATGAGATCAAGGCTGATAACTGGGATCTTGCCAAGAGCCTGCTCTATCTTTCTTTTTGTCTCCTCGGCCGAGCCAAATTTATCATATCTGCCAACCCTTTTTAAAGTCTCATCATCAAAGCTTTGCACGCCTACGCTTAAGCGGTCGATGAGGCCGTCAAAGCGGCTGAGGCTCTCTGGCGAGATGTGATTTGGGTCGCTCTCGGCTGATACGTCTTCGATGCTAAAGAGATCTTTTGCGAGTTTTAGCGTTTTTTCAAGCTCTGGCTCGTTTATAAGCGTCGTGCCACCGCCCACATAAAGTGATGTAAAGTCAAAGCCAGCCTCCTTTGTCTGCCTCATCTCCTCGCGTAAATTTTCAAAGTAAATTTTCGCAAGCTCCTGCTCGTAGTGGTACTTGTGAAACGAGCAATACGGGCAAAATGTGTGACAAAACGGCACGTGAGCGTATAGCATGTACTTTTTGTCTTTTTTTGGAGTTTTGGTGTAAGTCGTGTTTAAAATGTCTATGTTAAATTCGTTATATAGCGATTTTTGTATAGAATTATGAGCGTAATTTACAGCAAAACTCTCAACAATATTTTTAAAAATCATAATTAATCGCCTTAAATAAGTTAGTTTTAATTTAGTCCATTAGGATAGCCAAATTTTAATAAATTTAGCCTTGTAGTAACGTAAATTTTGAGTAAAAAATGCAATCATTTTTAAATTTTTCATTTTTGCAAACCTGCGATTTTTACATATCTGGCTCGCTTTTGCTCTATAAATTTATGCTTAGCCTACTTTTCTTTAACCCTTGATATGACCTTGCTTGAGTCAAGCTCAAATTTCACTCCATCTTTTGTCTGCAGATAGTAAAATTTACCGATATTGCAAAGCGACTTCACATCATAAATTTTAACCGCTTTTTCATCTATCTCACAAGGCGTTTGCTCTTTGTCTTTTGCATCACAAAGTGAGCTTGGTAGCGCCTTTAACGCACTTTTATCCACAAGTAAAAATTTATAATCCACGTCGCCTATGTTAAAGGTTTTTGCTGTGTATTTTATAAACAAAAGCGAGTTTGAAACGATCATAAGCGAAAGTGCAGTGTAGAAAACAAATGAAAAATCCCTTGTCTCTTTGATGCTAGAAGCACCCAGTATAAAAGAGAGCATGAACGAGCAAAAGAGTATCCAAAGTGCCAAAAGTCCGCCATTTTTTAAGATAATAACTGAAATTATAAAGAGTAAAATCATGAGAAATGACAGAAGATAGATGATAAATTTTGATCTATCTTTAAAGAAAACTGCCAAATTTACTCCAACGTAGGAAAGTAAAAACATCGACAAGATAGTGCTACAGCCGTAGTTTAGCTTGTAGCCTGCAAAGGCCAAAATGGCAAAAGAGATGAGCGTTAAAATGTAGATGAAATTTGAGTTATAAAAAAATAGAAATTTTGGCTTTTTAAATTTATGCTTTTTATCGTCGTTTTGGTACAAAAATGAGACAAAAACGAGGACCAATATCTCAAAAACAGTGATAAATGCGGTTGCGCAAAATAGCAAGATGCCTGTAAATATCATCTCCGAGCTATCTAAACTCGGAAAATATCCGACCTCAAAACCAAAATATAAAAAGTAGCAAAGCACGCTGATGATAGGCACTATGAAATTTGAGTGTTTGAAGAAATTTGCGACGCACTCTTTTATAAAATTTGCCTTTAAATTTGCCGAGTGCTCGCTCAAATGGCTCTCGAAAAACGAGTTTAAAAGTAGTTCATTTTTGACCTTTTCAAGCTCCTCTGGCTCTTTTGAGAGCGCCCTTTTGTAAATTTCATAGTTTTGCTCGTCAAAGTCCTTTATGATCTCATCTTTGATATCTAAAATAACAAGAGTGATCTGCTCTTTTATCTCGCCGAGCCTTTTTGAAACTTCAGCAAAATTTGTCCTATTTAGCCTGTCAAAAAGATCATTTTCTTCGTTTAAAAGAGCGATCAAACGCGCTTGTTTGCTGCTTCTTATCTCGCAGTTTGAAAAATTTGCCTTTATAAAATTTACAAATTTCTTAGCGCTTTTAACGCTCTCATCTTTTTCATCTAAAATGTCTTGATAGCTCAAATTTTGCCTCTTTCTACTAAATTTACAAATTTAACTAGCTAAGCACCTTTGCGATTTCGCTCCAGCCTATTTGCCCAGCAAGTTCAGCTGCGGTTTTGCCGCTTTTTGTGCGGGCGTTTTTGCTAGCGCCGTTTTCTAGCAAGAGATTTACGATCGTTAAATTTCCAGCAAGTGCCTCGTGATGAAGCTGCGTAAAACCAAGTTCGTCGGTGTCTGTGACCATACTTGGATGCGCTTTTATATACTGCTCCACCTGGCCACGCATATTTTTGCTCATCGGATGCTCGATCAAATTTTCTGGGTGCTCTTTTTGCTCGAAAACTACCAAAATGTCGTTGTAATCGCCAAAGTCAAGCCCCCAAGCCGCGTCATGCTCGGCTAGCTCATCTTTTTGCATGCGTGAGCGCATCGCCTGCACGCTAAATCCGCCATAAGCACGTCCATCTATCGCAAAGAGCCAGTCGCTCATATCGGTAAATTTTGCACTTATTTGATCGCCGACTTTCACGTTTTGCACGGCGTCAGGCTCATTTACGAGCGTGCCATATATCGTTTCGCCGTCAAATTCAACGTCATTTATCCACATGTGCTCGCCCACCTCTTCGCCGTTTACCACGTCTAAGAAGCAAATTTTTACCATCGCATAATCAAGCATAGGCGCGATCCTGCGGCGCTCCCAGTAAAGCTCACGCCAAAAATACCTAAAACTTTCTCTAGCCTGCTCAAATGCGTGCTGCATATAGTCTTCGTCACTACTTACAAAATAGATCGGCATCTGCTCGCCAAGGTCTATTTGCTTACCAAGGATTTTCTCAAAAAAGCCCATTTTTCATCCTTTTTTTGAATTTTTATAGATCAAATTTAAATAAAACGATAAGGCGAAATTTCATTCACGAATACGCCAAATTTTAGATATAAAATCATGCCAAATTTCACAAATTTAGCCCAAAATCCTGCGAAATTTTAAATAAAAAATTCGCACAATTATTTCGCAAAATTAGGCTAGGCGATTTGAATTTTTGTGACGGGAGTTACCGAGCTGGTAATGACCGAGCAAAAATTTAAATCAACGACGCATAATAAAGCGAAAATATGCGATATAGCCTGCGCAGCGAGAATTTTTCTAGCTCCTTTAAAAGCACTCACGAGAAGCCATTATTTTAGGTTTTTAAAGCTTATCGGAAGCTCTAGGTTCAACCCCCTAACCAGCTTTATACACTCCTGCAGATCGTCTATGCTTTTGCTTGTCACTCTGATCTCTTCGCCCCTGATCTGCGCGCTTACTTTGATCTTTGAGTCTTTGATAGCCTTGGTGATCTTTTTTGAGTTTTCGCCATCAAGCGTATCGTTTAGCTTTAGCGTCGCCTTTAAATTCCCGCCACTTGCTGGCTCTCTTTTTGTCTCTGTGATCGCCACTGGTGGGATGTTACGCTTGATGAGCTTTGAGATCACGATATCTTTTAGCGCGTCGATCTTGTTATCACTTGAGCTAAGAAGCGTGATAAATTTCTCCTTTTCATTTAGCTCTACCTCAGCCGCAAGCCCCTTAAAGTCATACCTTGCTGCGATCTCTTTTTTTGCCGTCTCAAGAGCGTTTTTAACCTCCATCATATCGACCTCGGCACTTATATCAAAGCTATGTTCGGTTGCCATTTTTATCCTTTCAAATTTATTTAAATAGCCCTTTTATCTTCTCAAAAATCGACTTTTTGCCAGTCTCTTCTTGCTCTACTGTCTCGCTAATCTGCTGCATCGCAGTTTGTGTGTAGATGATAGCTCCATTTGGATCGCAGTTAAAGAGATTTGAATATGAGCTTGATTTGTTTAGATCAAGTGGATTTGGCTCCACGACCTCAGTGGCCTCGAGCAGGCCTATTTCTAGCTCGCATGCATAGTTTAGCGCATCTAAAAATGCAGGTAAATTTTGAGCGTAAAAGCCATCAATCGCCTCTTTTATCTCGCCATCTGCTTCATAGTCAGCCTTTAGTTTAGCTACGTTTTTAGCGTTTACATAAGCGCCACAACAGTAGTTTTCGGTGATCTCATTATAAATTTCGCCACTAAATTTATCCAAAAACTCACTTGGTAAAATTTCTCGCCAGTTGCTGATGTAGTTTTTAAATTTCTCATTTTGGCGTGCCAAGGAACTTAACGCTGTGCCCCGAGTGTAGAAATACTTTCTAAAAAATCCTTGCGTGACGGCGATACAAAAGCCGTGAGTTTTGTTAAAAATTTCATCGTCTTTATATTGCAGTGCAGCGTTTAGTGTATCTTTGTACTTTTGGGCGTAAAATTCCTCTACGCCAGCCTTGCTAGCAAGTGCTAAAACCTCGTCAAATTTACCAGCCTTTGTAAGCTCAAGTGCCTCAAAATACCACTTTGAAATTTCATCTTCGCTAATGGCGTGATAGCTTATATCATAGCCCATTATCTGTTCTCATTTATGAAATTTTCGATGTTTGCGACGATCTTTGCGATGAGAGTTTTTCTAGCCTCTAAGCTGCCCCATGCTACGTGCGGGGTGATTAGTAGATTTTCTTTGTTTTTTACATTTAAAAATGGGTTATTTTCGCTCATTGGCTCACTTTCTAAAACGTCGGTGCCAAAACGCAGGTTTCTCTCATCTATCGCCCTTGCCATCGCCGCTTCATCCACTATGCCACCACGTCCTAAATTTAGCACTATCGCATCATCTTTTAGCAAATTTATCTCGTTTATACCTAGTAAATTTCTAGTCTTTTCATTTAGCGGTGCGTGGATGCTGATGATGTCGCTGCTTCTTAGTAGCTCGTCTAAGCTTTTTTGCGCAAATTCGCTATTCTTATTTGCTCCGCTTGTCGAGTAGTAGCTCACGTTTGCGCCAAATGCACGTGCCGCTGCCGCCACGCCGCGTCCTATCTCGCCAAGTCCGATGATGCCAAACTCTTTGCCAGCGATCTCGCTGATATCTGCGCCAAGATAGGTGAAAATTTCGCTTTTCACCCACTCGCCACTTTTTACGTAGTGATCGTAAAATTCGATACGATTTGTTAGCTCAAAAAGCAAGGCAAACGTATGCTGCACGACGCTTGCGGTTGAGTAGCCAGCGACGTTTTTAACGGCTATATTTTTAGCTTTTGCATGCTCTAGATCGACATTATTCATACCAGTTGCGCTTATGCAGATGAGCTTTAAATTTAGCGCATCCATCACGGCTTTGTCGATGATGACCTTGTTTGTGATGACGATATCAACGCCCTTTAGACGAGGCACGACCTCTTCGCTTTTTGTTTTTTGGTAGCTGATAAACTCGCCAAATTTCTTAAAAACACTAAGATCTACGTTTTCTCCAAGCGTTGCCGCATCTAAACAAACGATCTTCATCTTTAATCCTTAATGAAATGTCCTACAAATTTAGAGTAGTTATCTAAAATTTTGCCGCCCTTTCTATATCCAAGCGCGCACGCCTCATAAGCGTAAAATACCCCTGCTTGGTAGCTCTCGCCCCTCTCATCTTGGTTAAACTCGTAAAATTCCTGATAGATGGCTTTGTTTGAGTCGTATTCGCCATCACTGCTTGCTATTTGTGCGCCGTTTTCATCGTATATAGAGACGTTTGCACCTTCTCTGCCAAATACCGGCTTTTTCACATATTTTTTGCCTTTTAGCGGCTCATTTGAGGTCTCAAGCAAGAGCGGGTGATTAGGATAAAGATCCCAAAGGATTTTTAAAATCCCCTTACTTTGGAAAAGCAGCGTATAGGCTGGATTTATGATGATAGCTTTTTGATTTTTGACAATGTTTGAAAGTATGAGAGCCAGTTCGCCCTCATCGATCGCTATGCTCTCCCAAGGGACCAGCTTGAACCAATACTCGAAATTTTCATCGCCTTTAAAAATGCCCTCATTATCGTCAAAAACGACCTCATCAACGTAGGCAAAGTCTGTTACAAAACCAGCCTCTTTTGCGATGTATTGCAGTAGTTTTACGGTCTGCTCGTCCTCGATACTGCCAGCGATACTGCTAAAGAGTATCCCCCAGCCCTCGTAGAGCTCGTCAAAGTCCGCATCCTCGTCGCCAAGCGTGATAAGGCGTTTGAAATTTTGCTTTAGCGACTCGTAAAGGTCGTTAAACTGGGCTGCTTCGTCCATGTGATTTAGCTTTAGCATCGCCCACTGGATGATCGCCGTCTCAAAAACTGCCGTTGGCGTGTCGGCGTTAAACTCAATGAGCTTTATAGGCTTACCATCAAGCCCTCCAGCTAGGTCAAACCTGCCGTAAAGGTGCCAATGAACGTCATTTTCCCAGCTATTTTTTATGATATCAACAAGGTTAAATGGTATGCCTATCTCGTGAAAAAGGTTGTTGTCGATCACGTGCTGAGCGGCATTTACATACATATCATATAGCTCGTTTGCCGCCTCGTAGTAGGCATTTGCCTCTTTTTCGCTTACTTGCACGATCTCATCAGCGATATACGAGCTGTTGTCGTTATCTGTATGCCATGCAAAGCCAATTTTCTCCATAAATTCGTTGTTTAACGGTTCTATCTTTTTTAAATTTATCATTTTCAGCCTCCAAAACTTGATGAGCTAGAGCCTGACTTCGAGCCACCACCGAAAAATCCGCTCTTACCACCACTGCTTCTTGCAGCAGAATTTGCCGCTTTTTGCTTGTTAAAGCTATCCACACTTCTTGTATAGGCACTTGGATTTTTATATGTGCTTTGGCGATTTGCTTGGAAATTTTGGTTGCCAAAGAGCTTACTGCCTATCCAGCTACCAAGTATCGCGCCAGCTGCTGAGGCAAGGATCGTCTCGCCAAGGCTTAGCCCGCCGCTACTTAGCTGTGCATCGCTAGTTCTTGTCAAATTTGAAGTGTTGTTGTCGATCTTTGCGTTTGCTTGCGCTAGAAGCTTATCGATCTCGTCTTTGCTTAGCACGCGCTCAGTGCCGTTCATATCTTTTAGCACTACCCTAGTTTCGGTGCTTGGATACTCTTCTAAGATTTTATAAACGCCAGGCGCGCTCTCTTCGATGATGACAAAGGCCCCGTTTTTTTGCGCAACTTCGTTTAGTGCGTTTTCATTGCCGCCATCGTCGCTTCCGCAACCAGCAAGTCCAGCCATGATAATGGCACCAAATCCTCCAACCGCAGCATAAGTAGCTATTTTTTTAATGTGTTTCATATCTCTCCTATCAACTCTTTTAAATTTTTATGTCTTCTAACTAGTATCACGCCGCGTTTAAATTTGATAAATTTGGAGTGATGTATCGCTTTTATTATCTTTTCACTGATCTTTTTTGTCGCTTTTGGCTTTAAATTTAACTCCTTTAGATATTCGCTTAAATTTATCCATTTTGACTCGTCCTCTATCTGCGCATCTATCGCCACTTCGCTTGCGGCACTTTCGTTTTTAGGCGCTAAAAGTGGTCTTTGCATAGCATTTAGAAACTGCATGAGCTTCTCGTCTCTGTCCTTGTAAATTTGCAAAATTTCATTTTTGCGCTCGATGAGCATCTGCTCTTTTTCTTTAAAAAGCCTATCTTTATCGGCTTGTAAGTTTAAATTTAAGCTCTTTAGTTCATTTAGCTCACTTAACAAATAGCTTACAAACTCGTCGTTTTGGGGTTTAGTTTTTGTGCTTTTTGAAGCGGTTTTTGCGGGTTTTTCGCTACTTGGCTCCTCGTCAAGGATGACAAATTTAGTGCCATTTTCAATGACCGTTTTTAACGAGCCTCGTCGGATTCTATTATAGACTGCTTCTTTTGTTATGCCTAAAATTTCTGCAGCTTCATTTACAGCTAGCTTTTGCATCGGATTTCCGTTTAAAATAAAATAAAAAAATTGCTTTGATTATAAAAAAATAAGGCTAAAAGAAGAGTTAAACAAAGAGAGCAAAGCCCTCTTTGTCTTGGTTTTAGAGTCTTGACTCGTAGCGTCTAAGCATATAAAGACGTTTAAGCATTTTCTTGCGAGCTGCAATTTTTTGTTTCTTGCGGATCTCAGTTTTAGGCTCAAAGAAGCGTCTAGCTCTTGCTTCAGTTACGACTAAATTACGGTCAGTTTGTTTTTTAAACTTTCTGTAACCCTCGTCAAATGACTCGTTAGGATGTACCTTAATACCAGGCAACGTCCTCACCACCTTTCAGATTAAAATAAGCCGTGAGTATAGTTTAACTTTCATAAATTTAAGCTTTTAGGCAAATTTAAAATATTTAATACTTTTTTAATAACCCAAAATTTATAATCTTAAAATTTCAAAAAAAGGCTAACCATGTCAAAGGATATTCATCTTAGCTACGCCAAGAGGCGTTACATTTTTTTTGCCTGTATCACGCTATTTGTATTTATTTTGCCATTTATCAGGATAAATGACGCGCAGCTATTTTTGCTAAGTTTTGATAAGAGTAGAGTTGATCTATTTTTTACAAAATTTGATATGCAAGAGCTATATTTGCTGCCATTTTTGTTTATCACTTTGTTTTTAAGCATATTTTTCTTAACGACGCTTGCAGGGCGCGTCTGGTGTGGTTGGAGCTGTCCGCAGACCATTTTTAGAACGCTCTTTCGTGACCTTTTGCAAACTAAAATTTTAAAGATCAGAAAAAATATCCAAAACAAACAAAATGAGCCACAAGGTCAAATTTTTAAACGTGCATTAGCAGTTGGAATTTGGTGCGTTTTAGCACTTATCATAGCTGCAAATTTCTTGTGGTTTTTTGTGCCACCGCTTGATTTTTTTGCTTATCTAAATGATGCAAGCGAACATAAAATTTTACTTGCATTTTGGCTTAGCATCGCTGCTTGGCTAGTCTATGACGTGGTCATTTTAAAAGAAAATTTCTGCGTCTATGTCTGCCCGTATGCGAGGGTGCAGTCAGTTATGTTTGACAGCGACACGATACAAGTTATCTACAATCAAAAACGAGGCGGCGTCATATATGAGGGCCGGGAGAAATTTAAAAAGCCAAAAGAAGAAGGCGCGCTTTGTACTGGGTGCGAGGCGTGCGTGAGGATATGCCCAACGCATATAGATATAAGAAAAGGCATGCAGCTTGAATGTATAAACTGCCTTGAGTGTAGCGACGCGTGCACTAAAGTGATGGGGCATTTTAACGAAACCTCGCTCATCGAGTGGAGAAGCATAAATTCTCAAAATGAAAATAAAAAGGTGAAAATTTTTAGGTTTAGAACGGTTGCTTATCTTGTCATTTTGTGCGTAGTTTTGGTAGCTGCAGCGCTGATGAGCGGTAAAAAAGAGAGCATGCTTTTAAATATAAATAGAACTAGCGAGCTTTACAAGGTTTTAGAGCAAGGTGAGGTTGAAAATTCTTACGTTTTCTTGGTGCAAAATACCCAAAGCAAGGATCATAAATTTTACTTTGAGATAGATGATAAAAGCATAGAAATTTCTCGTCCAAATAAGCCTTTTACACTAAAAGCTGGCGCAAAACAAAAGGTCATCGTCACGCTAAAATCAAAAAATGAAAACACAAGCGAAAAAGATCTTTTAAAACATATAAATATAAAAGCTTACGCCACTGACGAGCCAACTATCAGCGTGCAAAGGGCTAGCACCTTTATCTATCCTAAAAGATGATAAAATGGCGAAAATTTAGCGGGAAGTGAAATGGCGATATCAGAAAAAGGCAAAAAACGATACGAGCTCATCGTAAAAACAGCGCTTGAGCTATTTTTAAAAAATGGCTACGAAAAGACTAGCCTTAGCGATATCGTGGCGATAAGTGGCGGCTCACTTGCTAGCATTTACACATTTTTTGAGAGCAAAGAGGGGCTTTTTCAAGCGATCATCGAGCAAGAGATAGATGCGCTTATAAAAGAGGTCGATGAGAGGATAGATCTTAAAATTTCTCACAGCTTGGAGGAGTTTTTAACCAAATTTGCAACCATTATTTTTTCTATCATCTGCACCAAGAAAAATATCTCACTTGGCAGGATAATGATGAGTGAGGGCCCTAAAAATGGCGGTAGGCTTGGCAGGGTATTTTTAGATCAAATTTTAAACAAGATCGACCTTGTGCTTATAAATTTCTTTGAAAGAGATGAGATAAAATCACAGCTAAATCCAAAATTCCCAGCCAAATTTATCACGAAGTGTTTTAAACAATGTGTTATCGGGCTTTGCTACTATGATTCGCTTATGTTAAACGAGGAGCCAAAACTAAGCAAAAAGGAGCGTGAAGAACACGTTGCTTTGTGTGTTGAGCTATTTTTAAATGGCATCATTGAAAAGTAGAATTGACTTTTAATTTATATTTAGTTATAGTCAGTGACTTTTATAATTTGTAATGAAAATTACAAAACTAAAATTGGGATTAAAATTTAAAGTTAAGAGAGGTTTTTATGTTGAAATTTAAGAGTTTTCTTGTGCTTTCAGTTGCCGTTTTTTTGCTTTCTGGCTGCTTTGAAAGTGGCGACAAAAAGGCTGTTGCAGGCCGCCAGATGCCAACATCTCATGTTGATATATTTGTTGCACAAAAAACAGATGTGCCTATTAGCTTTGACTACACAGCCACAGTTACAAGTAACCAAGATGTCATCATCTATCCAAAGGTTGGCGGCACGATCATAAAGCAGTTTTTTAAGCCTGGCGATAAGGTCAAGGCTGGAGAGAAGCTATTTCTCATAGATCCAGAGAAATATCAAGCTAGCTACGACTCACTTGATGCAGCCGTTGGCGTTGCAAATGCAAATTTAAAAAATGCCGAAACTGAGTT
The DNA here is from genome assembly GCF_003048375.1 of Campylobacter concisus. Classification (NCBI taxonomy): domain Bacteria; kingdom Pseudomonadati; phylum Campylobacterota; class Epsilonproteobacteria; order Campylobacterales; family Campylobacteraceae; genus Campylobacter; species Campylobacter concisus. The sequence goes on along the minus strand of NZ_CP021642.1, from coordinate 191,067 downwards.
TAAAAGAATTTCTGCCCTTTATAAGAAAAATGCAGTCTCTCAAAAAGACTACGACGCAGCCGTTGCAGCTTACGATATCGCAAATGCAAATTTAGTAAGCGCAAAAGCAAATTTAAAAAGCGCAAAAATAGATCTAGGCTACACAAGTATAGTAGCTCCATTTGACGGCGTAGTGGGCGATAATAAAGTAGATGTTGGCTCACTTGTAGTAGCAAGCCAAACTCAGCTTGTAAGGCTAACTAAGATAAATCCGATCGAGGCTGACTTTTACATCGCAGACGTGGATAATCTAAGCAGAAAAGCAAATTTAGATAGTGGCGCTTGGCAGCAACTAAATAGCGAGGCTGTCTTAAATTTAAACAATGAAAATTTCACTGGCAAAGTGACATTTATAGATAATGTCGTAAATACTGCAACTGGCAGCGTTTTAGCAAAGGCTAGCTTTGATAACAGCGAGGGTAAAATTTTACCAGGTGCGTTTGGTCATATAAAGATGAGCGGTTTTGTTCAAAAAAATGCCTTTAACATCCCACAAGTTGCCCTTCAACAAAGCGCTACAAACACTTATGTCTTGGTCGTAAAAGATGGCAAAGTAGGCCAAAAAAATGTAAAAACAGGATATCAAACAAAAGATATGGTCGTAGTGACTGAGGGTCTTGAAGAGGGCGATAAGATAATAGTTAATAACTTCCTTAAAATCGGAGTTGGCGCACCAGTTGAAACTGACAAAGACCTAAGCGCAAATTTCTTAAACAAAGACGCAAACGCTACAAGTAGCAAGTAAAGGCAGATAGATGTTTTCAAGATTTTTCATAAACCGCCCGATATTTGCAACTGTTATATCTATCATCATAGTTATAGCAGGTTTTATGGGTATCAAGGGGCTTCCGATAGAGGAGTATCCAAGTCTTACTCCGCCTACTGTCTCTGTAACTGCGACATATAGTGGTGCTGATGCGCAGACTATCGCTGACTCAGTCGCAAGTGCCATTGAAGATCAGATAAATGGTGTTGAAAATATGCTCTATATGCAAAGTACATCAAGCTCAGCTGGTACTATGAATATAAGCGTATATTTTAAGATCGGATCATCAGCAAAACAAGCTACGATCGATGTAAATAACCGCGTGCAAGCTGCCCTTTCAAGATTGCCTCAAGAGGTGCAAAATATGGGCGTAACGGTGCGTGAAAGAAGTGGCTCGATCCTTCAAGTAGTTGGCTTTACAAATCCAAATATGAACCAAGTTGAGCTATATAACTATGTAAATTTAAACATCGCTGATGCGATCAAAAGGGTAAATGGCATCGGTGATACAGTGCTAATTGGCAACAAAGAGTACTCGATGAGAATTTGGCTAAAGCCAGACAAACTCGCTCAGTTTAAACTAACTCCAAGCGACGTCATCTCTCAAGTAAAAATTCAAAACTCACAATACGCCGCTGGCAAGATCGGCGAGCAGCCATCAAAGGGCGAAAATCCTTATGTTTATTCGGTAGTTTCTGAAGGACGTTTTAAAGATCCAAAACAGTTTGGCGAAATTTTGATAAAGAGTGAAAACGGTACTGTCGTTAAACTAAAAGAGGTCGCCACAGTAGAGCTTGGAGCTGCTAGCTACGCATCTGAAGCTATGCTAAATGGCAAGCCAGCAGTGCCACTTTTGCTATTTTTGCAAAACGACGCAAACGCACTTGCAACTGCTGAAGCGGTCAAAGCAAAGCTTGAAGAGCTAAAGAAAACCTACCCAGTTGGCCTAGAGCACACGATAGCTTACAATCCAACTGAATTTATCACCGTCTCAATAGACGAAGTTATAAAAACTTTCATAGAAGCGATGGTGCTAGTTCTTATCGTAATGTACTTCTTCTTAAAGAGCTTTAGAGCTACCATCATACCAATGCTCGCCGTGCCAGTCTCTATCATAGGCACATTTGGCGGGCTTTATGTGATGGGCTTTAGTATAAATTTGATCACACTTTTTGCCCTGATCCTAGCCATCGGTATCGTCGTGGATGACGCGATCATCGTTATAGAAAACGTTGAGAGAATTTTGCACGAAGATAAAGAGATAAGCGTAAAAGACGCGACATTTAAGGCGATGGAGGAGGTGCAAACTCCGGTTATCTCTATCGTGCTCGTGCTTTGCGCGGTTTTCGTGCCAGTTTCATTTATGGAGGGCTTTGTCGGCGTTATACAAAAGCAGTTTGCGCTAACACTTGTCGTTGCTGTTTGTATCTCAGGCTTTGTCGCTCTTACTCTTACGCCAGCACTTTGTGCGGTTATGCTTAAAAAGCAAGAGAACAAACCATTTTGGATAGTTCAGAAATTTAATGACTTCTTTGACTTTAGCACTAGGCTCTTTACAGCAGGCGTGGCAAAAATTTTAAAACACGTCATCATTAGCTTTATAGTCATTGGCATAATGGGATTTGCGACGTATGGCCTTTTTCAAAAGGTGCCAAAAGGGCTTGTGCCTTCAGAAGATAAGGGCGCTTTGTTGGTTATCACCTCGCTTCCACCTTCAACAAATATGCTAAAGACCAAAGAAGAGGTAAAATCTATTAGTAACGCCATTTTGAGCAACCCAAATGTCGAATTTACCATGGGATTTGCAGGCTATGATATGCTAGCTAGCTCACTTAGAGAAAACTCAGCCATCAGCTTTGTCAAGCTAAAAGACTGGAGCGAAAGAAAAGGCGCAACGGACGGTGCAGATGCCTTAGTAGGTCAGTTTAATGGCATGCTTTGGGGTTCAAAAAACTCAATGACCTTTGTCGTAAATGTGCCACCTATCATGGGTCTATCAATGACTGGCGGCTTTGAGATGTATCTACAAAATAAGAGCGGCAAGAGCTACAACGAGATAGAAGCGGACGCTAGAAAGGTAACTGCAGCTGCAAACGCAAGGCCTGAACTAACTGGTGTAAGAACTACGCTTGAGACAAACTACCGCCAGTTTAAGATAACAGTTGATAAAGAAAAGGCAAGGCTATTTGGCGTAAGCGAGAGCGAAATTTTTAGCACGATAGCGGCTAGCTTTGGCTCTTACTACATAAACGACTTCAACCTTGCGGGTAAATCATACCGCGTATATGCAAGGGCAAGCGATAACTTTAGAAACAACCCAGAGGATCTAAGAAAAATTTTCGTCCGCTCAAAAGATGGCGGCATGGTGCCACTAAATTCAGTAGCGACGCTCACAAGATCGATCGGACCTGATATCGTTGATAGATTTAACCTCTTTCCAGCGGCTAAGATCATGGGCGATCCAAAACCTGGCTACACATCAGGTGATGCGATAAGAGCGATCCAAGAGGTCGTAAATGACACGCTAAGTAGCGACGACTACGCCATAAGCTGGGCTGGAACTGCGTATCAAGAGGTAAATTCTCAAGGAACAGGCACGGTCGCCTTTATCTTTGGTATGGTATTTGTCTTTTTGATCCTTGCTGCTCAGTACGAAAGATGGCTCATCCCACTTGCGGTTATCACAGCCGTGCCATTTGCGGTATTTGGCTCGTTGCTAGCTGTTTGGATAAGAGGGCTAACAAACGATATCTACTTTGAGATCGGTCTTTTGCTACTCATCGGTCTGGCGGCTAAAAACGCCATCTTGATCGTAGAATTTGCTATGCAAGAGCGCGAGAGCGGAAAGAGCATATTTGAATCAGCTGTAAATGCGGCAAAACTTCGCTTTAGACCTATCGTAATGACCTCAATCGCATTTACACTAGGTGTTTTCCCAATGGTTATAAGCACAGGCGCTGGCGCTGCATCTCGCCACTCACTAGGAACTGGCGTGGTTGGCGGCATGATCGCTTCTACTACGATAGCGATATTTTTTGTGCCAATGTTTTACTATTTGCTTGAAAATTTAAATGAAAAATACTGGAAAAAGGGAGCAAAAAAAGATGAGAAATAAGGCGTTTATACTTATAACGGCGGCGTTTTTGGCTGGTTGCTCGTTTCGCCCAGATATGCCAAATGTGGATACAAATTTTACCTCGACATATACTTTCGAGACAAGCGATATAAGAGATCTTTGGTGGAAAGAATTTCATGATGAAAATTTAAATTCTCTAGTCGAAAGCGCGCTTGAGAAAAATACAAATTTACGCATTGCATATTTAAATTTACAAAAAGCAAAGGCAAGCCTTGGCGTTGCTGAAGCTGACTTGCTACCGGGGGTAAATTTAAATGTAAGTTATACCAAGGCAAAGACCAGTGGTGAAACTTACACTAGGCAGCCTCAAACACGCTATAGAAGTTCGAGCATAAATTTAGGACTAAACTACGAGATAGATCTCTGGGGCAGAGTAAGAAATAGTGTGCTTGCAGCTAATGAAAATTTAAATTCGAGCAAATTTGACTATGATAGTGCAAGGCTTAGCCTTAGCTCAAGTGTGGCAAAAAGCTACTTTGCTCTAGTGTCACTAAACATGCAAGAAGCAGTGCTAAAAGAGACACTAAAGACCTACGAAGATACGTTAGCACTCCGCAAGACGCAGCTTGATCTTGGTGGCATAAATGAGATGACCTATCTGCAAAGCAAGGCTGAAGTAGAAAGGGCAAAAACTAGCCTAACTTCAGTGCTAAACTCAAAGTCACAAGCGCTTACTTCGCTAGCCATCCTAACTGGCAAAAGCAATGATGAAATTTTAAAAGGAGCTGTTGCTAGTGCGCAAAATTTACCAAGCTCGCCTGAGATAAAGGCTGGCATCAGCTCAGATGTTTTGCTTAGAAGAAGTGACGTGGCAAAGGCGCTAGCAGATCTAAAAGCTACAAATGCCCTTGTGGGTGTGGCGCGCGCTCAATATTTCCCAACACTATCTCTTACAGGTCTTTTTGGCTTTGCAAGTGATGAGTTTGATAGAATCTTTATGGGCAGCGCAAGCGTTTGGAGCTTGGGAGCAAATTTAACACAGAAAATTTTTGATTTTGGCAGGACAAAAAACAATGTCCGTGTTGCTGAGACAAACGAGCAAATCGCAGCTATCACTTACGAAGCGACTGTTAGATCGGCACTTGGCGAGGTTAGAGATGCCCTTATATCAAGGCAAAACGCGAAGCTCTCTTTGGATCAGGTAAAAAATTTGCTACAATCGCAGCAAAAAATTTATTCGCTTGCTAAAGATCAATATAACGCTGGCTATATCGGCCACTTAGAGCTTCTCGATGCGGAGAGAAATTTGCTTCAAGCAAAGCTTCAAGATGTCTCTGCAAAGCTTGATGAGGTAGATAGCGCGGTTGAAGTTTATAGAGCACTTGGCGGCGGATTTAAGGTAGATAAATAAACTCAAAAAGGAGAAAAGTTGATGACTAAGATTTTAAATTTCTTATTTTCTTGGGGATTTTTTGTTTTTGCTATCGCTCTTGGCGTAGCATTATGGTTTGCGATAAATTACGTGGATACGATTAGACTTGAGTCTAGTTTTTATGATATCGGCGAGATATTTATGATGGCAGCTGTCTTTGGTATCGTTTTTTACCTAGTTGCAGCGATATTTATCATACCTATTAGGGCGATGCTCAAAAAAGCCTAAAACCTCTTTTCATCTAAGAATTAAATTTCTTAGATGATCCCTCAAATTACTTATTTAAATTTGTAAGAGTAGAAAGGGCGAAGATCGCCCCTTGAAGTATAAATTTAATTATTTTGCGCTTTTGCAGCCGCATGTGCAGCCTAAAATCCTATAAATGATAGCTCCGATGATCGCTCCAACGATAGGCGCAACCCAGAAAAGCCAAAGCTGCTCTAGTGCCCAAGTGCCTTGAAATATCGCAACGCCAGTTGAACGAGCTGGATTAACTGATGTGTTTGTGATAGGTATCGAGATAAGGTGGATCAGCGTCAAACCAAGGCCAATAGCGATCGGTGCAAAGCCTTTTGGAGCACGCTCATCAGTAGCACCTAGGATGATAATGATGAAAAATGCAGTTAGAACTATCTCTGCAACAAGTGCTGAGACTAGACTGTAACCATTTGGTGAGTGCTCGCCGTATCCGTTGCTAGCAAAACCGCTTGCAGTAGCGTCAAATCCAGCCTTGCCTGAAGCGATAAGATATAGCACAGCAGCAGCTGCGATCGCTCCGATAACTTGTGCGATGACGTAAGGCACTAGATCTTTTTTGTCAAATCTTCCGCCAACTAATAGGCCAACTGATACAGCAGGGTTGAAGTGTCCGCCGCTGATGTGACCAACTGCGTAAGCCATCGTAAGAACTGTAAGACCAAAAGCAAACGCAACACCTACAAAGCCGATACCAAGCTCTGGAAAAGCTGCTGCAAATATCGCACTACCGCAACCTCCAAAAACTAACCAAAATGTGCCAAAAAACTCAGCTAAATATCTCTTCATTTTCTCCCTTTTAGGTAAATTAAAAGGGGCGATTTTAGCAAAAACGTGTGACATTACAAAATATTGTAAAGATAAAGTTTTATGTAAATTTGATTGTAGTTTTGGGTTAAAATTTTAGTGTTTATAACAATCATAAATACTATTAAAATTTTGATAGTTTTTATATAAGCTCTATGTAAAAGCTAAATCGTTTTTAATAAATTTGTAAAAACCCGCCGATTACTGACGGGTTTTTATGCATTTTATAACGCCTTGATATCTCCGCCGATGACTCTTAGTCCCATACTGTCAAATATCGCTTTTATGCCGCCAACTTCTATCACGACACTTGCGCCATTTATGGTTACTTTGGTGCTGCCTACTTGGTGGATGATCTCATTTTTAGCATTTACCTCATATGTCGTCTCGATCTCGCTAAACTTTGAGTCTGCCATCTCGGTGTGCTGCGCGGCTGTTTTTGTTGTGAAATTTGACTTAGCATTTATGTCGATGTAGTTATTTGCCTGAAGCACGATGTGCTCGTTACTAAACTCATTTATGCCCTTTTGAGAATTTAACTTGTAACTACCATCTATGTTTTGCTCTTTGGTACCTTTTATCTCTTTAGTCTCATCGTTGTGTATGGTTGTGTTGAGGTTTGATTTTATCTCGACAAATTTGTCATTGCCGACAAACTCATGTCTATCTTGACCGACTCTAGTTGTATCATCAACAGCTACATTTAACGTATTTGAGACGCCTACTACCGTATCTTTTGAAAGTCCAACCGTCGTTAGATATTCGCCGCCGACATTTACGTTTTTAGCAAGATCTATCGTTTGGATGTGCGCTTTTTTGACCCTTTCGGTGTAGCTACCATGCACTTGAGAGCTTTTGTCGTTTAGTATCGTTTGAGAAAAATCGTTATTTACTAGCTCGTCGTAGTCTTTCTCAGCTTTTACATAAATTTGCTCTTTGTTTTTTAAGTTTGACAAAGTGATCTCGTTTATGCCAGTCTCGTTTGCACCGATCGTTTTTGAGCTAAGCGATGTTTGATGGTAGTTGTTATCTACATTTACTAGTGGCATGTTTGAGGCATTATAGAGGCTACCGCTTACCACTGGGTTGTCTATGTCGTTTTGCAAAAATGAGATGATCACCTCATCGCCGACCCTAGGTATCGCAAAGAAGCCAGAGCTGTTGCTTGCTATAGGCGTGATCACTCTTAGATAGGCACTTTTATGATAGCTTGCGTTTATAGTGTCATCTTTATCTATCTGCTCTTGCGTGCTAAAGGCGTTTAGTCTTACCTTTACTCTGCCGTAACTATCCGTATGGATGGTATTTGTTTGGCTGTTTAGTCCATCTTGTCCTACGACAAGGCCTAGAGTGATGTCAGGCGCTTTTGGCTTTTGTTTATAGCTTGGTACAAATTTCACGCTGCTTGGGATGATGCTTAGTTCATTTGTATATGAGCTTATAAACTTCTTATCCTTTAAAGGGACATTGTCACCTAAATTTAGAGTATTTTCTAAAACGCTTTCGTCTATATAAGTGTGTTTTATAGCTATTATTTTAAACTCATACTCACCGCTACTTTGATCTATAGCGACTGAGATATTATCGTTTAAATTTAGAGCAAAGACATTTGAGCTAGCGACAAATTCTTTCAAAAGCATATCGCTTCTTAGCTTTTTAAGATAGGTGCTGACCTCAAGCAACCTCGTATCACTAAACGAATACTCATCTAAATTTATATGCTTATCATAGATATTTACCTGCTCGTCAAATATCTTCTCATTTTTGCTCTCTAGCACGTTTGGATAGGCTGTGTTTTGAAATGAGTGGGTGAAGCTGTTTGCTTTTAGAGTTTCGCTCTTTGTGATTTTATTTATGTGCTCGCTTGCAAGATTGTTGTTTAAATTTATATTAAAGCTTACTTTTCTAGCCTCTTTACCTTTGCTCGGTTCGCTTTGCGTTAGGCCTTCAGCTTGGTTGCTATAAGCTAGTATAAAGGTATCATGAAAGTAAATTTTCTCATTATCTTCATAAAAATATATACCGCTATCATGGCAAAGTCTTGTTATAAAGGCTAGGTCGCTTTCGTTGTACTGCGCTATAAATTCTTTTTTATTGTAGCTATTTTTGATATTTGAGAAGTCTAGCTCTTTGGTTAGCCTTTGCTTGTTAAAAGACAAAATTTCTTTTACTACTTCAAGCACGCTTTGATCTGTGTAAATTCTATTTGCTCTATTTATACTTAGTCTATATAGCGAAGATGTGAGTTTAAATTTGAAGAAGTATTTTTTGTCTATATTTGTGCTGCTGTCATCATCAACGCCTAGATACTCGACATCGCTTACTATGCCGCTAAAGTAGATATAGTCACTGCCATTATTGCTAGGGATGATACTCTTGTTTGTAGAAGATGGTCTTTTTATGCTTAGCTTCATGCCTTTATCAAGGTATCTATATATGCCAGTTTGAGCGTTATCATTATATATACTCTCTAAATTTTCATAAAGCGGGTTTTTGACTAAATTTATATAGGCAAAGCACTCTATGCTAAATATATCTTCTAAACTCTCATTTATATCAGCCCTTGTGACTATAAATTTATCGTTTGCTATCTGAAGAGTAGAAAAGGCATCGTTAGATACGCCATAATCTACAAAGCCGTCTGTCGCCACTGAGTTGCCAGATGCTAGCATGACTGGCTTAGTTAGTGATGATGTTGGTGATGTTATGTTTTTGTCCATTTGTTGCTCTTTCAATCTTTTTTCGTTTTCTTCTTCTTGTAATCTTTTTTCAAACATTTCAATATCAGCGTCTGTGAGGTTACGCATAGTTTTTACGCTTTCTTCTATTCCGCCTCTTTTTGCTTCTTTGTATTCATTATAAAATTTTTCTTTTTGATCATCTATTCCAGTCTTTACTACTTCAGTAGAAAGCTCACATGTTTTGCAACCCAAAGCGCCAAATACCTTACCAGTATTGTCAATTACTTCGTTAAATTTTGTAAATGTATCTTGTTTTTCATAATTTTTTATTTCCAAATTATCGTTTGCTATATCTAATTTTTTTTTATTAATATTAAAGAAATCCATTATTTATTTCCACCATTCAATAATTTTTCTAAATCTTTTTCATCATTTATAATTTTCAGAATAATCTTTAAAACTTTATAGTCTTTTGGATCTTGTCCATGTTCTAGAAGTTTTTTGATTAGCTTAAATTTTTTTTCTTTAAATTCTTTATATTTTTGAGTTTTTATAAATTCAAGTAGCTCAGGGCTTGCCTTTTTATTGTCTATGCCAACACCATTTTCTCTAAAGAAAAATGCAAAGCTCATACCTATAGACGTTGCTAAACTAGCATTAGCCGCTGTGCCTTTTTCCAAAAGAGTATTAAAAGTTTTTGTTTTATTTGCATCATAAGCATACTCTAATAAATTTGGTCTTATTGAAAGATCTGGAATTTCAATAGTCATGTTAGCATCACAACCAATCTTATCTATGTAATATTCTATGTCTTTAGCAGTATTTTCATCGGTTGTATTTTTGTCAAATACCACAGCAAACATATTTAAACAATTTGCTTCATGTGAATATAAAGATGTTATGAGAAATATGATTATTGCTAATTGTTTCATTGTGCTAATTCCTTTTTATTTCCATTATTTAATAAATTCTCTAAATCTTTTTCGTCATTTATGAGTGTCAAAATATATTTTAAATATTCGTAGTCTTTTGGATCTTGTCCATATTGTAATTGCCTTTTAATTAATTTAAATTTCTCTCTTTTAAATTCTTTATATTTTGAGGTTTTTATAAAATCAAGCAGCTCTTTACTAGGAATTTTACTTTCAAAACCGACTTCATTATCTTGAAAAAAGAATAAGAATTCTGACCCCATAGAAAAAGCCAATCTACCATTTGGTTTTGTGCCTTTATCCAAAAGATCATTAAAGGTTTTAAATTTCTTCATCATAAAGGCAATTTCTAATAAATTTGGTTCATATCTAAGTCTTGCAGACTTTAAGGTAATATTTGCATTGCAACCAAATTTATCTATATAGGCATTCATATATTTTGCTGTATTTTCATCACTTATGTTTTTGTTGGCTAATATATTAAACATATTTGCACAATCTAGATAATGTAGATTATATATTGCAAGTGGTATAATAAATGAAATCAATATACTCATTTATTATCCTTTTTATATTGCTCTAGCAACCTATCTAAATCTTTTTCATCTCCTATTATCTTTAATATAACCCTCAAATAGCCATAATGATAAGGGTTTTGCCCATGGTCTAAGAGTTTTTTGATTAATTTAAATTTTTCTTCTTTAAATTCTTTATATTTTTGAGTTTTTATAAATTCTAGTAGCTCAGGGCTTGCTTTTTTATCTTTTATGCCATCGCTATTTTCTCTAAAAAAGACTAGGAATTCTGTTGCGATGTCTCTTGTTAGCCACTTACTAGGGAAGGTACCTTTTTGTAAAAGTAAATCAAGTGTTTTAGGCTTATTCATTGCATAAGTACTGTCAAGTAGATTTGGTTCATAATGCAATTTATCATTTTCTAAAGTAATGTTAGCATCACAACCAATCTTATCTATGTAATATTCTATATCTTTAGCAGTATTTTCATCGGTTGTATTTTTGTCAAATACCACAGCAAACATATTTAAACAATTTGCTTCGTGTGAATATAAAGATGTTATGAGAAATATGATCATAGCTAGGTGTTTCATATCGCATTTCACATATCATGGTGTTTTAAAAGATAATGATAAAAAGGGCTCATTTGTGTCCTTCCAACGAGAAGATTGATATCCCTAGGGAGGATCCCTAGGTTATTTTTTAAGCTTTTTTAGTAGCTTCTCTCCAGTCATCGCTTCCGCTTGTACCTGCAGCTACGTGCTCCCAAACTATCTTTCTATAGTTCATTGAAACTTTAAAAAGCTCAGTTTTGTCGCTATTTAGCTTGTCTTGAGCATTTGGACTTACTAGAGTGATATCTGTTATAGTTGCATCTTCTAGTTTTGTAGTAAAGAAGTGCTCAGCGCCACCGCTAGTTGATGTTCTATACCAGTGGATCTCAACCTCTGGAAGTCTCTCGCCTTGAGTTAATGCGTTGTAAAGAAGTGGAACAGCTTTGTTTAAAGATGTTGTAAAGCTAAATGGCTTATGTACTCTTTGTCCTGATGGTTGGCCACTTTGTGGATCTACTGGAACAGTTACAATGTGAGAAACCTCTTGTGCCATGATCTCATCTTCGTGACCTGACTGATAGCGATTACCGATACTAGCTTCTGTTGAAGCACCACTTGAGATAAGTCCTTGAGTAGAACCTTTCACCTTAATATACACTGGTTGTGACATATTTACTCCTATTAAAAAATTTGGTTATTTTAACTTTTATTAACTTTCTATTTTATTAAAAACATTACTTTTTTAACATATAGCTTTCAAGTGCTTTATGTAATAAATAATTAAACGCCTCTTTATCTTCTCTGGTGCTTTTTGTTACAGCACCAGAGAGATATTTGAAAAATGAATTATTCTCGACTATATCATACATTTGGCTATATAGCTCCTTGCATATTAGTTTAAGCAAAACAGCATTAACAAGCGTCGTGTTGTCGCTTAGAGGCAGCGTTTTTATAATAGTTTCCATATCTTTTGTATTTAACGTCCTGCTTTGCTCACTTATAGGGCTCATGTTTGGCTGCACTTTTATGCTCTCAACTAAATTCATCAAAAGCTCATCCATGCTCTTTGCTGTTAGCATCCTTTGACTATTTATATCTTCTTCATCAAAATTTTGAGCGCTCTCATTTAAATTTAAAGGCACATCATTAACATTTTCGTTTAAAGTGATATCTTTTTCTTCATCTATGAGAGAATTTATCTTTGGCTCTTCTTTAAAATCAACATTTGATATTTTCCCAACTGGCTCAAATTCTTTATTATCAAGCTCATCAAAGTTTTTGGTATTTTCTATGATCTTGTGAGCTTTGCCGACATATTCGTCTATCCTAGAAGGATCTATAAATATAAATTTAAGCTCTCCTATCCTAAAAATATCTCCTGGATTTATCACGCTTTCATAATCATCAGGCAACTTCGAATAAGAATCGCTATAAAATATCTCGCATCCTTCATAGCCACAAATAGTAAAAACTCCCTCTTCAAAACCTATATGAGCGTGTTTTGAAGCTATGGAGCCACTTGTATCGCTGCACGGAAATTTAACCGTATCTAGCGAGCCTATGTCTCCGCCGTTTTCATCAAAAATGACATACTGCGCCAAAAAGCTTGAAGCTTTATCAAAATTTTGTATAACCGCTGCTATTTCTTGCATATTTTTTCCTTAATAAAGCATCTTTCTTGGTAAATCAATAGTTGGTATGATATTCATAAGCTCTAAAAGCTCTCCACCATTTGGAGTAACTTCAAAGCCAAAATATGACTCTTTTTTACCATCAAAGTTAAGCGTACTAACGCCAATGCTACTGAAATTTGAAGCCTTTAAGAGCTTGTACCAGCCCCACTCGCCATCAAAGCTGATCTCTTTTTTGTCGCTACCCGCATTTGAAACTGCATTAAATTTAAACTGTGTTGAGATATCAAAGCTTTTACTTGAGACAAGTAAATTTGATGGGATCGTGTGATCATACGCCAAAGAGTTATTTGCGTAGCCTATATTTATGTGGCTGAAATTTGCCGATAAATCAACCGCTTTTAAGTTATAGTTTAGTTTTAGCTCGTCATTTGAATCAAGCATCAAATTTGAAATTCTATCTATATAAGCGATATTTTCAAGGAAACTTTTATTAAATCTTAGCTCTTTTGCATATTTTGGTCTTACCTTATAACCACTGCCTGTTTTGCTTAAAATTTGTTTTAGATATTTATCATAAAAGCTATTCCAAGTTCCATCTTTGCCAAAAAATCTCTTAAATTCTTCGATGCTAACAGCCTTTGCTGAGTTTTCATTAAATGGATAATAAGGCTTTATAAGACTTTCAAAGTCATCAAGAACATCATCTTTATAAGCTGTTGCTAAAAGCGATGAAGCTCCGTTTTCTACCTGTTTCCAAGCAAGTTTTGATAGCTTTTGATAGTACTCATTTAGCTCATCTGGAAGCTTTTTAGCGTCATTGTTTAGCACGATAAATGGATCGTTTTCATTTTTTATGCCATTTATCGCATAAACGATCTTATCGTCACTGCTTTGAAGCATCTCAAAGTTATAGTCGCTAACTTTTTTATATACATTTGTGACGTCATTGCTGATAAGATCTAGCGACCCGTCAGAATTTAGCGCATGATAGTTTGTAAATTTAGTGCTAAAGTCTGTAAATACACGTTTTATCTCGCTTGAAGCAAAGCCTAGAGAGTAGATGTATTTTAGTAAATTTTCATCATTTAAATTTGTATTTTGATTGGTTAGTTTTATAAGAGAATTTAGTGGGTTTTCTCTTTTTGACAAAATTTCAAGCTCATCTATGACCTCTTTTTTAGTAGCAAATTCATTTGGCTCGATCGCTCTTAAAATTTGGTTCCATTTATCAGCATAGTTTTGCAAGTAAAGCTCTACAACTGCGATGCTTAGCTCTTTTTTCTCATTTGAGCTGATATCTTTTAAAGATGAGTTGGTATCCATCAGCCATGACTCGATGCCTGCAGTCTCATCGATGTTTGAGCTAAGTTTTGCCAAGAAATCTCTTAAATTTTCCTTTGTATAAATTTTATTAAATGGATTAAATGCCTCTTTTTCTTGAACTACTTGGTTTAAATTTTCAACCTCTTTTTTGATGTCGTAGAATGATTTTTCATCTTTAAATGAGATAAACTCAAGTATCGAGTAGAGCCTTTTTGCTCTTTGAACAGGTGTTAGTTTAGTATTTGCAGCACTTTGAGCACTCTGATCTGCTGAAATGCTTAAATTTTTAGCATTTAAAATGGCTTCGATGTGCGCTAAAAACTCATTTTTAGCAACACCATATTTTTCAAATTTATCCCAGTTTGCAGCTATCCAAATTTTAAATAGATCTACATTTGTATAGTTTTTATCAAAAAGCGAATCATACATATAAAAAGCTTTTATAAGCTTATCTGGGTCACTCTCTGTTTTTAGGATATTTTCCATCTCAGTTAAAACTGTATTTTTGAAAAAGTCAGCACTAAGATCGTAATAAAGCGCTTTAACAGGCGCAAAACCTTTATAAGAGGTATCAAGAGTGATGTACTCAAATTTAGTATCACCGCTAAAGATCCTTGGATAGTCGTTTAGACTTTGTTTTAGCAGATTTAAAAGCTCGATCTTTTGTGTAGCGGTAAGATCTTTATACTTTTTGCTATCAAGATAGTTAGAAATTTTATCTACGTTGTTAGCCGCAATTTGCTCTTTTGTATTTTTGATATTTAAAATATAACTAGAGCCAAAATAAACTCCCACACAAAGTGCAGCCACTAGGGCGAAATTTATAAATTTAATAAATCTATTTTGTGCGCCAAATTTAGTTACATTTGCTTTAAAAGCGATCTCTTTTAAAAATGATTTTACAAAGTAGCTTTGTTTGCTGTAATTATTTACCGCTCTAAGAAGTGGTTTTTTGATGCTGTATTTATCACAAATTGTATTTGTAAGGTAGTTTATAGGGATGTTTTCTTGATATGCACTTACAAAATAAACTCCATTTATAACAGATGTGTTTTTAAGAGCATTTTGAGAGCTTAGCTTTGTAACAAAGTCTTTTACCAGCACGAAGAAATTTTCAAGCTGTTTTAAGAACAAATATGAGCGTTTTTTATCTTCTAGCATGTGCGAGATCGAGTTTTTGCTCATTAGGTGTTTAAATAGTGAGTCGCTTAAGCCCTTAAGCTCTGTCTCAAGTGTTTGGGCGGTGAAATTTGAGTCTAAATTTATACCAAGAGCTTTATTTGCCACGTCTTCATTAAATAATTTAAAATAATCGCCCATACCATCTATAAGATCAAGCTTGCTAAAGACTACGTAAATAGGAAATTTAATGCCAAGGTGCTTCTCACAGTCATTTATCCTCTTTACCATATATCTTATAAGCTCGTCAAAATACTCTTGAGTGCCTTCTAGGAATTTTTTAGTATCGATGATAAGCACGGCGCCGCTTAGTCTTGAGTTAAAGTCATTTCTCTTTAAAAAGTGTAAAAACTCGTTCCAAACGCCTTTTTTAAGTAGATAGTCTCTATTTTTCTCTACATCATCTTCAGGAAGCTCCTCTGTTGCAGTTGGCTGATAGAGGCTCTCTTGTGCAAAGTGAATGCCCTCAGTATCCAAAAGTGCTCCAAATTTTGATACATAAAGGTTAAAATTTGTCGTACTTTGGTGTATCTTTTTATAAGTATCTAGGCTATCAGATAGAGGAAATTCGATATTTGAATAGTTTATAAAAGCACTTTTGCCAGCACCCTCGTTGCCTATTATCATTATTAATGGCAATTTTTTGAAATTTATATCTTTTTTCCAAGTCGTTTTGGCGTCTTTTAGCGAAAGTAAGAAATTTCTCTTTGCCTTGCCAAAACTATCCATTGACTCTTTTTTTATCTCTTTTAGTTTGTCATTTTTCTCATCTTTGCGTGATGCAAAATAGTTCATCAGCGGTCTAAGCAAGACAAAAAACAATATAACTGCCCAAAAAGCAACTAGCACGCTAACTCGTGAGCTTACACTAGCGAAGCTATATATATCGTTAAATGCTACAAGCGGGGCATAGAGCCAAAACAAAACACTAAGAGCGATAGAGGTTACTAAAACAACACTGTGTTTAAACCTAAAAAATGTGAAAAATCTGCGTAAGTAGTCGATAAATGCCATAGCTGCAAATCCTTTTACAAATAAATATATTTCTTTTATGTAATTATATCAAATTTTTTTGATTTTGGAGTTAAATTTTATGAACAAAGTCTAAATTTTATAAAATTTGACATTTTTTTATCATTTTTAAGCCTTGGACCAAAGCCAATTTGACTACTTGTATATTTTGACCCAAGCTTAAACTGCATCTTGTGAGAGTAATTTATCTTCAAATATAAATCAGACACAAATTCATCATTAGTAAAATAAGAAAGAGTCTCTTGAAGCTCTTTAAATTTATCTTTTTTGGGGAAGAAATTCACAGCCTCTTCGTACTCTATGCCGTTTATAAAGACTGCGATCTTGGTTTGTTTTTCAAAAAGCTTTTTACCAAGGATGAAATTTTTACCAAGTGTCCTATTTTTATGGCCTAAAGAGTTTAAATTTGACGGTGCTATGAAAATTTGATTTGGTAAATTTTCAAGTATAAAAAGCTTATCTTTTAGCCCAAAGTGGCTCTGAAGCGCAAATTCAACCTCTTTTTTTGGCCTTCTTTGGCTAACTGCAAGTGGCGAAAATGGTAGAAATTTCTTTGCTAGCTGCTTTTCTTTTATATTGAGCATATCAAGTAAGATCTTTGAAATTTTATCATCTAGCTCATCTTCAAAAGATCTTGCGTAGTTTTTTAGACTAATGCTGTCAAAAAATAGCCAAAGCAAGTAGTTGTCAAAAAAATCAAAAAATAACTCATAGCTATTGTCATTAGTCTTTGAAATTTTCTCTAAAATGTAGCTTGTTAGGTGCGAGCCGCTTCCTAAAAGACCCATAAAATTTACAATTATCTTTGTAAGCTCCTGCTCATCTAAGCTCTCGAGCTCTTTGATCGGGTAGGCAAAACTCGAGCTATTTTTTAAAAATATCTCGCTCCTATCCCTATTTTTTAGGATATTCTTTATCAGTTTAAAAAAAGAAGCTTGGCTTATCTCTTCGCTCATACTGGCTCTTTCGTGCCGCTTAAAAACCCATAATCAAATAAAATTTTACTCTTTACGCACTTTATCTTAAGCTCGCAAAATGAGTTAATAGAAGCAAATTTTGATAAAAACTTAGCCAAATTTATACCTAAAACATAGACATTTCCAAGGCTTTCAAACTCGCTTTCATCTATATAAAATATACAAAGCACTCCTCTTTTTGCAAAGCCGCCATCGACCCTGTGGATCTGTTTTGTCTTTATCTCATGAAGTGAGCTAGAAAATTTCTTCAAAAACTCATCATCAGGTAGCATAAAGGCATTAAGCAGTGCTAGAAAAGAGCCCTTGTTTAGTATGCTTTGATAGCTAAATGACAAGATACTAACTAGCCTCCAGAGTAAATTTCCATCTACATTTACACGTTTTACGCTAGTTGGGATGGTTAAATTTTTGGTTACTACGCCTTGGTGATTTTGGATTTTATTTATCTCGCCTAGTTTTAGATTGGTTGGCAGGTCGCCGTTACAGCAAAGCGCCTCGATGCTCACGGTCTGCTCTTTAGCGTCATTTTTAAAAAATGAAATTTCTTTGTAAGAGTTTAGCTTCATATCTATTTTATTGCTTACAAAGTAATAATCCTTTGATCTTTGGCTATTTAAAAACTCAAATCTCTCAAAGCTTTTGTAGTTTTTAAGTATCCTTTTTTCATTATTGCTACTGTGAGCGACAACCTTTGTGATAGAGACTATCTCGTAAGCGTTTATGTTTGAGCGGTCGATGAAAATTCTATACTCGCTGCGTTTGTTGTTATTTTGTATAGGCTCAGCGCCTTTTGCAAACAAATTTATCGCTGGCGTGGCAAAAAGAGAGAAATACTCTAGCCTTGGCACATAGCCATTTGGCATATCTTTTGAAAAGACAAATTTGATGTTAAAGCTTTTTGCGTCAAATCTTTTTAAAAAACCAAGTCCATTTATACGGATAAAATTTAGTTTAGATGAAAAATATGAAAGCTCTTTTATAAGCTCAAATGCCTCAAAACCAAACTCATCGCTCTTTATCAAAGCTTCATCAAATTCATCCAAGCTAAGCTTATCAGCTCCAAGTTTTATCTCCTCATCGCTATCTTCAAAGCTTATGACTATAAATTTCAAGTAGTTTTTTAGCCACATCAAAAGAGTTGAAGAGAAGTATATGTTATCACCAAGGTATAAATTTAAAAAGCTGGTATCAAGCTCTTTGGTACTAAGTTCATCCTTGGTGATAGATATGTTTAAATTTAAAAGATAGTCGCTTTTGTTGTTTGACATGAAAGCTTTTGATATCTTTAAAGGAAGCAAATTTACGTCATATATCGTCTGGAATTTACAAGCCACGCCGTTTATTGGCTTTGACTCTATGATACTGCCCTTTGGTATAAATTCCTTTTTTTCTGAAAAGTCATCTCTTAGAGCAAATTCTTGCATGCAAACTGAGGGAAAAGGATTTGTATAGCTTGGCATTAAGATATTTATCAAAGACTCAGCTATTAAAGGTATATTTTCATCTAGCTCTTGTCTAATCCTTGATGTCAAAATAGCCATATTTTCTATGATACTCTCAACATCAGGATCTTTGCTCTTAGTATCTAAAAATGGCGCGACTTTTGGGAAATTCTTTATAAAAAGTGCTCTTGTTTCATCAAGATACGCCATCTCTTTTTGAAAATAAGCTAAA
The DNA here is from genome assembly GCF_003048375.1 of Campylobacter concisus. NCBI lineage: Bacteria > Pseudomonadati > Campylobacterota > Epsilonproteobacteria > Campylobacterales > Campylobacteraceae > Campylobacter > Campylobacter concisus. The sequence continues at coordinate 172,191 of NZ_CP021642.1, read as the reverse complement.
TTATTTTCATTATAATCCATTATAAAATCTCACAATATCTATTGTTTTTAAAAATAACCTTTAGCAAATACTCTTTGAAATTGTCGTTTTTATGCTTATAGTTTATGTTAAAGATGATGCGCCAAGGCTTTAGCGAGTCATCATAGCCGATAGAAGTTATCTCTATTCTATTTTCGTTTGAGGTGATTAGCTCATATATCGCCATACCAAGTCTATGGCCAAGCTCGTTTATCTCGACCCCAACCGACCAAAGATCGATGATACTATCATTTAAACGGCCGTAGTTTCCAAGTCTTGAGTTTAAGATAGTATCAATATGATCTTTGATGTCGCTGTCTAGATCTTTAAAATATGGACGAAATTTTGACTCATCACTAAATTCATATAAAATTTTATCTATCAGCGACATGCTTAAATTTACTCTTTATCCAGCTTACCAACCAAAGAAAGCTCGAAATTTGCCCCCATAAATTTAAAGTGAGGTCTAGCTAGAAGCTCTATCTTATACCAGCCTGGCTCGCCAGCTATATCGCTAACGATAACTTTTGCACTTCTAAATGGTCTTCTACTTCTTACATCAGCTGGTGGATTTTCCTGATCTGAGATGTACTGTCTTAGCCACTCATTTAAGCCACGCTCAACGTCACTGCGCTCTTTCCAAGTACCGATCTCTTCTCTTTGAAGTACTTTTAGATAGTGAGCCAAACGAGAGATCAAAAATACATATGGAAGCTGTGTGCCAAGTCTGAAATTTGTCTCAGCAGCTTTACCTTCTGGAGTATTTGGGAAAACTTTAGGTTTTAGCACAGAGTTTGCAGAGAAAAATGCTGCGTTGTTGCTATCACGTCTTAATGTAAGCGTGATAAAGCCATTTTCTGCAAGCTCAAATTCTCTTCTATCTGTGATCAAAACTTCGGTTGGAATTTTTGTCTGAACGCTTCCGTAGTTTTCATAAGTGTAAGTTGGTAGGTCTTTTACAGCGCCGCCACCTTTTGGTCCGATGATGTTTCCGCACCATCTATAGTCCGCAAAACTCTCTGTAAGTCTTGTAGCAAACGCATAAGCGCCATTGCCCCAAAGCATATCATCGTGCTTATCAACGCTTTCGCGGTAGTTAAAGCTTTTTATAGGGTTATCTTCTGGGATATATGGAGATCTGGTAAGAAATCTATTTACCATACAACCTGTATATTTTGCATCTTCGTTCTCTCTAAAAGTTCTCCATCTTGTGTATTGAGGACCTTCAAGTAGACTCTTTAGATCTTTTATGTTTTCAAGTTCGCCAAAGTTATCAAGTCCAAAGAATTTAGAAGATAGCGAAGTTAGAAGCGGAGAGTGACTCATCGCAGCGATTGATGACATTTTGTTTAAGAAAGTCATGTCTTGATTTGACTTATCTAGCTCATAGTCAGCAACTATCGCACCAACTGGCTCACCACCGAATTGACCATATTCAGCTGAGTAAATTTGCTTATAAAGTGTGCTTTGAGTTATATCTAGATTGTTTTCAAAGTCATCTAAAATTTCTTCTTTTGTTGCGTCTAAAAGGTCGATCTTTACGTTTTCGTTGAAATTTGTTCTCTCAACTAAAAATCTAATGCCACGCCAAGTAGATTCTAGCTCTTGAAAAGATTTATTGTGTAAAATTTCATCCATCTGAGCTGATAAAAGCGTGTCTATATGAGCTATCATCTCATCAAGTGCAAGCTTATTTATCTTCTCTTCAGCGTTGTTTGTTGTGATGATATTTGAGATAAACTCAGCAACTCCTTGCTTTACTACGCTATAACTTTCATCCTCTTTTGTATATTTGCTCCTTTGCATTATGCTTTCAATGATAGGAGTTTTTACTTTAGTTTCAGACATCTTTATTCCTTATCTTTTTCGTCTTTAAGCTCTAAAAGAAGCTGTTTTCTACTATCTTCATCCTTAATAGCCTCTAAAACTGCTTTTCTAAAATCAGGCATATTGCCCATAGGTCCTTTTAACGCAACTAAAGCTTTTCTAAGCTGCAATAGCTTTTTTAGCTCAGGGACTTGATTGATGATATTGTCTGGATTGAAGTCTTGAATGCTTTCGAAATTAAGATCGATATTTAGATCTTCGCTACCAGAATTTAGTCTATTTTTCACTGAAAATTCAGTATGAATGTCTAAACTTTTCATAACTTGATCGAAATTTATCTTATTTATAGAGACAACTTCGCGATCTTCAAGTGGAGTTTGATTTTCACCAGTTAAATTTGAAACTACCATCAGCTTTAATGGAAGCTCGACATCTGCTTCTTGGTTGTTTGTTTTGGTTCTATAAACAATGTTTATACGTTCTTTTGGTGGGATTGAATTCTCTGCCATAATAACATCCTTTTTTTGAGTAAATGATTTAAGAATTATAATTAAATAAAATTAAAGAAGTTTTAAAAAAACATATTTTATCACAAAAATGTTTTTGCCTTTATATAAATATCTGACAAATAATCCTTTAGCTCAGTGTTTTCTATAAATTTAACTATTTGCGAATATACAACTTTTGCGTTGTTATCCATGCCTTGGCTTGTAAAAATTTTGGAAAGCTCCAACAAAAAGCTAAGCTCACTTTGTGAATTTGTTGTATATTTGCTTCTATCAAGGGCTTTTATCAGCTCTTCAAAACTCATATCCTTTTTCATATCATCACTAGAGATAAAATTTGTGCTCTCTTTTTTACTAAAAAATTTAGCGCTCTCTTCGCTGAAAAATGCCTCTTCACTTTGAAATTTAAGTTTTTTTATATCTGAAAATTTTTCTATGAAATTTAAAGTCATATTAGAAACTAGTTCGCTTTGCTCGCTTAGTCCAGATGATCTTAAAAACTCACAAAATATCCTAACGCCATCTATCCAAAATGGATTAAGAGCTAAATTTCTTATAAATTTCTCTAAATTACCAAGGTTTACTTCTTTCATATTTTTAAAAAGTAAGATCAAATTTTCATCAGGATAACGTATCTGCGTCACTTGCTCGCTGCTAACTGGCAAAGCCTTGATCCTGCCCCACATCGCCTCAAAAACAAGTGAGTAAGCGGTCAAATTTTTTATATCATTTTTTAAAAGCGAGATGGATAAATTTACAAAATACTCCCTAAACTCCCTATCACTAAATGTACTAATGTCGCTACTGCCAAAAGAGACACTTTGTGAGTAACTTGGTTCTGCCTTTTGCGGCTGCTGTTTTGGCTCCTCTACTTTTTGAGTTTGCTCATTTTTCTCTTCTATATAAAGCGTATCAAAGTGCGTGCTAAGCTCGCGTGAGAGCTCAGGTACAAGCTCATTAAACGCCTTTGCGTCCGCTTCGTCTAAATTTATACCATCTCTGTGAGCTTGCGTAAAAAGCTCTATCGTTTGAGCAAATATCTTTTTTTTAGTAGGCACTTGCTTTTCATTTTTGGCTAATAAACTTGGCTCTTGTTTTAGGGTAGTTAGGAAAAATGAAAAAGCACTGATTAAACTTCTAAAAGCATCTTTGTCGTTTAAATTTATAGCAGAGATCGCTAAGAAATTTAAAAGCTTTACATCGAGGCTAAATTCGCTTAATGCCTTTAAAGACGAGCTATAAACAAAGTCCCATTTTATCGTATCGTGAGTCAAAGTCTTATACTTTGACATCTCGTCTATAAGGCTGATGTAGAGTTCGTTTTCTGAAAAGTTTTCGCTAAATTTGTTGAAAAACTTATCTTGCACTTACTTTTTGTCCATAAAATTTTCTATTTTATTGTTTAGAACGCTGTCGTTTTTTACGTTGTTTTGATCCATCGAGTAGGTGCTATATAAAAACGCAGCCGCGATAGCTGCAAGCGCTATAAGGATAAAATAAAATTTCAAATGTCTTAGTGAAAATATCTCAAAAAAGCTTCTCTTTTTAGTTTTTAAATAACTCTTTTCAAATACATTTTCATCTGCCTTGATAAGTGGCGAAACGGCTGAGGCTATATTTTCACAAAGGTATGAAATTTTCTCGTTGCAATCTTCCTGCGCTTCGTATTTGCCCTTGTATCCAAGCACCAAACAAGCGTAGATAAACTCTAAAAAATCCTTGTTTTTGCCAACGTTTTCAAACCATTTATCCATGATGCCAAAGAATTTGTTACCACCTAAATTTTCGTTGAAAAATCTCGTTGTTAAAGTGTTATTTGCCCAAAAACTATTCATAAAAATTTCATTTTTAAGCAAGCTCTCATCGATGAAAACGCAAAGGCAATATCTAAGCCTAATGATGTCATCCTCTTCATAAATGCCCAAATTTGAGATCTTTGAAGTGGTGCTTAATATATCATTTATCAGCTTTTCACGTAAATTTTGCATCTCACTTTGTGAAAAATTTTGTAGTTTTGATACTCTGTTTGCCAAAAGAAGCAGTGGTAGCACGTGATCTAGGGCAGGATTTGCGCCAAGTCCTAGAAGCTTTGTCTGGCTTAAAACTGAAATGTCATTTTGATTTTCACTCATTTTTTGTCCTTATAATAAAGCCCACATCTTAATGTCAGCGTTTGATAAATTTGCTGTTATATAGACGCTAATAACGCTTTGATTTGCGAAGCTTTTGAAAATTTCATCTTTTTTATCGATCTTGTAGTAGATATAGTCATTTAGCTTTGGCAATGTACTAGGTATAGCTGAAATTTGCTCTACATTTATGCCGCGAAGCTGTGATGAGACGATACTTTTGATGTTTGATTGGGTGTGGATTTTGCACTGCTCTTTGAAATTTTTAAGCAGGTACTCATTTTTTGTATCGCTATGGATAGCAAAGTAAATTTCTGAGTTTTCTATGATGCTTGGGTTATCAAAGACGCAGTCAAAAAAGCCGTGATTGTTTTTAACAATCTGTGCCATGACGTATTTTGGCGACAAGATATGCGAGAACAAAAGCCTAAGATTGTTTATTAACGGTACGAAAGTTTGACTTAAGTTGTTGTGATCATAAGCTATAAATTCGCTAAAACTATCATCGTGACTTAGAGCTAGCAGATCAGCTTGAAAATCAACTAGCTTTTCATATAGATACTCTGGATGAATTTTATCTCTTTTGAAAAGATATGAGAATATCAAGTGCCATTTTTTCAGCATATTTAGCGTCAAATATGTTGAAATATCAAGCCTATTTTTCGCCTGATCTATGCCACCTAAAAGCCCAGTATAGCTCTCTTGGTGCTGCTTTGTAGCAAAGCTAAACTCATCTATAAAGCTAGTGATGAAAGAATTTTTACTGATATCGATGCAAGTTGGGATAAATTTCTCATCAAGCGTTATTTGTTTGTTTAGGTCTATGTTTTTTATCCTGCAAATAGGCACGCTAAGATCATAAGGCGTCTTTGAGCCAAGCACTCCTAGAGCCGATCTTTGGCTTGCTAGGATCAAATTTTCTTTATCCTGCGTGAAAGCAGATGAAAGCTCAAAGTCGTCTTTATCATCTAGCTCGTTCAAGATATCATTACTAGCTTCATCATGCACTCTTGAGCTAATGAGCGCTTGTTTAGCTGTAAATTTTAGGTTTGGCAGGTTGTTTTGCAAGCTAACATCAACAAGTCCTGAGCTAACTGGCAGCTTTAGCACTATGACAGCAGAATTTAGCTCGCTAGGACTTATCTCAAAAGGCTCTGGTAGGTCGTCTTGATCTGGGGCGTTAAATATCGTACCATCTTGTGAGATGCAAGAAATTTTATTTAGCCCTATCTTGCCTTGAAGCAAAAGCTCGCTTGAGATATCAAGCTCCAAAACTCCATATAAATTTGATAAAGACGAGACGGTTTTTAGGTTTAAATTTCTCTCAAAATACCTCTCTTGCTGCTCGAAATGAACCTTATCAACGTTCATCCCGTTGTACCAGACAACTTTTAGTTTATCAGACATTTTATTTGCTTGCTTGAATATTAGAGCTGCTAGCGTCTATCGTATTTACGCCATTTTTAGTTATCTCAAAAACTATATTTTTCTCTTTTGCTTCTTTTGTTGATTTATAAGCTTTGATATTTGTCTTGCTTTGATCAGCATAAAGCACCAAAATACCTACGTATGGCACTTCGTCTGGATCGACATTTGTAAAAGCATATCTGTTTGTATTTGGCTGAATTTGCGTTTTTATCGAGTCTATCTTGTCTTGACCAAGTATGTCGCCATTTTTCTCGGCTAGATCAACTATACTAGCTTGCTGAAATTTTGCCACATCTTTCAGCTTGTAAGCGATGATAGTCACTGGTACGTTGTCACCGTGGTAGTTTAAGTTTGAATTTGGGGTGTTGCTTATGATAAGATCTTTTGCACATCCTGCGATAAATAGCATAAAAATTAAAGAACAAAGAAATTTAAACGTTTTCTTCATGGTTTCCTTTACCTCACGTTAATAATATTATTTTTATGTAATTCTATCTAAAGTTATTTTAGAAGAAACTTATTTTAAAATCAATGTTCTTAAATAAAACTTTAATGAGCGTTAATCAATCCTTTATATTATGCTCTTTGGCATAGCTTAGGATCTTTTGCCTAAGATCTTCTGGGAAGCTATCTCTATACATTACTGGTGTTAGAGGATTTAGCTTTTTATCTAATTTACCAGCCTCATATAGTCTTGTTAACTCTTCTGGTGTGTTGTAGTATGGTGCATTTGGGTAGCCCTCTGGTGGGGTTAGGGACATTATTTTAGCTTCTAGGAGAGCAGAATCGATATAAAGAGAAAGATCTTTTTCACTCCATCTATTAGGGAAAGCACCTTTGCCATATTCCTCTTGAAATTCACTCATGTGACTTTTAATATAATTTACAAATTCTTCCCTACTGGTCTCATTTGCATCTAGGTCTCTAGGGTCAAGAAGCTCGCCTTTATCTTCTACTAATTTTCTTAAGCGTTTATGAAGCGAGCCATCTGCATTATTAATGATGCCACCCCTATTAAAATCCATCACGAAATAGCTCCCTACTATCTCATCAAGATAAGGCATCATTCCATATTCATCTAGTGGAGGATTTTTAGCTATTTTCCTAAATTCTTCAGCCATTTGTAAATTTTTGTTTAGACCTATGTCATAAGTAGTGTATTCAAATAAATCACCTAGAAATTTTAAAGCCTTTGTTACTCCTAGCTGGGCTGCCAAGAAAATTCTTTGATAATCCCTTGCTTTAAAACCTGCTTCATTTCCATATGAGAACCCCATAGTATCTCCAAGTATCCCTGCACACATTCCCCACTCTGCAGAAAAGAGCATTGATTTTAATGTGCCTTTATGAGCATTTACTTCATCATAAATTTCAGCATACTCTGGTTTAGTTAGTTTGCCATTACTATCTACTCTTCCTATGGCATCATCTGGGATATCTATCATAGTACATTTTAGGTTACTTCTTTTTACTAGATAGATATATCTATCTCTCTTATCTTTTAAACTTTCATAGTAGGCTTTTTCTGATTTAGTCCAAGGTGATATTTTAGTAGAGCTTGGTTTATAGCTAATGTCTAGCCATGGTTTAAAAGATAGATAGTCTGTTTGACCTAGAGAATTTGGTTTAGGGTTATAGTATAGTGGTTTATAGTTTTTATATGGAGATGAGTCTAGGATGGAGCGGGCTTCAAGAACCATCCGAGATTTTTCTCCCAAGCGTGCCGTATTATTTTTTGCATTTTTAGAAGCTATTAAATTTGTTTTTTTGTCAAATTCTATCTTATCCCCATTTGGAGCTATAACCGTATATGTATTAGTGTTATCCATTAAATTTCCTTTATCTTGTAAATTTCCTTTGTTTATTATTAATAGTAATCCTACTGCTAAAAGAGCTATGATGATAAATGCAATCTTCTTCATATCTTATCCTATATATAGACCATCTTCCATTACTATGGTGGTGGCTAGACGACCAACTAAGCGAGGGGGGATTGTCTTTCCATTGAAATTTCCATCTTTAGAGTCATTTTCCTTACACCCCACATATATCCCTTTTATGTTATTGTTACCAATAGTATCAAGAGCCTCCACTAGATCTCTTGAGAGGTTAGAGTGAGAGTTATCGTTATCTTCTGTGTTAAATATACCTCTTTTAAGTTTATCTATTATTACTGCTGCTTTTTGATATGAGTCTATCGGATATTTTGGTTTGCCTGATGCTACGTTTGCTAATGAGCTTTGCTTATAAATTTCGTACACCTCTTTCTCCTCCTCAACATCTGTGTCTAGTAAGTTTATATCCACATCGGAGATAGCATATTTACTTCTAGCATATTTAAAATATCTTGCATCTATCTCATTACCAGCTCCTCTTAGCTCATCTAAGCATAGATAGGTACTAAGGTTATTTAGTGCTAGTTTAGAAGCTAGGTTAAAAGATAGTTTGTTTTTCTTGTGGTCTATGTCGTAGTACATAAAAGAGTTATAGTCTAGTCCTCCACTACTTATATTAGCTCCTAGAAATAGTCTATTTAAATTTAGGCTTATATAGTTTTGATAGATCATTACTGGATAGTAGCAATAGCTATTTGTACTATTTTTATCATAGGCTTCATATAGTGACATAGGTTTATAAGATATGTTATTTAGCGCAAAGGCTTCATTGAAATTATACTTATATCTTGTGTGCATTATCTCGTTGTAGTTCTCTTCTAGTTGATCATAAGATGTTTTCCAAAGTTCTACTATACCAGTAAATAAAGCTATTCCCATATCTTTTCCTAGTGACTTGCCATAATCTTTTAATATGTTTTGTAATGATTCGATATTTTTTCGACTAAAGCTAAAAGCACGCTTCATAGTTCCACTGCTAGTCATACGATCCCAGATTAAATTTAAATTGTAGTAGCCTATTAAGAGACGAATTTTGGCTCCAAGTGGAGCCATAGATATTAAATTTATTCTTTAATCCTTTATATTATGCTCTTTAGCATAGCTTAGGATCTTTTGCCTAATATCTTCTGGGAAGCTATCTCTATACATTACTGGTGTTAGAGGATTTAATTTTTTATCTAATTTACCAGCCTCATATAGTCTTGTTAGCTCTTCTGGTGTGTTGTAGTATGGTGCATTTGGATATCCCTCTGGTGGGGTTAGGGACATTATTTTGGCTTCTAGGAGGGTAGAGTCGATGTAGAGAGAAACGGCTCTATCGTCCCAAGTGCCAGGAAAACCACCATTAAAGTCTTGACCGCTTCCATCAATATTGTCTTTAACGTATTTTGTAAATTCTTCCCTTGTAGTCTCATTTGCGTCAAGGTCTCTAGGGTCTAGTAGTTTGCCTTCATCTTCTACTAATTTTCTTAGATGAGTGTGCATTGAACCATTTGGCTCAACTACGGTTAAATTTCTATTAAAATCCATCACGAAGTAGCTCCCTACTATCTCATCAAGATAAGGCATCATGCCACATTCATCTAGTGGGGGATTTTTAGCCAGTCTTCTAAACTCTTCAGCCATTTGTAAATTTTTATTTAGACCTACTAGATAGGTAGAGTATTGAAACATGTCAGCTAATGCCTCTAAGGCTCCGTCTTGACCAAGCTGCGCTGATAGAAACATTGATTGATATGCTCTTGCTTTAAACCCCGCATAACCTAATCCAACTCCTCCTGAAAATCCAACAGTGCTTCCTAATACTCCAGCACATATATTCCACTCTGCTGCAAATAGTTCTGATTTTAATGTGCCTTTATGAGCATTTACTTCATCATAAATTTCAGCATACTCTGGTTTAGTTAGTTTGCCATTACTATCTACTCTTCCTATGGCATCATCTGGGATATCTATCATAGTACATTTTAGGTTACTTCTTTTTACTAGATAGATATATCTATCTCTCTTATCTTTTAAACTTTCATAGTAGGCTTTTTCTGATTTAGTCCAAGGTGATATTTTAGTAGAGCTTGGTTTATAGCTAATGTCTAGCCATGGTTTAAAAGATAGATAGTCTGTTTGACCTAGAGAATTTGGTTTAGGGTTATAGTATAGTGGTTTATAGTTTTTATATGGAGATGAGTCTAGGATGGAGCGGGCTTCAAGAACCATCCGAGATTTTTCTCCCAAGCGTGCCGTATTATTTTTTGCATTTTTAGAAGCTATTAAATTTGTTTTTTTGTCAAATTCTATCTTATCCCCATTTGGAGCTATAACCGTATATGTATTAGTGTTATCCATTAAATTTCCTTTATCTTGTAAATTTCCTTTGTTTATTATTAATAGTAATCCTACTGCTAAAAGAGCTATGATGATAAATGCAATCTTCTTCATATCTTATCCTATATATAGACCATCTTCCATTACTATGGTGGTGGCTAGACGACCAACTAAGCGAGGGGGGATTGTCTTTCCATTGAAATTTCCATCTTTAGAGTCATTTTCCTTACACCCCACATATATCCCTTTTATGTTATTGTTACCAATAGTATCAAGAGCCTCCACTAGATCTCTTGAGAGGTTAGAGTGAGAGTTATCGTTATCTTCTGTGTTAAATATACCTCTTTTAAGTTTATCTATTATTACTGCTGCTTTTTGATATGAGTCTATCGGATATTTTGGTTTGCCTGATGCTACGTTTGCTAATGAGCTTTGCTTATAAATTTCGTACACCTCTTTCTCCTCCTCAACATCTGTGTCTAGTAAGTTTATATCCACATCGGAGATAGCATATTTACTTCTAGCATATTTAAAATATCTTGCATCTATCTCATTACCAGCTCCTCTTAGCTCATCTAAGCATAGATAGGTACTAAGGTTATTTAGTGCTAGTTTAGAAGCTAGGTTAAAAGATAGTTTGTTTTTCTTGTGGTCTATGTCGTAGTACATAAAAGAGTTATAGTCTAGTCCTCCACTACTTATATTAGCTCCTAGAAATAGTCTATTTAAATTTAGGCTTATATAGTTTTGATAGATCATTACTGGATAGTAGCAATAGCTATTTGTACTATTTTTATCATAGGCTTCATATAGTGACATAGGTTTATAAGATATGTTATTTAGCGCAAAGGCTTCATTGAAATTATACTTATATCTTGTGTGCATTATCTCGTTGTAGTTCTCTTCTAGTTGATCATAAGATGTTTTCCAAAGTTCTACTATACCAGTAAATAAAGCTATTCCCATATCTTTTCCTAGTGACTTGCCATAATCTTTTAATATGTTTTGTAATGATTCGATATTTTTTCGACTAAAGCTAAAAGCACGCTTCATAGTTCCACTGCTAGTCATACGATCCCAGATTAAATTTAAATTGTAGTAGCCTATTAAGAGACGAATTTTTGTTGAGTTTACGGCCATATTTATTAGGTTTTTCTTTGATTTTCTCAATGCTTTAACTCGGTCTTTTAAATTTGTTGCCTCTTTAAGAAATTTATCTACGTCTTTAGTACCTTTTACAGTAAACATCTGTCTTACTATATTAAGTATACCAATCTCATCAAGAAACTCTTTTTTAAATTCTTTTTTATTTGGGCTAAAGATGAAAGAACTAAGGCTTTCAAATACCTTAGTTACACCATCCTCGCTAACAAATTCTGCCAAAGGAAAGACACCTTCTATTGCAGTTTTTACTATAAGAGATGTTACTTCTTTGTCCAAATTTCTACTATCGTCATAGGTACGATTTTGCTCTTTTAACGCCTCTTTCAAGATAGCATTATCTTTAGCCCAGTTAGCCTTTATCTCTTTTTCTTGTTTATCAAGTAGCTCTTCTATAAATTTTATCTGTTCTGGATCTATCTTCTCATTTTTCTTAGCATTTTTATCGTTTGAAGTGCTCTCTTTTTTTGTCTCTACTTCTTCTTCGATACCATCATTTTCCGTCAAAAGCTCTTCTATACTAGTTATTTTGTCAACTTTTGCTTTATCCATATATTTTACGATATCTTCTATGCATAGATACTCGCCGCTTTTTAAGCCACTATTCTTTGCTGTCTCTTTATAGAAAAATAGCTTCAATGATTTATCACCTAGCTTTACTGAAGATCCCAAATGTAAAGCTCTTATATTTTCTTCTGATATCTCTATATACTCTCCATCATATTTGCTACTTTGCTTGACCAAATTTCCAGAGAAGCTCTTTGTTATTATGAAATAAGCCACAGCAAGAGAGAGTACTTCTATTAAAGAGTAGTTATAAGGGTGATCAAGAGCTGTTTTTTCTCTGATTTCTTCTTGTAAAGACGAGATGTTTTCATCGCTTATTTTAGCATTTGATATCTGGTGTTTTAGCTGATTAAGCTCTAATTCATCATTATATTTTTTTATAAATTTTCTTTGCTCAGAACCATGATTTACCTTATTAAAAACAACCCTAAAAGTAGCAATTGCCTTTTTCATATAGGTCTCTTCGTTCTTTTTGATCTTTTCCATATCATTTGGCTGTTTCGCATAAGCATTTATATGGGCGACATTTACTTCGAGAATTTCTTCATATTTAACATGATTGCTGAGATACTCAGTGTTTTTACTATCATCAAGTTCTTTATACTCCTCTACTTTTTCTTTGATATTGTCTATGTAGCTTTTGCTCACCCTAGCAAATGGGGATAAATTTAAAACTAGAGTTGATTTGTTGTTGCCTTTATTTATATCTATACTATATTTGCTATAGTCTTTAACGGGCTCTAGGGTTTTTATGTCGGTGAATTTTTGTTTTACTAGGTTGGATTTGTTTGATCTATTTAGCTCGTCTTTTATCTCTTGATCTAGGCTTTTGTTTATAACCTCTTCTCTTAGTCCCGCACTTGATCTAAAAGGAGAATTTGAAAGAACGATATAGTTTTTATTTAAATTAGAAAAGTCCTTGCTATTCATCTCATCATTTGTAGATTTGCCGTTTTTGTTAGACTTATCTGATATTAGATTGGCTAGTTTTACAGAGTTGAAATTTGTAGCACAGATGAAATTTAGATTTGCATTTAGTCCTTTTATCTCTTTTTTAAGCTTATCAAAAAGAGTATCATCGCCAGAGCCAAAGCCTAAATTTTTATTTACGACATTATAATTGATCTGTTCTTTAGTGTAGTCAAACACTCTTGCATCATCTAAATATCCATAGATACTGCAACCCTCATCTGTATTATAGTTCATTTCGTTTAGATTATTTGGGTTTGTAAAAAAACGATAACCAAAATCTAGATGAGTAATATCTATAAAATATCCAGCCCTATCATCTTTGTCCTTTTTAAATACTAGTACATTACAGCTAGAGTTTACATTTATAGTATTTATAATAGAAGCAAATCTAGATGCAAAAAAGTTAAGTATAGGCAAGGATACTCCATAAAGAGCTCTAGTAGTTTCGTATTCGTATAACTTAAGGTTTAATTTTATAAATTCATAAAGCCCTGAGCCAGCCGAAGCTAACATCTTGCCTATCCCTTTTTCGCCACTCAAATCAGCTAGGCTAAGTATAAAAAGCACTACTTGTTTTATAAGAAATTGACCACTGTCATTATTTAGCTTGCTTAAATTTTTGTCTAGCTCATCGAAACACTCTTCTATGCTTCTTTCAAATTTAGCCCCATCTAGTCCCTCGCTAGAGATCAAGGATCTAGCGTCACTTAGCAGGTCTTGCTTCAACGTATTTAAACAATCTCTTATAATATCCTTACAGTCATCATAATACGTAACCGCAAGATCAAACATATCATAAAAACTTAAAGGCGCTTTGCCTGTTATTTTTGTTGGCTCTTCGTTTTCGCCAAGCTTTCTTAATAGGTTTCTTTCTTTCTCGTCTTGAGCAGCTTCTATCACATATTCATCATTTTTTTTATTTCTTATAGGCTCTATCTTCTCTTTTAAATTTATAAAAAATTTATCGATCGCACTCTTTTTATGAACTACTTTTACAGGTATACCCCTATATTCAAATTCTCTTGCTCTGCCAAGATCACTATCAGTAAAGCTCTCTTTGTCTATATAAAAATCAGTTACTATTGATGCTTCTTTGCCGTCCTGCCTTGAAAAATCGGCTATCAAGTTAAGTATTATATTTACCATCATGGTATTTCTTGACGTAAAATAATTCAAACTAGACGTATAAAGCGTTACGCTCTTTGCATCAGCCATATACTCTTTTATCTTTTTTAACGTCTCTTCGCAAGAGTAAGTTATTTTTATTTCGTTGTTTTGCATATTAAGCCACCACTACTGTTTTTGTTGTATTTATATCATCATTATATTTGCTATCAAGTCCGCAAGCAAATTTTATATCCACCGTCTTAGCCTTACTTGGCGTGACATAGATAAGATTACTCTCATCGCTTATATCATCCACAAACTGAAAAAATCCTATACCACTTTTTGGAAGTGTTGTATTTTTATAAATAGATTCTATATATTTAGGTGTTATAAAGATAAAATTCTTATCCATGAGCGAGTATTTGAAGTTAAATGACGAGATACTAAATTTATCCTCTCTAAAGCGAGAGCTTAGATGTTCTTTTAGCTTCTTATCTTTCACATCGCTGCCCTCATCTAAATTTAGCTCCATCTCTTTAAATCCCTCTTGGTTTTTATGCTCCACATCATTTAGCTTATATATACAAACAGCAAGGTTATCTGCTTGATTAAGGGCTGATTTTACATGAAGTCTTATGTGAGCGCTATTTAAATTTGGATTTAGCACCGCTGCATTATCGTTTTCAGATGTTGGGCTACCTATGCTATGAGCTAGCTTTATCCTATTTTCTTTTTTTATGCACCTTAGCGGCGAGCTTGTGTTGCTTAGGCACGCTGGCACTAGGTCTTGCATGACAGCATAGTGGTTATTCATACTTTTTAGACTAAGAGCCGCTCTTGGCACGTATGCCACCTTTGTGCAAGGGTTTTTAGCTGAGCAACCAACTATCGGTGAGTTTATAAAATCAACATCAAGTATCACGCCTTGATCATCTGACCTTATGCTTTTGCCTGCTCTACTTTTTAAGATCACATGGCCACCATGTGGGCAAACTACCACGTCATCTTCTATTATTGGATTAGCAAAGGCAGTACCGCCAGCACTTACCGCGCTACTTTTCTTTTCTAAATTTAGTCTCTCATTTGCCCGCTCAAGCGACTCTTTGGTCTCTTTGTTTGTTGGTTTTAGATCTATATTTAGGCTCTTGTTTAGTAAAGAGTAGTTTAGCACACAAGCTCGTTGATTTTTATAATCGATAGTTAGTCTTCCCTTGTCTTTATCTTCATCTCTTGGCTGATGAGTGAAGCTTAGTAGGTTAGAATTTGACTCCTCCCCGTCCTCTTCTTTTTTAAAGTATAGTGGATAGTCTGATTGCTCTGTGGCGGTGTTTAGTGGCTTATCTATGATATAAACCTGTGTTTTTAACTTTGTAAAGTCTATATCCAGATCAGAGCTAACTTGATTGATATCAAATATACTCTTATCTCTTAAAAGTATATCCACCTTGCCCTCACTGATATGCATTAGCTCATTTGGCTCTAGCCTTATCACATTTAGGTACTCTTTTGCCACGTCATTTTTAGCGTCTTTTGCCACATTGTCTATTAGCTTAAAGTTATGCGTTAGCACTATGCCTCTTGTTATCTTCTTATCAGTATTTGTCTTAGCTATTACCACATAGTGTTTGTTATCGTCCGCATATTTAAAGCTCTCAAATTTTAGCTCATACGCACTTCTATAAATTTCTAGCCTTGTGTTTATATACTGCTCTAGCTCTTTTTCGTTTGAGTTAGAATTTGCATGTGAGCTTGCTATCTTAAAGAAGTCAGATATATAGCTCATGCGGTCTTTAAACGCCTTCAGATCAGCTTTTTTGCTTAGCATAAAGTATCTGACCGAGTAGATAGCAAAGAAAAGATTTAGATCGCCGCTTTTTACCTTGCTAGCTATATCTTTAGCATCTAGCGCCTTTATCTCCTCTCTATCTATCATATCTACAAATTTATCTTTCTCTTTGTAGTACAAGAGCGAGCTTACAGGGTCTTCTAAATTTGGCGCCTCTTTTTCATCCTCAAAACCAAGAGAATTTACATATAAAGCCACAGGATATATCACGCTCTCAAGTATGCTAAGCCTTTTTTTATCCTCGCTGCCTAGCTTTGGTAGATAGCCTAGAGAAATTTTATAAAAATAGACGTTAAAGCTTAGGCTTTGTATATAGTCATTTAGATAGTCTAGAGCGGCTGGCACATCTTTGTCTTTTATCTTTGCCTCATTTTTTTCATTACTTAGCAGATACTCCATCAAGTATAGGCTCTCCACGATCTGCTTCATAAAGTGTGAGGCGACTAATATATTTATAAGATGAAGCTTCTTTGTATTTTTATAGTCATATTCTGCCAAATGCCCATCTAAACTTTCAGCCCCTAGTCCATATCTAAACCCAAGGTCAGATATCACCGAAGTGCTTGGCTCATAGAGTTGGTTCCACTCCCTTTTAAGGCTATCTCCATCACTATCATCACTAGCATCAAATAGTCCCTCATCATTTTTATCATAAATTTTATGTCTGACGCTATCGCAGTGATGTATCTCTACTTCATGGCTTCCTTTGCTAGACTTGTTGATATTAGAATTTACATTTTTATCTCCTAGCTCCTTGCAAGCCTTTTCGTTATCTTTAGTTAAATTTACGCAGTCTTCTACTGTGCTCTTGTCGTCTTTGAAGCCAAACATATTTTTTATCTTGTTAAAGATAGAGCTAGCTATCTTTCCTACAAAGCCATTTGGATCAAGCACTCTTGCTATCCACCTTACGCCTTTCATTATTGCCTTAGCTATAAAACTGACAAATCTTAAAGATATAGTGACTAAACTAGCAAATGCACCACCAAAGCCAGGGGCGTTAAAAGTATATAGCTCTTTTACATCTTTAGTGTATAAAAAGGCAAAGGACTGAGCCAGGTGGCCGCCTAGTGAGTGACCTGATAAGACTAGGTTAGAAATTTCGCTTGTATCGTTTGAATTTGCCTTGTGCTCTTTTATAGCGTCATACATATCGCTCTTTAGTATAGCCATAGAGGCTATCTGGTTTAGTCCTGCTCCCAAAAGGGCTATCATACCATCGGTAAATACTAAGTCCTTAAACCCTAGCTCTGTTCCTCTAAAGCCTATGATGTAGTTATTAAATTTACTATCATAAAAGACAGTCGAGCTAAAACCGGTGATAGATGTATTTTTGATATGATGGACTAGCTCATAGCGATTGACAAAGGCTTTTGTGCGAAGGGAAATTTGGTGGTAGTTTTCCCTGTTGGCAAAAATTTCCAACTCATTATTTTCATTTGTGTAAACAAAACTTTGAATTTCATTATTTATAGGTTTTACTTCAGGTTTTTCACCTTCGCTAGATATAGGTTTAGTTATTACCATATCTTGATTAAAGCGTGCTTCTATGGTTAGGGCGTAAGCGGTAGGACTTCCAGCCTCTCTTACAAGATTTCCGTCCTTATCCTGAATATCCTCTTTTAAAACATCGCCCTTTCCAATATTATCTTTAAATTTCCATCTAGCAGGTTGCTTTTCTTTAAATTGATCAAACCAACTATTTTCTTCATCCTCGTTTACCCAGTGAAGCATTGCATAACTTGCGTCAGCAATATCAGCATAGTCTTTAAATTTGATTATCTGTTCTTTGGTTGAAATTTGACTCACAGCTTACTCTTTTCTATTTTTCTAAATCTTGCATATAAAATTTATTCTTAACTTTATAATATTCAAATTGATCCCTTGATAATGAAAATCCTCTACCCTCATCTCCAAATAATCCATATTTTTTATTTTTTTCAGAATATTGAATATACATTGTAATTGGCGTTATATTTCCATTATTATCTGTATAAAATATACCCAGTCCAATACCTGGTATTTTGTCTAGATTTTCTCTACCTATTACATTTTTAATTCTTTCTTTATAACTTTCAGGGGCCTTTGGTGCTTTTTTAAAATCTATTTCATATTGTCTCTTATTAACATAATATCGCTTTCCATTAGAGAGGATCTGAGGGATTTTTTCATCAACAATTTTTGTATTGACAGCATATAGACCGCCACCTAAATCTTTTCCCTTTGTATTCTTTCTTAGCTCTTTTCTTTCGGCTTCTCTTTTTTCTATCTCTTCGTAGAATTTTTTATCAAATATATAAATTCCACCATATTTGTCATTAAGAGTACTCAGATTTTCTTTTGCAGAGCAAGCTATTAAAAATATGCTTGTTAGTAGTAGAAGTATAATGCCTATAAATTTCATCCTATATCCTTTTTGTTTGGTTTATCATTTAGATCATCAAGTCCATTTTTCTCATTCTCACTTACCCAGTGAAGCATTGCCATAGCTTGCGTCAGCAATATCAGCATAGTCTTTAAATTTGATTATCTGTTCTTTGGTTGAAATTTGGCTCATTTTTATTTCTCTAAATAGAATTTATTATTATCTATGACATATCTAGTTTCAGTATCTTTTAGTCTAAAACCTCTACCCTCATCACCATATAATCCATAGTTGGTTACTTTATAGCTATAAGAAACTCCCATTGTTATAGGTATAGCTTCATCGTTATCGTTGATATAAAAATATTCGGTATTTATACTAGGTGGATATTTATTAAAATTCTCTTGTCCTATAAATTCTTTTACTCTATTGCTATAGCCTTGAGCTATCTTTGGCTGTTTTTTAAATTTTCTAGAATAGTCGCCCTTGTCTGTATAGTATGGCTTGCCGTTTGAAAGAATTTGTGGGAGTTTTTTATCCATAATAGCTAGATCATCTCTTTTAAAATTTCTTTTATTATTCTTAAAAAAATCCTTCATATACAAACTTCTTTCCTTTTCTCTTTTTTCTATTTCCTCATAGAATTTCTTATTAAATATATAAACCCCTCCATATTTTTTACCAAGCTCTTTTATTTCAGAGTTGTTTATATTATTGCTTGCTTGATTTGCAGAGCAAGCTATTAAAAATATACTTGTTAGTAGTAGAAGTATAATTGCAACAAATTTCATCCTATATCCTTTTAGAAAATTTATTTTGCTTATTTTATTGTCTTTGAAATTATAATATTATTAATTTATTATGTTTTATTTGTAGATTGTTAAATTTTTTATTAATTGAGGCTGTTTTTATCTACATTATTGTCTAGCTCGTTTTTTCATTCTCGCTTACCCAGTGAAGCATTGCATAGCTTGCATCGGCTATATCAGCGTAGTCTTTAAATTTAAGTATTTGTTCTTTTGTTGAAATTTGGCTCATGTTTTTGCTCTTTTTACTTTACTTTTTCAAATTTATTGTTATTAAGGATAAATTTATTTCCACCCTTTGCAGTATGTATTTCGCCTTTTGATAAAGAAAACCCTCTACCTTCATCACCAAATAAGCCATACTTTTTGACTTTGTAGTTATATGTTACTGTCATTTCAATGGGTACTATATTATTGTTATCATCTATATAAAAAGACCAAACATTAATATCTGGTGTAAATTTATGATAATTCTCTTGTCCTATATGGTTTATCACCTTGTCAATATATGTTTTTGATAAATTTACAGCTTTTTGGTAAGTGTTAATTGTATGGTATTGTTTGCCGTTTGAAAGAATTCGTGGGAGTTTCTCGTTAATGGGTTTTGGATCAATAGCATAAAGACCATCACCCAAATCTCTACCTTTCATTTTTTTACTTAGCTCTTTCCTCTCAGCTTCTCTTTTCTCTATCTCTTCAACAAATTTTTGATTAAACACATAAACCCCACCATATTTACTAGCTAAATTCTCTAGTTCAGAGTTGTTTATCTTATTGCTTGCTTGATTTGCAGAGCAAGCTATTAAAAATATGCTTGTTAGTAGTAGAAGTATAATTGCAACAAATTTCATCCTATATCCTTTTTGTTTTGTTTATCATTTAGATCGTCAAATCCATTTTTTTCATTCTCACTTATCCAGTGAAGCATTGCATAACTTGCGTCAGCTATATCAGCATAGTCTTTAAATTTAATTATCTGTTCTTTGGTTGAAATTTTATTGCTTCCCATTATTTTTCCCTAACAAAAGTATTTTTGTGACTATCGAAATAAAATCTGTTATTTCCACTTATATCTTTTATGTCTTTTCTAGATAGAGAAAATCCTCTACCCTCATCACCAAATAAGCCGTATTTTGTATAACCAACTGCATAGTAAACAGATACTGCTATGGCTACTACATTATTATTGTCATCTACATAAAAATAAGATGGAAGCATTGTAGGTTTAAATTTATTATAGTTTTCGGTACCTATGTAGTTTATTATTTTTTGTCTATCTTAATTTGATAATTTAGGCTGTTTCTCATAAGTTCTTATTGGTGTATAATATGGCTTGCCATTAGAGAGAATTCATGGAAGTTGTTTATTTATTAAAGTCATATCCACATCATATATAGTTATAAATTTATCCCCTTGTTTTATTTTTCTAGGATTTGACCTTATCTTATCACCAAGTGTTTTACTTAGTTCCTTTCTCTCAGCTTCTCTTTTCTCTATCTCTTCAACAAATTTTTGATTAAATATATATCCTCCACCATATTTACTAGCTAAATTCTCTAGTTCAGAGTTTTTTATCTTATTGCTTGCTTGATTTGCAGAGCAGGCTATTAAAAATATGCTTGTTAGTAGTAGAAGTATAATACCTATAAATTTCATCCTATATCCTTTTAGAAATTTTATTTTGCTTATTTTATTGTCGATATATTTACGTTACGATTAATTACCTCGCTTTTAAATTTTAATTCTTAAGAAAAAGAATTAATATTAAGAGTAAAATAGGCTTTTTTAGGTGAAATTTCGCAAATGGCGTATCTGACAAATATTGATAAAGAATTTCAATATATTTTACTATCAAAATGAGCCAAATATTGAAAAAACTAAAGCATTTTTTTAAACTTGCTTTTAACTTTTTTGTTATAATATCCCATCAAAAATAAAAGGGATATTTTTTATCCGAATTAAGGTTTTAAATTTGAGAGTATATTTAGACAATAACGCCACAACGATGGTTGATCCAGAAGCTTTTGAACTTATGAAGCCGTTTTTTTGCGAAAAATACGGCAATCCAAACTCACTTCACAAATTTGGCTCAGAAACCCACCCAGCGCTAAGAACAGCGCTAGATCAGCTCTACGCCGGACTAAATGCAAAAGATAGCGATGACATCGTCGTTACCTCATGCGCAACTGAGAGCAACAACTGGGTTGTAAAAGGCATCTACTTTGACAAAATAGCAACTGGTGAGAAAAAACGCATCGTCACCACCGCAGTCGAGCATCCAGCCATTTTGGCAACTTGTAAATTTCTAGAAAAATATGGCGTGGATCTTACAGTCTTAGACGTAAATAGCGACGGCATCGTCACTCCAGAGCAGCTAAGAGCTGTCATGGACGAAAATGTCGCACTTGTCGCCATAATGAGCGCAAACAACGAAACTGGCATGATCTTTCCTATAAAAGAGCTTGCCAAAGTTGCCCACGAATACGGCGCTTTATTTCACACTGACGCCGTGCAAGCAGTCGGCAAGATAAAGATAGATGTTCAAGACCTAGACGTTGATTTTTTAAGCTTTTCAGCGCATAAATTTCACGGACCAAAGGGCGTTGGAGCATTATTTATAAAAAATAGCATGCCACTAAGCAGCTTGCTTCACGGTGGCGAACACATGGGCGGACGCAGAAGCGGCACACTTGATGTACCAGGCATCGTTGGCATGGGCAAGGCGCTTGAGCTAGCAAATAAATTTATGGATTACGAGCATTCGCACGTTCGTCGTTTGCGTGACAAACTTGAAGACGCGCTACTACAAATTCCTGACGTTAGTATAGTTGGCAAAAAAGATCAGCGCGTGCCAAACACCATCCTAGCTTCTATCAAAGGTGTCGAGGGCGAGGCGATGCTTTGGGATCTAAATAGAGCTGGCATAGCAGCATCTACAGGCTCTGCCTGTGCGAGTGAGACGCTTGAGAGCAACCCTATCATGGAGGCGATCGGAGCTGACAAAGAGCTAGCTCACACCGCACTTAGACTATCTCTTTCAAGATTTAACACAGAAGAAGAGATCGACTACGCGATCGAGCAGATAACAAAGGCTATAAATAGACTAAGAGGCATATCAAGCACATTTGCATACGCCCCAGAGTGGCATAAGAGTGGATTATAAAATTTAAAGGAAAAACATGGCAAAAAATAACTTAATCGGCGGCTCTATCTGGGATGAATACTCAAAGGTAGTGCAAGACAGGATGAATAATCCTAAATTCATGGGCGAACTAACCGAAGAGGACGCCAAAAAAGCAAACGCAAAACTTATCGTCGCTGACTTTGGCGCAGAGAGCTGCGGCGATGCGGTCAGGCTCTACTGGCTCGTTGATGAGAAAACTGACAAGATAATAGACGCTAAATTTAAAAGCTTTGGCTGTGGCACGGCGATAGCTAGCTCTGATACGATGGCTGAGCTTTGCATCGGCAAAACAGTCGATGAGGCGGTCAAGATAACAAACCTCGATGTCGAAAGAGCTATGCGTGACAACCCAGACACACCGGCCGTCCCACCTCAAAAGATGCACTGCTCGGTTATGGCGTATGACGTTATCAAGGCAGCTGCTGCAAGCTACAAGGGCATAGACCCGGAGCACTTTGAAGATGAGATCATCGTTTGCGAATGCGCTAGAGTGAGCCTTGGCACGATCAAAGAGGTGATAAGATTAAACGACCTTCACACGGTTGAGGAGATCACGCAATACACCAAAGCAGGCGCATTTTGCAAATCATGCGTTAGACCTGGCGGACACGAGAAAAAAGACTACTATTTGGTTGATATCTTGCGCGATACTAGGGCTGAGATGGAGCAAGAGAGGCTTGAAGCTCAGGCCAACGCTCAAGCAAACAACACGCTAAGCGACGTTAGCTTTGAGAGCATGACGATGGTTGGCCAGCTAAAAGCGATCGAGTCGATCATCGATAAAGAGATCCGCCCGATGCTTATGATGGATGGCGGAAATTTAGAGATCATAGACATCAGAAACGATAACGGCGAAAATATCGACGTTTATATCCGCTATCTTGGCGCTTGCTCAGGCTGTTCAAGCGGCTCGACTGGCACGCTTTATGCGATAGAAAATGTCTTACAAGAGAGCCTAAGCCCAAAAATCAGGGTTATGCCTATATAAATTTATCGAACGGCTTCTTTTGGAGCTGTTCGCCCCTGCTAAATTAAATTTACCACCTAGATAATTTAAATTTAACCAAGCTCAAATTTAACCTTTTAAAAATTTCAAAATTTCACTTCTAGTCTGCGTCAAGTCGCCCACAAATTTCTTCTCAAACTGCGAGCGGTTAAAGGTTCGCTGGCGCTTAGCAAGCTGGGCTGTGTGCGTGGCGATAAGCGTTTCTAGCTCGCTTTTTGAAATTTCACCCTCCAAAAACTTCTTGCACTCTTTTAGACCTATTGATTTTAGTGGTTTTGGCTCGCTTTTATACTTGTCAAATAAAAACTTCGCCTCATCTATCAAGCCCTCATCTAGCATATTTTTCGTTCGCTTTGCGATACGAGCTCTAAGCTCATCTTTATCCCATAAAATTTCAAATATCGCAAGCTCTTTTATGACGCTCTCTTTGGTATTTTGCTTTAGCCAGATGCTTGGGATTTGGCCGCTAAATTTATAAATTTGATACCATTTTTCGAGGCGATAAGAATCGTTTTGGCTAAATTTACTTGCAAACTCAGGGTCGTTTTGTAAAGCTAGCTCGTAAATTTCTTCATTACTTAAATTTAGCTCGCATTTTGGCACGTCTGGCGCAAGTCCGCTAAGCATCGCCTTTAGATAAAAGCCACTGCCTCCCGTGATGATGAGTGGGCACTTTTGTGAGCGCGCAAATTCCTTTGCATTTTTATAAATTTCAAAAAACGCCCCAACGCTAAATTCCTCATCAGGGTAAATTTCATCCACTCCAAAGTGCCTCACAGCCCCCAGCTGCCAGGGCTTTGGCTTTGCGCTGGCGATATCTATCTCTTTATAAAGTGCTAGCGAGTCAAGGCTTAAGATGACACCACCAAATTCCTTTGCTAGCTCAAAGGCTAGATCGCTCTTACCGCTTGCTGTGGTGCCAATTAGTGCTAGCTCGCCAAACAAGCTTAGCCCTCGTAAAATGAGCTAAATAGCAAAATTTCATCACTTTGCTCGTTACTTTTGCCCTCTTTTATAAGATCAGCCAAAACGCCTGCAAAGTGCGGTGCAAAGCTTAGTTCGTTTAGCCCGTATGCTTGGTTATAGAGCAAATTTTGATATGTCTCGTCGCGTCCGATCGCTGGCTTGTCATTTGAGCTAAGAAGGACGAAATTTGCCCTAAAGTTAGGCTCTTTTAGCTCGCTTATGCCAAGGTGTCTTTTTAGCTCGTTTAAAAATGCGTTGATCTTTTCTGTTTTTACAAGCGTATCGATCGCGCCCACTTGTAAATTTGTGATGATCGTGACACCATTTTTCGTTGGATAAATTTTGGCAAACATATCATTTAAAATGATCAGTTTTTTAGGGATCTGACCCTCGCTTAGCACAAGATCGATCGTGTAAAATTTAGCCAAAATGGCACTTAAATTTGTCCCAAGCTTGCTTGAAAGCTCCAAATTTCTACTAGCCACGACAAAGCTATCAGCCTCGTATTCGCCAGCACTGCCAACAGCCTTTTGAACGGTTTGCCCCTGCGTTTTTAGCTCATAAATTTCATCGTTTATAAACTGTACTCCAAGCTTGTTTAGCTCACTAACAAGCGCTTTTTTTAGCTCTCCAGCGTCGATACTCGCGTTTTTAGCTAAATTTAGCGCCCCTTTTATGTTTTTGTTTATCAGACCAAAATTTGCTAGCTCACTATCCACGCTTAAAATTTCTTGCTCGCTATCAGCGACCCTTGTCTCATCAAGCCTCTTTTTAAAGCTCTCATCCTCGCTAAATATAAGATAAACGCCGCTCTCATCAAATTTTATCTGCGGATATTTTTCGCTTAGCTCTTTTAAAATTTCAAAGCTCTTTTGTCCAAATTTTTTAAACAAAACTCTCATCTTTTTATCATGAGCCTTTGTTGATTTAAGCGTGAAATTCGCCATCCAAGCTCTAAAGTTTTCATTTAAGCAAAGCGCTATATCAAGCTCGCTTTTTTTACTAACTAGTCCCAAAAATGAGCTAGATATCGCTCCATCTCTTGCAAGCGCTGGGGTGTTAAATGGGGTTAAAATTCCGCTTTCAAACTCATCTTTTTGGCTACTAATAACTAAAATTTCTTCATTCTTTTTAGCTAGCTCAAGCGCCGTAAATAACGCACTAAAACCATCTCCGATAATCGCTATTTTACTCATCATAACCCTTCATTTTAAATTACTCTCGCAATGATAATATAAATTTAGATTTAAAGCAAAATGATGTAAAATCAAACACTTTTTAAAAAACATGGAAATTTATATGATTAAAAAGCTAAAAGATATCGCAGAACTCATCGTTTTTAAGCACTCGGTTTTTGCCCTGCCATTTATCTTTGTGGCGATGATAGTTGCGAGCAAGATAGAAAATGGCTCAGCTTGGTTTGGCTTTAAACTGCTTATTTTAGGCACTATTTGCGCAGTTAGCGCTAGAAATTTCGCCATGGCGTTTAACAGATACCAAGACGAGGACATCGACAAGCTAAATCCACGCACCGCAAGCCGTCCAAGCGTCGATGGGCGCATCGGCAAGGGCAATATGCAGCTTTTCATCGCAGCAAACGCACTTATCTTTATCGCATGCGCTTATTTTGTAAATTCGCTCGCATTTTGGCTGAGTTTCCCCATACTTGCCGTGCTTGGCGGATACTCGCTATTTAAGCGATTTAGCGAGCTAGCGCACTTGGTGCTAGGCCTTAGTCTTGGACTTGCTCCTATCGCTGGCGTGGTCGCAGTAAGCGCTGCTATACCGCTTTGGAGCGTGCTACTTTGCTTTGGTGTGACATTTTGGGTGGCTGGCTTTGACCTGCTTTACTCGCTGCAGGATATGAAATTTGACCAAGAAAACAAGCTCTTTAGCATACCAGCGATCTACGGCGACAAGGCTACACTATTTTTATCAGCCATTTTTCACGCTCTAGCTTTTATACTCTGGCTGCTTTTTGCTTGGGCGGCTGGGCTTGGAGCGATGGCGTTTTTTGGCATTGTGGTAAGTGGTGTGATATTATTTTTCGAGCATAGGATCGTAAGGCGCGACTTTAGTAAGATAGATAGGGCGTTTTTCACGCTAAATGGCTACTTGGGAATTTTATTTTTCATCTTTGTTTGGATCAGTGTATTATGAGCGAAGTAAGGCTTTTTAAAGCGCCTCTTAGCATGGTTTATGAGTGTGACAGAAGTGGAGATGAGAAATTTTTAAGAGAATTTAACTCTATCTTGCCAGGCGACGAAGATGCGCTTGGAGCGTGGCTAAAGCGTGCAAAATCACGCGGCGAGACAAAAGAGAGCGACCAAGTCTTACTAACGCTTGTCATCGAGCTTCATAGAAAGATAGACGCGCTTAGTGATTATATAAAAAACGAGCACAAGCAATACTTGCCGCTAAAAGAGAGCGCAGATATCGATGAGATCGGCTTTACGCATATAAAAATAAGCGAAGATAAATTTAAAAAAGATGAAATTTACTACGCAAGGATTATGATGCCTATCTTTCCAAAGAGAAATTTGAGCCTTTATCTAAGGGCGGAGGATGAGAGGCTAGCAAAGATAGAGAACATGCACGAAGAGGACGAGGCCGACTGGAACGCTTACGTGACGGCTAGAGAGCGTGTGATGATAAGAGAGCTTAGAGCGAAT
Source organism: Campylobacter concisus (assembly GCF_003048375.1). NCBI lineage: Bacteria > Pseudomonadati > Campylobacterota > Epsilonproteobacteria > Campylobacterales > Campylobacteraceae > Campylobacter > Campylobacter concisus. Next base: position 145,414 of record NZ_CP021642.1, on the reverse strand, counting down.
TCGTAAAGGAAAAATATGGAAATTTACATTTTTTTAGGTTTTGGCATCGTTTTAGCGATAATAATAGCTTTGATATTTATAAAAGATAGCGAGACAAATAAGAAATTTACAAGATATGAGCGTGCCATAGAGAGCGCCATACAAGAAAACTATAATCTCAAAAAGCAGCTAGCCGCACTGGCGAGCTTTAAGCCTGATGACGACGAGCAGCTAAAAGATGTGAAAGATGAGCTAAAAGAGCAGATAAACGAGCAAATAAATGAAAAAATCGTGCCGATAATCCGCGCCATAAAGAGCATCGAGCGAGTGATAGATGACTTTGCAAACGAACAAAAAGATAGGATGTTTAACCTTGAGGAGCGAACAAGAGATATCAATAAAATCGCCCCAAGCGTCATCAACGAAGAAGAGCAGATCCTAAAGATGTTTAAAGATGGCAAAAGCGCAGCCATGATCGCTAAAGATCTTCATGTGGGTATGGGACGAGTTGAATTTGTGCTTAAATTTCATAAATTAGCCTAAATTTGGGCTAATTTTAAAAGACAAAACTACTCTTAAACTACAAAAATTAGCTTAAATTTTTATTTAAATTTAAATCTTTTAACATATAATTGAAAATTAAAAAAGCTCTAACCAAGCTTAAAAAAAGGTGCTTTATGCTAATAGATAAATATGGTCGGGTTGTTGATTATTTAAGAATTTCTGTGACGCAGCGTTGCAATTTTAGATGTAGATATTGCATGCCTACGACGCCATTTAGTTGGACACCAAAAGAGAATTTACTGACATTTGAAGAGCTATTTTTATTTGTCAAAGTAGCTATCGACGAGGGTGTGAAAAAGATCAGGATCACAGGTGGCGAACCGCTCGTGCGCAAGGATCTGGATGTCTTTATAAAGATGATAAGCGATTATAAGCCAGACATCGATCTAGCGCTTACGACAAATGGCTTTATGCTGCCGCACTTTGCCAAAAGGCTAAAAGACGCTGGTCTAAAGCGCATAAATATGTCGCTTGATACGCTAAATGAGCAAAAGGCTAAATTTATCGCTCAAAAGAGCGTCTTACACGATGTTTTAGCTGGCTTTGAAGCAGCACTTGACGCCGGGCTAAAGGTCAAGATAAACACAGTCGCTCTAAAAGGCTTTAACGACGATGAGCTAGTAAATTTGCTTGAGTTTGCTAAATTTAGAAATTCTCAGATCAGATTTATCGAATATATGGAAAACTCGCACGCCAAAGATGATCTAAAAGGGCTAAAAAGCGACGAAATTTTGAGTATCATCTCGCAAAAATATAATGTCACAAAAGATGAAAAATTGCCAAACGCACCCGCGTCTATTTATAGGCTTGATGACGGCTATAAATTTGGCATCATTGACCCCCACAAACACGACTTTTGCGAGAGTTGCAACCGCATTAGGCTAAGCGCTGAAGGACTTTTGATACCTTGCCTTTACTTTGAAGATGCACTAAGTATCAAAAAAGCAGTTGCAAATGGCGATATCGTCGCAGCAAGCGAGATCTTAAGACAAGTGCTTGCCAACAAGCCAAAAGAGAACAAATGGGCTCTAGGAGCTGAAAACGAAACCTCTTCAAGGGCATTTTACCAAACTGGTGGTTGATGAGCAAAGAGCTAGAATTAGTTGAGGCATTTTTAAGCATCCAAGGCGAGGGCGCTTATCAGGGTAGGCTCGCTGTGTTTTTACGCTTTTTGGGCTGCAACCTAAACTGCTCTGGCTTTGGCGTAAAGACAAGGTCTTTAAAAACAGGTGAAGAGCTTTTGGGATGCGATAGCATAAGAGCCGTTTTTAAGGGACATTTTCACCACAAAACATATAGCACAGATGAAATTTTAAGCCTAGTTGATGGGCTTTGTAAAGGCTTAGAGCAAAAGCCGATCATCGTTTTAACAGGCGGCGAGCCACTCATCTGGCATCAAAATGAAAATTTCATAAATTTGGTAAGAAATTTGCTTATAAACTACGAGGTGCATTTTGAGACAAATGGCACAATCTTGGTTGATTTTGATAAATTTGAAATTTATAAAAACTGCCATTTTGCACTTGGCGTAAAGCTAGCAAACAGCGGAGTTAGCGAGCAAAAACGCATAAATTTAGATGCTATTTTAGCTATCAAAAATAACGCAAAAAGTAGCTTTTTAAAATTTGTCCTATCGCGCTTTGACAAAAGTGAGCTGGAGGAAATTTTAGATATAAAAAATAGAGCAAATTTACCCGTCTGGTGCATGGCGATGGGCGCAAATAAAGAAGAGCTAAGCAAAAATGCTCTAAAAACAGCGGAATTTGCCATAAAGCATGGATTTAACTACTCAGAGCGTATCCACATCAGGCTTTGGGGCGACAAAGAGGGTGTTTGATGATTATTAGAAAACTTTTTAGATTTGAAAATGCGCATATCGTGAGATTTTGTAGCTCAAAGCGCTGCAGGACGAGCATCCACGGCCACAGCTATGTGGCAGAAATTTTACTTAGCTCAAATTTCTTAGACAACGCTGGCATGGTCTATGACTTTGGGCTGATGAAGCAAAACATAAAGACGATCATCGATAGCTTTGATCACGCTACGACCATATTTTCAGGCGATAGTGACGAATACAAAAACGACCTTAAAAAGCACTCTGCAAGGTGGATAGAGATCCCACTAAATCCCAGCGCAGAGCAGTTTTGCCGTATATTTTTTGTCATGATCGAGCGGATACTTGAGCTTAGCGTGATGAACAACGGCGAGCGCGAAGTGAAGCTTCATAGCGTCATCGTGCACGAGACCGACACTGGCTATGCGCAGTGCTTCAAAGAGGACGCGATAAACCCACAAATGGGCGAGATAAGGCTTAGTGATATCAAATTTTCAGAGGCGATTATGGACGAGTGGGAAGATAAAAATTTGCTTGAAAAGATGATAAATAAGATAAAAATAGAAAATCCAAAGGACGTTTAATGAAAAAATTTATAACCTCTTTTTTGCTTATAGCTGGCGTATTTTTGGGATGTGAAGATAAAGAAGAGGCCAAAAGCGACGTTAGCGAGCCAGTCCCTAGTGATGTTACGATAGCTCAGCCCGATGCAAATGTAACTATCGATGAGCAGCTGCCACCTGAGCCAGTCGTCGAAGAAAACGAGCCTCCTAAAGAGAAGAAATGAACGAACACTTAAGCTCGCTCTACGTTTATACTTTGCCATTTCACGTGACATTTTTTTATGCGCTACTTGCTTTAGCGGTGCTTTATCTAGCGCTTACTCAGTTTGGAGTGGGGAGTAAAAACTACGTGCTTCGCATAAGGTATTTCTTGCCTATTTATCATATGCTGCTTAGCTTTTTGGTGCTAACTGGGCTTATTTTGTGGGCATATTATAGTTACGAGCCAAAATTTAACGCCATAAAAATGCTTCTTGTCTTGATAGCCTTAATCGCACTTAGCGCAGTTGGGTATAAAAGGCTAAAAAAATTTGCGTTTGCTGACGAGCTAGAGAAATTTAAAAAATTTGCCCTTATTAAAGGCATTTGCGACATCATTTTGATCATCATAGCAGGGATTTAGATGAAATTTTTATATGATAAAAACGCTGGCAAAGAGCGCTTAAAAATAGTAAATGAGGCATTTTTGCACCTAAAAGCTAGAAGGGTTGAGGCTGGAGAGCGCATAAGTGTTAGAAATTTACGCGACGGCAAAGAGTACATCTACGAGATCGATGAGATAGAGCGCAGAAGTGCGAATTTAAGCCTTGTCTTTGCCAGCCTAAACTGCGAGCATAAATTTGACTTTACCATCGCTTGGGCAGTTGTTGATCCAAAGACGATCGAAAAGGCACTGCCATTTTTAAATGAGCTTGGCATTGGCAAGATCGCCTTTGTCTATACTAAATTTTCTCAAGCAAATTTCAAGATCGACCTTGAAAAACTAAACTACATAAACGCACTTTCATGCGAGCAGTGCGGGAGAACGTCGCTAATGGAGTTTGAAATTTACAAAAATTTAGACGAGCTAATGAGCGTTTATAAAAATGTCTCGGCGATAAATTTTGGCGGTAAAAATTTAAATGAAAAAAGAGATAATGAAATTTTAATAATTGGTCCAGAGGGCGGATTTAGCGAGGATGAGACGGCTAAATTTAAAAATATCTACGGCCTAAATACAAAGAATATCTTAAGATCACAGACCGCAGTCATATCTGTGGCGGCAAAATTTCTTGCTTGATTTATTTGATTTTTAGATTAGTTTTTATATAATCAGCAACTTTTAAGGTAACAAATAGCCAAAAATAATAAAGGAAAGATGATGAAAAAAGAGATCCATCCAGAGTATGTAGATTGCACCGTAACTTGCGCGTGTGGCAACACTTTTAAGACAAAGTCAAACAAAAGCGAAATCAGAATTGACATTTGTGACAAGTGCCACCCATTTTTCACAGGCAGCGAAAAGATAGTTGATAGCGCTGGCCGTGTTGAGAAATTTAAGAAAAAATACGCTCAAAAATAAGCCTTGCTCTACTTTATTCCTACTCCAATAGGAAATTTAGAAGATATCTCGCTTCGTGCGATCAAAATTTTGCGTGAATGCGAGATAGCTATCTGCGAAGATACAAGAGTTTGCAAAAGTCTTGTAAATCTGCTAAACGAACGCTTTGACGCAAATATAAATATCTCAAATTTTATCCCGCTTCACACCCACAACGAAGATGAATTTTTTGCAAATTTAAGTGATGAAATTTTAAGCAAAAACGTAGCTTATATGAGCGATGCTGGCATGCCAGGCATAAGCGATCCAGGCGTTAGCCTAGTAAGATACGCTCAAAAAAATGATATCAAATACGAAATTTTAAGCGGAGCAAACGCTGCACTTTTAAGCGTAGTCGCCAGCGGACTTTGCGATAAAGAGTTTGTTTTTTTAGGCTTTTTACCAAATACTGGCAGAGAGAGAGCCTTAGCTATACAAAATGCTCTAAGCTTAGCCTATCCAGCTGTGATCTATGAAAGCCCAAAACGCATATTAAGCTTAGTGCAAAGCGTTGCAAATTTAGAACCAGAAAGAGAAATTTTTGCCATAAAAGAGGCCACCAAAAAATTTGAGACCAAATTTAAAGGTAATGCTCAAAATTTGGCCCAAATTTTAGAAAAAGCAAATTTAAACGGCGAATGGGCAGTAGTCATCTCAAAAAGTGCTAACATAGTCACTCAAAATATCACAAAAGATGAGATCATCTCGCTTGACATCGCCCCAAAAGCAAAGGCAAAACTGCTTAGCAAAATAACTGGCGAAGAGGTCAAAAAGATATACGACGAGCTTATAAAAGCGTAAATTTAAAAGCTCAAATTCACTCAAAAAGTTTCAAAAATTCACTCAAATTTAGAAGCAAAATAAGTTAAATTTTACTTGATTTTAGCTACCATAAGCCACTATGATAATATACGGAAAACAGCTATTTTTACATATTTTGAACAAGCGCCCACAGATCCTAGAAGAGATCTATCTCTCAAAAGAGTGTGATAAAAAACTCTTTTCTAAAATTTGTGGCACTGGCAAGAAGATCATCCGCGTGGATAATCAAAAAGCTCAGTCGATGGCGCATGGCGGCAACCATCAAGGCTTCTTAGCAAGCGTTAGCGAGTTTGAGTTTTCAGACATTAGCGAGCTAAAAAAGCTAAATTTTATCGCCGTGCTTTATGGCATAAGTGACGTCGGAAATATCGGCGCCATCGCTAGAAGCGCCTATGCTCTAGGCTGCGAAGGACTTGTCATCGTTACAAAAAGTGTAAATATGCAAGGTGTTTTAAGGTCAAGTAGCGGTGCTGCTTACGAGATACCAATAGCGATCTTTGAAGACGGACTTAGCCTGCTAAACGAGATAAAACAGTGTGGTTTTAGGCTCTACGCGACGGCAAGCAACGGCAAAAATATAAAAGAGATGAAATTTGCTGGCAAAAGGGCTTTGGTGATGGGATCAGAGGGCGAAGGCATACCGCAAAAAGCTCTAGCAAAGTGCGATGAGTGCGTCGGTATCAAGCTAAAAGACGGCTGGGACTCCCTAAATGTAAGTGCAGCTTTTGCGATAATTTGTGATAGGATGATAGATGAATGAATTAGAAAATTTAAAAGAGATAGGTATAAAGGAAATTTCGCGTAAAACGCACATTGAACCCACATTTTTACAATACATTTTTGACAAAAATTTTGAAAAATTATCACGCTTAAACATGAGAGGCTATGCCAAAATTTTACAGCGTGAGTACGGCGTCGATCTTAGCGAACTTCTCGCAGAATACGACGCTTTCATGCAAGAAAATATACCTGATGAGAGCAAAAAAACAAAAGTCAGCCCAAAAATTTCTTCTTACACACCTGAAGATGTCTCGATCCAAAGGCAAAGTAGCGGTGGCGGGGCTGGATTTTTCTTCTGGATCATCATTTTAGCTATCATCGCTGGCGGTGCTTACTACTTTGACGCTTACAAATATGTCCAAAATTTCATCGCAAGCTTAAATGAAGACAACACGAGCGTGAGCTACTCGCAATCAAGCATTGTAAATGAAGTGAAGAAAAATATAATCGACACAAACGTAACGATCTCCCAAAACACTCCAAAGATCGATGCAAACGCTTCAAGCGTGAAAATTTCAGCTCCAGCTGAGCAAAACGTGACTGTAAGTCCTGCTAGTGTTGATCAAAATGCCCTAAAACCTAGCATGGCAGCCCAGCCAGCTCCAAAAGTAGAGCAAAACGTAACAAAGCCACTAAATGAGGCGATCATCACACCAAAACAACGCGTTTGGATAGGCATCATCAACCTTGAAAATGGTCAAAAAACATCAAGCGATACAAGCAAAAGTGTCAATATAAATTTAGACCAAAGGCAGCTAGTCGTTTGCGGAAATGGCAACATCGAGCTTAAGATCGGCGATAAAGTGACAAAGTATAACCCAAGCCGTCCAGCTAGATTTTTAGTAGAAAATGGCGATATGAAATTTTTAACTTATGACGAGTTTGTCGAGATGAATAAGGGCAAATCTTGGTAAAAAAACTAGCCATATTTCTTCTTTTTAGCGTTTTTTCATACGCTTTTGATCTAAATAGCAGTGCAAGCGCACTAAGCAGCGGAAAAGATCTGCAAATTTCTTTAGAAAATTTAGACACTAACGGCTCGCTAAACGTTGGCGAGCTGGTCTTAAGGCTAAAGCAAAGCTCGAACTACGATGCTCTCTCATTTAGCTCAAATAGCTTAAATTTAAAATTTATAAGCACGCAAAAAGTCCCCTCAGCACTATTTGTAAAATCGATAAATTTAGCTCTTGAAGATGCAAATATAAGCGTAGCAAGGGTAAATTCTCTAAAAAATGGCAATGAAATTTCTTATGGGATTTTAGCCCTAAAAAGTGGCGGCATAGATCCAAATTTGCTAAATTTCACGCTTAGTAAAAGCGGCTTTAAGATCATGGGGTTTGATAGGCTTGATGGAAATTTAGCGCTTTATTTGGATGCTAACAATATGAGCCTTGATGCGTCAAAAGTAAATTTTAACGAAGAGAGCCCACTTGTAAAGAGTGGTGGCGTCTATATCGTCGATGTAGCAGGCGCAAGTAGCCTAAATATCATCTCAAACGAGCCAAACAAATGGGTGCCACTTGTTAGAATTTATGATAAAAATTTAAACCAAATCGATCTAAAAAGAGAAAACGAGATAAAAACTAACTACACCATAAATTTAGCTAGTGACGCAAAATACGCGTTAATTAGCGACAATAACGACATAACTAACATTAAAAACGAGATAATTATCAAGCTTATAAAATAGGAGCAAACAGTGTTTGATGAGATAAGATTTAATACAATTGAGCGTTTGCCAAACTACGTTTTTGCCGAAGTAAATGCTATAAAAATGGCAGCACGCAGAGCTGGCGAGGATATCATCGACTTTTCTATGGGCAACCCAGAGGGCAGAACACCGCAGCACATCGTCGATAAACTATGCGAAAGCGCGCAAAAAGACAAGACCCACGGCTACTCAGCCAGTGCTGGAATTTATAAGCTCCGCCTTGCCATTTGCAACTGGTATAAGAGAAAATACGGCGTAAATTTAGACCCAGAAACCGAAGCAGTCGCCACCATGGGCAGCAAAGAGGGCTTTGTGCATCTTGCTCAAGCTGTGATAAACCCAGGCGACGTGGCTATCGTGCCTGATCCTGCATATCCGATACACACGCAGGCCTTTTTATTTGCTGGCGGAAGCGTCGCAAAGATGCCGCTTCACTACAATGATAAATTTGAGCTTGATGAGAATAAATTTTTTGAAAACTTAATCCAGACGATACACGCAAGCTCGCCAAAACCAAAATATGTAGTCGTAAATTTCCCTCACAATCCAACAACCGTGACCGTGCAAAAGAGCTTTTACGAGCGCCTTGTAAGCATCGCAAAGCAAGAGAGATTTTACGTCATATCTGATATCGCCTACGCCGATCTTACCTTTGATGGCTACAAAACGCCAAGTATCTTTGAAGTAGAAGGCGCAAAAGATGTCGCAGTCGAGTGCTACACTCTTTCAAAAAGCTACAACATGGCTGGCTGGAGAGTTGGCTTCATGTGTGGAAACAAAAGACTTTGTGCCGCACTTAAAAAGATAAAATCATGGGTTGATTACGGTATGTTTACGCCGATACAAGTCTCTGCCACGGTCGCACTTGACGGCGATCAAAGCTGCGTTGAAGAGATACGCCAAATTTATGAAAAAAGAAGAGATGTGATGATAGAGGCCTTTGCTCAGGCTGGTTGGGAGCTTAAAAAGCCAAATGCCAGCATGTTTATCTGGGCGAAACTTCCACCAAAGGTTAGCCACTTAGGCAGTCTTGAGTTTTCAAAGCAGCTTCTTACAAAGGCTTCAGTTGCAGTTAGCCCAGGCATTGGTTTTGGCGAGGGCGGAAACGACTATGTGCGCCTAGCTCTTATCGAAAATGAAAACAGGATAAGACAAGCAGCAAGAAATATAAAAAAATATTTGAAAGAATTTGAATGAATGTAGCGATATTAGGCGTTGGAACCGTTGGTGAATCGGTTGCAAAAATTTTACTAAAAAACAAAAAACTGATCGCAGCAAGATGTGGCGAAGAGATAGTGCCAGTCATCGGTGTGGTTAGAAATTTAAATAAAAAAAGAGACGCTGGCATCCCTTTGACTGACGATATAAATAGCGTCATAAACCGCGATGATATCGACGTTTTTGTCGAGCTTATGGGCGGTGTTGAAGAGCCTTTTAGAGTGGTAAGCGAAATTTTAAAACGCAAAAAAGCGGTCGTCACTGCAAACAAGGCGCTTCTTGCCTATCATAGATATGCTTTGCAAAATTTAGCCAAAAACACGCCATTTGGCTTTGAAGCAAGCGTGGCTGGCGGCATACCGATCATCAGAGCCTTAAGAGAGGGACTTAGCGCCAACCACATCTTAAGCATAAATGGCATACTAAATGGCACGAGCAACTACATCCTAACCTCGATGATGAATGAGGGATCAAATTTCAAAGACGCACTTAAAAAGGCGCAGGAGCTTGGATATGCCGAGGCTGACCCTACCTTTGACGTGGGTGGCTTTGACACGGCTCACAAGCTGCTCATCCTAGCAAGCATCGCATACGGCGTGCACGGCGATCCAGAAGATATCTTGATAGAAGGGATTCAAGGCATCACGCCAGAGGATATATTTTTCGCAAAAGACTTTGAATACTCGATCAGGCTTCTAGCCATCGCCAAAAAAAGCGAAGGCAAGGTCGAACTACGAGTGCATCCTGCGCTTGTGCCACAAAATAAAATGATAGCAAAGGCAAGTGGCGTGACAAATGCTATAAGCGTCGTTGGCGAGGTCGTTGGCGAAACGATGTATTACGGCCCGGGAGCTGGCGGAGATGCAACAGCAAGCGCAGTAATTAGCGATCTTATCGACATCGCAAGAGATAGCAAGTCGCCGATGCTTGGATACAAAGCGCCATTTGAGCTAAATACCTTAGAGCTTCTTGATCGCGACAGAATAAAGACAAAATACTACTTTAGACTAAAAGTCGAAGACAAGATGGGCGTGCTAGCAAAGATAACAAATTTAATGAGTGAAAACAACCTCTCGATAGATAGCTTGCTACAAAAGCCAAAAGATGAGAGCGAGTATGCCGTGCTATTTTTCACGACGCACACGAGCTTAGAGGCTGATGCGAAGCGAACGATAGAGCTTTTAAAAGAGCAAGAGTATATAAAAGAAGAGCCATTTATGATGAGGATCGAGGAGTAGTTTGGGGCTAAAAGAGTATCTCTTTGGCAAGAGCTCTGAAGACAGGGCTTGCGAGTTTTTGCGTGAGCTTGATTTTGTCATTTTAGAGAGAAATTTCCACTCTAAATTTGGTGAGATCGACATCATCGCTCTTAGTAGCGATAAAATTTTGCACTTTATAGAGGTAAAAGCAACTAGCGGAAAATACGAGGCCCAGTACCGTCTAAACAAGGCGAAATATATGAAAATTTTAAAAACGATAAATTTTTATATGATGAAAAATGAGCCAAACAGAGACTTTCAACTCGATCTGCTTGTTGTAAAAAATGAAAATTTCGAGTTGATAGAAAATATTAGTTTATAATAAAATTTATTATTTATCTAAAATTTAAATTTGATTTTGTATAATTGCCACATCTTAAAATAAGGAGAACAAATGGGAAAATACATCGAACTCACAAAAGAAAATTTTGATGTAACAAAAGAAGGCGTTGCTCTAGTAGATTTCTGGGCTCCATGGTGCGGACCTTGCCGTATGCTAGCTCCAGTGATCGAAGAGCTTGCTGAAGACTTCGAGGGCAGAGCGAAAATTTGCAAGGTAAATACTGATGAAGTGCAAGATCTTGCAGTTGAGTTTGGCATCAGATCGATCCCAACATTGCTATTTTTCAAAAATGGCGAGCTAGTTGAGCAAATGGTCGGTGCGCAGTCAAAACAAGCCCTAACTGACAAACTAAATTCGCTTCTTTAATGGGCGAAAAAAGAAGAGGAAGTCTGCTTCCTCTTACCTATATATTTGGTTCATTTTTTGGTGCAGCTATGATAGCGGCTGCATTTGCGTATAGCAACTATCGTTTTTCACAATATAAATTTGTTGATTTTGCGAAGCTAGTTTTTTACGAAAAAAGCGAAATTTTCACTCCAAAAGAGCCAAAATACACGCTTTTAATCTTCAGCTCAAATCAATCAAAATTAGACGAAATTTTACCAACCAAAAATGAAACAATTGTGGCGATCGATATCTTTCAAAAAAGATATGAGTCAAACTCAACACTAAAATACATAAGCTCAGATATAAATACGGTCCTAGAGCTTATGCGAAATTTAAGCATCACGAAGCTACCTAGCAGTGTTGAGATAGTTCATCAAAGGGGCGAAATTTACAAACAAAATTCGTCCATAAATGTTTTAGAATAAAGGAAATTTATGCTTGATTTAGCGATCATCGGAGGCGGCCCAGCAGGACTAAGCGCCGGACTTTACGCCACTAGAGGCGGATTAAAAAATGTTGTAATGTTTGAAAAAGGCGAGCCTGGTGGTCAGATCACCTCGAGCTCAGAGATAGAAAACTACCCAGGTCAAAAAGCCCCTGGCGAGAGCGGCTTTGATTTTATGAGCACTTGGTGGAAGCAGTGCAGTGCATTTGGGCTAGTTCATAAGTGGGCAAACGTCGTTGGCGTTAGAAAAAATAGTGACGGCAGCTTTGAAATTTTACTTGAAGGCGGCAAGAGCGAGCAGGCAAAGGCTGTCATCGTAGCGACTGGCTCAACTCCAAGACGTGCTGGCTTTAAAGGCGAGGACGAGTTCTTTGGCAAAGGCGTTAGCACATGCGCGACATGCGATGGCTTCTTTTACAAAAACAAAGAGGTAGCCGTCCTTGGTGGTGGCGACACAGCTGTTGAAGAGGCACTTTACCTAGCAAATATCTGCTCAAAAGTTTATCTTGTGCATAGACGTGACGAGTTTAGAGCAGCGCCAACAACCGTTGAAAAAGCTAGAAAAAATGAAAAGATCGAGTTTATAACAAGTGCGACTGTAAAAGAAGCGCTTGGCGATAAGATGGGCCTAACAAAGATCGTGCTTGATACTAAAAATGGCGAGCGTGTGCTTGATGTGCCGGGCATTTTCACCTTTGTCGGACTAAATGTAAATAACGAAATTTTAAAAGATGAAAACGGCAAATTTATCTGCGAAATGGCTGATGGCGGACAGGTCAAGACCGACCTTAAGATGCAAACTAGCCTAAAAGGGCTCTTTGTAGCAGGTGACATCAGAGAGGACGCTCCAAAACAAGTCATCGTAGCAGCAGGTGACGGCGCTGTGGCTGCACTTAGCGCTATGAGCTACATAGAAAGCTTACATTAATACTCAAATTTAGCCAAATTTTTTGGCTAAATTTCTCTTTCAAAATAAACATTTTTAGCAAAAATTTACATTTCAAAATTGCTTGGTTTTTAGGCTAATCAGAACATTTTTTCAAAATTTCATTAATAAAATAACTCTAAGGCATAGTGTAATAGCCTTTTTACACAAAATAGGTAAAAGTGGGTGCGTCTAATAATTACCAAAATGCTAATTTTTAATTAAATTCTAGCCTCAAATAGCTATCTTCAAAAGCCATTTCGTAATCTCTCTATAATAAATTTTATGTTAAATTTCAACCAAAAATCAAAGGATAAATTTTGGTAAAAATAGGACTTTACGGCGCTAGTGGCAAGATGGCTCAGAGTATCATCTCTTGTTTAAAAGATGAAAAAGACGCCACTTTAAGCGTCGCTTTTAGCCAAAAAAATGAAGTTGAAAATTTAAGTAGCGAGCTTTTGACAAACGACTTTGCTAAATTTTTTGAAGCGTGCGACGTTATCATCGACTTTAGCCAAAAAGAGGCGACCGTAGCACTACTAAACTACGCTAGAACCAACCCAAAACCACTAGTCATCGGCACAACAGGACTAAATGACGACGAGAAAAACTTACTTCACCTAGCATCAGGCACTATGCCAATACTCTACGCAACAAACATGAGTCTAGGCGTAGCAGTGTTAAACCGCATAGCAAGGATAGCTTCAAAAGTTTTAAGAGAATTTGATATAGAGATCGTCGAGCAGCACCACAGACACAAAAAGGACGCTCCAAGTGGCACTGCGATGACTTTGGCTGGCTGTGTGGCAGAGGCAAGGGATCTAAATTTAAAAGATGTCTTAGTAACTGGCAGAGCTGGCATGGTGGGTGCAAGAAGCAAAGACGAGATCGCAGTTATGGCACTTCGTGGAGGCGACGTGGTCGGTCGTCACACGGTTGGCTTTTATAATGACGGCGAATTTATCGAGCTTAACCACACCGCAACTAGTAGAGCGACTTTTTCAAAAGGTGCCATTAAGGCTGCCATCTGGCTAAAAAATCAGAGCAGCGGCCTATACTCGATAGATGATAGTTTGGGGCTTGATGATTAAATTTAAGCTTGATGATATAAAGAGCTACAAGCTAGAATTTGGCGATAAATTCTACCTGCCAGAGCGCAAAAAGCGTCAAAATTTAAGAGCTAATGAATTTGATTTGAGATGATGAAATTTAGTTTTAGCGCATGTGGATTGTTATAAATGGTGCAAATAGCGGCGAATGTGCCAGAATTTTGGATAATATGCTGCTTAGGCGTTGGCTATGAAATTTAACTGCAAAGATGAAATTTAAAAAGATGAAAAGAGGATAAAAGATGTGTGCGATAGTTGGTATCATAAATTCTAAGGATGCGGCAAAAACGGCGTATTATGCGCTATTTTCTATGCAACACCGCGGTCAAGAGGCAAGTGGCATCAGCGTCTGTAACGACGGCGAGATCTCCACTCACAAGGGCAACGGCCTAGTCACCGAGGTCTTTAACGAAGAGATCTTAAGCTCATTAAAAGGCGACATGGCGATCGGTCACAACCGCTACGCAACAGCTGGCAAAAACTCAGGCCGTGACGCCCAGCCAATAGCCGCCAACTATGCCCTAGGTCAAATCTCGATCGTTCACAACGGAAATTTGGTCAATAAAGACGAGGTTAGAAACGAGCTCATCAAAGATGGCGCGATATTTCAGACAAATATGGACACAGAAAACATCATCCACCTCATCGCAAGAAACCACGACGAACACCTACAAGATCGCATCATCGCAGCACTTGATAAGATAAAAGGCGCTTACTGCTTGCTCGTGCAGTCACGCCACAAAACCTTTGCCATAAGAGACCGCTGGGGTGTTAGGCCACTAAGCCTTGGTAGGCTAAAAGATGGCGGATACATCGTAGCTAGCGAGACTTGCGCATTTGACCTTGTGGGAGCAACATTTATAAGAGATGTTAGACCTGGCGAGATGATAGTTTTTGAGCATGGCAAGAGCGAGTTTCAAAGCTTGCAAATTTTCGAGCCAGAGCCTAGAATTTGCGCCTTTGAGTACATCTACTTTGCGCGCCCAGATAGCGTCATAGAGGGCAAAAGCGTCTATGAAGTGAGAAAAAAGATGGGCGAGGTGCTAGCTAGAAAGAGCAAGGTAAAGGCTGATTTTGTCGTGCCTGTGCCAGATAGTGGCGTGCCGGCGGCGCTTGGATACGCAAACGAGAGCAAAATTCCATTTGAGCTGGCCATCACCAGAAACCACTATGTGGGCAGGACATTTATCGAGCCAAGCCAAGAGATGAGAAATTTAAAGGTCAAACTAAAACTTAACCCAATGTCAAGCGTGCTAGCTGGTAAAAGCATCGTCGTGATCGATGATAGCATCGTTCGAGGCACCACTTCTAAAAAGGTGGTCGATCTCTTAAGACACGCAGGGGCGAAAGAAATTCACTTCAGAGTTGCGTGCCCTGAGCTAAAGTATCCTGAGCGATACGGCATCGACACACCAAGCTTTGAGGAGCTAATAAGCGCCAAAAAAAGCGTTGAAGAGGTCAGAGAGTACATCGGAGCTGACAGCTTGGAGTTTTTGAGTATCGATGAGCTTAAAGAGAGCATCGGTAACGAGAGAAAATACTCGCTTGTAAGCTTTGATGGTGATTACTTCATAAAATGAGAAATTTAGTAGTTTTGCTACTTGTAGCGCTCTTTTTTGCGGGCTGCTCGCAAAAGGCACCTAGCAAAAAGGATGAAATTTCCATCATGGTGAGCTACTTTGAGCTAAATGGCAAAAAGCAGCAGCTACTAATAAAAAGCATGCCAAATTTATCTGATAAAAATGCCAGCGTGCCATTTTTTGGCATGATAAATTTTCTTGATCAAAATAAAACTACAAGTGCTTACTCTCTAGTAAAAGGCGTTATAAACATCATTGAAGCAGATAGCGCCTCTATAAATTTAAACAAAGCTAGTGACGTTTTAGCTCTTAAAAAAGCTAGCGAGATAAGATTTTATGAGATAAGGCCTGATGTGGTTGAGAGTGTTAAATTTAGATCACCAAATGGCGTTTGCGCTGAGTTTTTAGCTCAAAAGCCAGTTTTTGTAAATGCGAGCACCAACTACTACTTAAGAGATGATAGCTTTTTTGCAAGTTTAATTGATGCAAAATTTGTTTATAAAAAGGGCGCAAAAATCCTAAAAAAGGAGTTTGCTTATAGCATTGCTGAGCCTAAAATCCTAGAAGAAGCTAAAGATTTTACACAAAAATCAAACCAGCTTTTCTTAAATGATATGCAAAAGCTTGGCAGACTACTTGACATACTCTGCACTTTTCAGCAGGCACTTACACAATAAATTTAGACTTTTTCATGGGCCTGCACCCTTTTAAAATTTATTTTAAGCACGGGGGGGGGTAGAATGCCTTTTTAACTAAAAAAAGGAGAGTATAAAGATGAAAAAGCAAATTTTAGCTTCAGTCTTAGCCAGTGTGTTAGCCATAAGTAGCGTATATGCTTGGGGCTTTGGAAGTAGTAGAGAAAAGCCTAACTATGATTATAGTGGGGAGAAAGAATTTATTCAGAAAAATACTAAAGAAATTGGCGGTGACAATGCTAAATACTGGTGCTTTGATAAAGGCAATGATCTAGGTTGTCTTTCGCTAGAAAAATTAGAAGCTTTAGAGAGTAAAGACCTTAAAAAGGTTATAAAATTCTACGAAAAAACCATTCCAGAATACTGCTACGATAAAAAATTTGCTCCAGCGTGCAATATACCAGCTATTGATTTAATTAAATATAAAATAGTTTATTTTTCAAAAAGAAGTGATGATTACACAAAAATAAAAAATCAAGAATTTGATTATGCAAAAGCCCTTTCTGAGTCAAAAGCAGATGTAAAAATGCTTGAATATGGCTGCAATGAACTAAAAAGTGCCTATATATGTAGAGATCTACGCGACATGTATAAGTATTTAGGCGATAGAAAAAAGACTAAAGAGTATAACGATAAGATGAAAAATGGTGATGAGAAGTGGAATTCGGTTCTTTATGATTATAAGCACATGCGATATATCCACGGTGGTTATTCAAGCTGGTTGCTTTTAGAAAAGATAAAGTAATTAAATAAAGTATTTTCATTAAATTTAGCTGACTTGTAAATTTCACTGCATTTCAAGTCAGCCACTTTAAATTTAAAGCTAAATTTAGCCCCCTGTTCTTTTAAATTTATCCTAAAGCATCTCTATAAATGCCTCGAGCCTTGTCTTGATCTGCCCAGCATCGCTTGTAGAAAAGTCCGTCTCAAGCGCCATATAAGGTGTATCTACGTCGTTGCACGCCCTTTTTATATTGGCAGTTTCTACATTGTAGGTGTGACAGGCTTGCAGCACAACGTCGATCACGCCGTCCGCCTTATACTCTTTTATCATCTCTTGCAGCACATTTTCTCTCTCTTTATTTGGCGACATGATCGAGCAAGGTATCGCCATGTAGCGTTTTGCTATGGCGCTAATTGGATCATCATTTTCATCGATTAGGTTGCTAAAATTTTTAGTCCCAGTGCAGTTTTCGTAAGCTACCACGACGCCGCCTGCCTCTTCTATGGCTGGCACGATCTTATCATAGACCCCGCCACTTGGACAGCCTGTGATGATGATGCGCTTGGCGTCCTTATGCACGGGTGAGATTTTATCTCTCACGCACTCTTTTAGCTTCTCAACGATGATCTCAAGGTCGCTTATCTGTTCCTCTTTATCAAATATAAAACCATTTCCATATAGCAGTGCGTGCAGCTCTTTGCCATTCATCGGTGGTGGCGTTAGCTTCATGAAATTTTGAATTTCTCCCATTAGCTCGCGCTCTTTGTTAAATAGCCTGATAGAGTTTCTAAGCTCCTCATCGCTCACGCTCACGCCAAATTTAGCCTCAAGACGCTCTTTTAGCTCCCTGACCTCATCTTGCCAAATCTCCAAGCTCTTTTGGCTCTTGAAATGTGGCAAATGCATGACATGCACATCTTTAAATTCGCCCATTAGCTCATACATCTTCTTCTTGCCGTCGCATGTCGTCTCGCCGATAACGATATCAGAGTTTCGCACAAATGGGCATTTGTTCGCTTTTGCAAAGCCGTAGCTTGCTTTTATGAGCGGACAGAAGTTTTTAGGCAGATACTTTTCGCCCTCAACAACCGCGTTATCGCCAGTTGCGCAGACACTCACGCTATAAGCGTTTGCCGCGTGGATGACCTCCCTTGGTGTGTAGGTGCAAAAGATAGCCGCGATCTTTTGGCCGCTATTTTTGACTGCTTCGACATTTTGGGCTAAATTTTTCTTAGCGCCATCATAAGTAGCGAAAATTTCGCTCAGACTCATACTCTCATTTATCGCCATTTTCTCTCCTTAAATTTCTTATCCCTGCAAGGCTAGCGCCTATCGCACCGCAGTAGATCGCATCTTCGTGCGTGCTTACTTTAGCTTGCAAGCACACTTCTAAATTTTCTCTCACATACTCGCTCTTACTAAAGCCACCGCTTAAGAAATAGCTCGTATTTGCCTGTTTTTTGACCAAATTTGAAATTTTATTTATAGCTGAGACGATCACCGCTTTTGCGATATTTTCTCGTGAGACGTTTTGAGCGATGAGGCTTATGATCTCAGACTCTGCAAAGACCGTGCACATCGAGCTTATGGATATATCTTTGTCGCTATTTTTAGCAAGGCGTGTAAGCTCATCAAACCTAACTCCAAGGCGGTTTGACATCACTTCAAGAAATTTACCAGTGCCGGCTGAACACTTGTCATTCATCGTAAAGTCCATCACCGAGCCATTTTCAAGCTTGATAGCCTTCGTATCTTGTCCGCCCACGTCTATAACCGTGCAGTCGCTTTTGCAAAAGTAGTGCGCCCCAAGCGCGTGACAGGTGATCTCTGTAAGGGTTTTGTCAGCGTATGGCACCGAAACTCTGCCGTAACCTGTCGCAGTAAAATAAAGCTCGCCAAGGTTTAAAGCTAAAACTCGCTCTTTTATAAGCATGGCAGTATCTGCGCTGCTCCAGCCAGTTGGGAGTAAAAATAGCTCCTTTATCTCGCCGCTACTTGCCTCTATGACGGCAACTTTTGCAGAAGTTGAGCCTATATCAATACCGATTGAGTGCATTTTGTATCCAAAAAAGGTCTTTCTAAAACTTAGAACTGGCGTGATTTTACTCACTTTAAGACAAATTTGTCAATAAATAAGACCCAGAATTTATAGCCTTTTCACCTTTTAAAATTTATAATTTACCCACACTTTACAAAGGGGATGAAATTTGAAAAATTTGACAAACGAGCAGAGATTTTTCTCAAATGCCGACCTTGCAAGGCTCTTTTTCCCTATCGCCGTAGAGCAGTTTTTAGAGTATAGCCTAGGCCTTGCAAACTCGCTAATGGCAGCAAGCGTTAGCGAAAGTGCAGTGAGTGCGGTAAGTCTTGTGGAGTTTGTCATGGCGCTATTTATTAGTATATTTACCGCCATAGCCACTGGTGGCTCGGTGGTCGCTAGCCAGTATCTAGGCAGCAAACAAAGTGGCAACGCCAGAAATACCGCCGATCAGCTAGTTTGGTTTAGCCTAATTTTTGCCATCTTTATAGCCCTTGCCATCATCATTTTAAAAGATCTCATCTTAGACAAAGTCTTTGGCGATATCGGCGAGCAAGTAAGGAGCGATGCTAGCCACTACCTCGTTTTCTCCGCCATTTCAGCGCCCTTTCTAGCCGTCTATGCAGCAGCTGCGGCGATCTTTCGCACGATGTCAAACGCAAAGCTACCTATGTATATCATGGCGGCTGCAAATTTACTAAATGTGCTGCTAACTGCCATTAGCATCTACACATTTCACACAGGGGTGCTTGGCATCGCCATTAGCACGCTCATAGCAAGAGCGATCGCCTGCTTTGTCATAGTCTATCTGCTACTTGATATAAAGCTAAAACTTCACATAAGAAAGAGCTTTATCTATAAATTTGACTACGAGATCATCAAGAAAATTTTAAATATCGGCGTGCCTTATGGCTTTGAAAATTCGATGTTTTACGTGGGTCGCATCATCGTTTTGAGCCTTGTTTCGCTCTTTGGCACGGCAAGCATCGCTGCAAATGCCGTGGGCGGGACTATCGTGATGTTTCAGGTGCTCCCTGGCATGGCGATAGGCACAGGCCTAAGCGTCGTCGTAGCTAGATGCATCGGCGCAAATGACTTCAATCAGGCTAAATTTTACGTAAGAAAATCGATGCTAAGCATCTACATCGTGCAGCTTTTTAGCACGGCTGCCGTGTTACTGCTTCTTGAGCCGCTACTTCGCGTTTATAATCTCTCTAGCGAGGCCATAAATTTAACAAGGCAGATCGTCTGGTATCACGGCATCGCGATGTGCCTCATCTGGCCGCTTGCCTACACCTATCCGACCGTTTTTCGAGCAGCTGGGGACGCAAAATACCCGATGATAGTAAATTTAGCCTGCATGTTTGCCTGCAGGATCGTGCTAGCTTATATCTTTGCGCTTACATTTAATCTTGGCATGATAGGCACTTGGTTTGCGATGTTTGCCGACTGGGCGGTAAAGGCAGTGCTCTTTGTGCGTAGATACGCAAATGGCACGTGGATGAAATTTCGAGCCATTTAAAAAAAAGTAGTAATATACACACGATTTTGTCACAAAGGATAAAGATGAAAAATGTTTTAAAATTTAGTGCAGCTCTAGTGATCGCAGCGCTTTTTGCAGGGTGTGCAAGCGAGAGCTCAAGAGTGGTCGAAACTCCAAAAGTAGCAAGCTACAGCTCAGTTTATAACGGCAAAAAAGTCTCAGTTTCTATTGGCCGCTTTAATAACCAATCAAACTACGGTAATGGCGTTTTTAGCGACGGCGAGGATAGACTTGGCAACCAAGCTCAAAGTATCCTAATTACAAATTTACAGCAAAGCGGTAGATTTTTGGTGCTTGAGAGATCAAATATGTCAGTCCTCAAACAAGAGAGCGAGCTAAGCAAAGAGGCTCAAAATTTAAAAGGCTCAAGATATGTGATAACTGGCGATGTGACTGAGTTTGGACGCAAGACAACAGGCGATCACCAGCTATTTGGCATACTTGGCAAAGGTAAAAAGCAAACCGCCTACTCAAAGGTAAATTTAAATGTTGTCGATACCAAAACGGCTGAGGTCGTCTACTCAGTTAGTGGCGCTGGCGAATACACCCTTTCAAACAGAGAGATCATCGGCTTTGGCGGCACCGCAGGATACGACTCTACGCTAAATGGCAAGGTGCTAAGCCTAGCGATAGTTGAAGCGGTAAATAACCTAGTAAATGGCATAGAAAGCGGAGCATGGCAAGTAAAATAAAGCTTGCCTGCCTTGGCGCTCTTGCCCTCGTGCTAGCAGGGTGCAGCAACGCAAGTGGCCCAAGGTCGCTTTACTACTGGGACGGCACATATAGCAGCTCGCTATATAGCTATCTAAACGAAGATGGCGACGCAACCGAGCAAATTTCACGCTTAGAAAATTTAGTGCAAACCTCAACCCAAAGGGGCTACAAGGTTGCGCCAGGACTATACGCGCACCTTGGACTTTTATACTTAAATAACGGGAATTTAGGCGCTGCAAATGCAAATTTTGACAAAGAGGTGCAAAATTTCCCAGAGTCAAGAGAATTTATAAATTTCATCAAGGGCTCTAAAAATTTAACCCCAAAAAAGCAGAGCAAAAAAGAGGGAGCGAAAGATGAAAAATAGCCTGAAATTTATAGCTGTGACACTTCTTGCGATATTTTTTACGGGTTGTTCTTTCAAAGAGCCTGAGCCATACGACTACTCAGCCTTTTTGCAAAAAAAGCCACGCTCCATCCTAGTGCTCATGCCAACAAACGATAGCACCGAGGTTGCTGGCTCAGCAGCGGTTCTGGCTAACTCAGTAGCCCCACTTAGCGAGGCTGGATACTATGTATTTCCAGTGGCTCTTGTAAATGATACATTTAAGCAAAATGGCATAACCGAGCCAAGCGAGATCGCAGCCGTGCCACTAAATAAACTTGATAAAATTTTTCACGCCGATAGCGTGCTTTACATAAACATAAAAGACTACGGCACAAGCTACGTCGTGGTCTCAAGCTCGACAAAGGTAGTGCTTGAAGCAAAGCTAGTCGATATAAAAAGTGGCGCGACGCTCTGGCAGGGTGAGGCAGCAGCTGCAGAGGATAGCGGTAATGGACAAAACAGCCTGCTTGGCATGCTAGTCTCAGCCGTCATCACGCAGGTAGCAAACACCATCTCAGATAGATCATACGACCTAGCAGTAAGAGCTGATGCCTACCTCTTTTCTAGAAACTGCCGCGACTGCATACTTTATGGGCCATACTCGCCTCACTACGGCAAAGACGCCCAGCTACATAAAGATAGATAAATTTAATGCCCAGCCATCAACTTGGAGTGCTTCTTACGCTAGTTGGTGGCGTGCTTTGGGGATTTAGTGGAGTTTGCGGGCAGTATCTCTTCTCGCAAGGCATTAGCGCTGATTTTTTAGTGCCTTATAGGCTCTTGCTAGCTGGCGCTTTTATCGTACTCTACTACGCTTTTAAGGCTAAAAAAGCCGTTTTTGCGCCACTTACTGACGTAAAACTGATGGCCGAGCTTTTTATATACGCTCTGCTTGGGTTAATGATGACGCAGTATGCTTACTTTTACTCGATCGAGCTCTCAAACGCCGCAGTTGCGACCGTCATTCAATACACCGCGCCAGTTCTCATCCTAGCCATCATCTGCCTAAAAGAGAAGCGAGCGCCAAGACCGCTTGAAATTTTAGCACTACTATGCGCGATGCTTGGCGTCTTTTTTCTTGCTACGCACGCGCAAATTTCAGCCCTTGTCATCTCACCAGAAGCGCTATTTTGGTGCTTAGTAAGCGCTGTTTGCGTCTGCGTTTATAACCTAGCTCCCGCAAGGCTAAATGCCAAATACTCAGTCACGCTCACGCTTGGCTGGGGCATGGTGATAGGTGGCGTGGTGCTTTGCCTTTATATGAGAGTGTGGGAGTTTGCGGGGCTTAGTGGCACGGCGCAGTGGCTAGCATTTCTCGCCGTCATCACGCTTGGCACGATATTTGCATTTAGCTTTTATATGACTGGAGTCAAGCTCATTGGCGCCTCAAAAGCCAGCATGATAGCCTGCATAGAGCCACTAAGCGCGGCATTTTTTGGCTACTTTTGGCTTGGGACAAAATTTGTCTTTTGGGACTTTTTAGGCTTTGCTCTCATCATATCATGCATATTTTTACTTTCAAAGAAGAGAGATGATATACCTAGCGCAAACTGACACAACGGCTGGCTTTTTAAGCAAAGACTACAAGGAGATAAACCACGCCAAAATGCGAAGTGAAGGCAAGCCTTGCCTCATCACGACAGCTAAATTTAGCGTTTTAAATGGGCTTGCTAGAGCGCCAAAAAAGTATAAAAATTTCATCCGTCGCTCAAGTAAGACGACATTTTTATATCCAAATTTAAAGGCGATCAGGGTCGTAAAAGAGTGCGAACATGAGAAATTCTTAAGCAAATTTGACTGGCTTTACTCAAGTAGTGCAAACAAAAATGGTATGAAATTTGATGAAGCTTGGGCTAGAGGCGTGGCTGATGAAGTTGTTGATGAACGTTTTTTTGAAGATACACCATCAAAAATTTATAAAATTTCAAAGTCAAAACTAAAAAAGATCCGTTAGTTAAATTTGCGCCCTGCACTTTTATAAATTTAGGCTGTTTTCTTGTAGCTTAAAGTGATAAAAATTTGCTAAATTTCACAGCTTGCAAGAGCGATTTTAAAAGCTAGTTTTTTAGACAAGGTCTAAATTTAATCTACTAATTAGATAAATTTACAAGTATCCAAACTAAATTTAGCCTATATATTACTATAAACCTCGCTCCAGACTATCTTTTTTGAAATTTAAAGTCACAAACTTTAGCTAAGCACCAGCCGATATAAATTTGCGCCAATATCTAAAGTTGCACACTAAGACCAAATTTAAGTCATTCAGGCTCCGCCAACTCGCATAAATTTACAAATTTAGAGTAAGAAAGGACTAAATTTCATTAAATTTAGCTCATTTTGTGCGGATAAAGTAGCTATTCTACGCAACGCCACCACAACCACGCAAGTAAAATCAGTCAAGCCACAAATTTAAAATTTTAGCCACTATCAAAATTTGGATACAGAGATAGCAAAGTGAGTAAATTTAACAGCCATTAAAACCAAAATTTAACCCTTTCGTAAATTCAAAAAAGCAAATTTAATCACCACAGCTAGTTGCGTTTTCACGGGCAAAATAGTCTTTGTAAAACGCAAACTACTCTATAAATTTCTTGTGGTGGCATCAGATCAGACAAATTTACTTATCAAGCATAAATTTATAAATTTGAAGCGCCAGAACCCAAAAAACAAAAAGTAGCTTTTATAAATTTACAGCAGCCAAAACCCAAATTTGACTAAATTTAGCCAGCTCCATTTGGCACAAGCAGATAAATTTACAAACTAGATTATTAAATTTGCTTTTGGGATTAAATTTCACTTGCTAGCCCCTTTGGCTGGTACCAAAGGGATTTTGCTAGCAAATTTGGATTATAGTTTTGCTTTTCTTTTGCGCTCTGTTGGGTCTAGATAGCGCTTACGAACGCGGATATTTATAGGCGTAACCTCGACTAGCTCGTCATCTTCTATCCACTCTAGCGCACGCTCTAAGCTTAGCTTTCTAGGTGGGACAAGCTTGATCGCATCGTCACTACCACTTGCACGCACGTTTGTTAGGTTTTTACCCTTGATAGGATTTACGTCAAGGTCGTTTGGACGGCTGTGCTCGCCGATGATCATGCCCACATAGACTTTTGCTTGCGGATCAAGAAATAGCACGCCACGATCTTGCAAGTTAAATAGCGAATAAGCAAGCGTTACGCCGTTTTCCATAGAAACTAGCGCGCCATTTGTTCTGTGCTCGACGGTGCCGCTTAGTGGTCTAAACTCCAAAAAGCTGTGGTTCATAACGCCCTCGCCTTTTGTATCAGTCAAAAACTGGCTTCTAAAGCCGATAAGTCCGCGCGCTGGGATCTCAAATTCGATCCTTGTTTGACCGTCGCCTGTTGGGTTCATAGAGACCATTTCAGCTTTTCTTTTGCCTAGTTTTTCTATGACAGTGCCTGTCGTATCATCAGGCGCGTCGATAACCAAAAGCTCGTATGGCTCGCATTTTACGCCGTTTATCTCTTTTACGATGACCTCAGGTCTGCCAAGTAAAAACTCATAGCCCTCGCGGCGCATATTTTCAGCCAAGATGGTGATCTGAAGCTCGCCACGGCCGCTTACTTTAAATTTGCCCTCGCCGATGTTTTCATACTTCATCGCGATATTTGTCTTCATCTCATTTGCAAGGCGCTCATCGATCTTGTTTGATGTGACGTGTTTGCCCTCAGTGCCTGCTAGTGGGCCATCATTTACAGAAAATACAACGCTAAGGGTTGGCTCTTCGATATGGAGCGGATCAAGTGGATGAGGGTTGTTTGGATCAACGACGCTATCGCCAACGTCAAGCGCGTCAAAGCCAGCGATCGCTACGATGTCGCCAGTGCCAGCCTCGTTTATATCGATCCTATCAAGTCCCATAAAGCCGATGAGTTTTGAAATTCTACCAGTTGTCTTTGTGCCATCAGCCTTTGCAAGCATGACGTTTTGGTTTTTAGCTATCTTGCCGTTAAAAATCCT
Organism: Campylobacter concisus; assembly: GCF_003048375.1. Classification (NCBI taxonomy): domain Bacteria; kingdom Pseudomonadati; phylum Campylobacterota; class Epsilonproteobacteria; order Campylobacterales; family Campylobacteraceae; genus Campylobacter; species Campylobacter concisus. The sequence goes on along the minus strand of NZ_CP021642.1, from coordinate 120,233 downwards.
CGCGATGCCGATCTTGCCGACGTAATTATCATAATCAAGCGTAAAAACTTGAAGCTGAAGCGGGTTCTCGTCGCTGCCGCTTGGGGCTGGTACGTGAGCTAGGATAGTCTCGAAAAGTGGCTGCATATCTTTGTTTTCATCGCTTAGTTTTAGCTTTGCGTAGCCATTTTTAGCAGCTGCATAAACGACTGGAAATTCTAACTGCTCGTCATTTGCATCAAGTGCGACAAAAAGGTCAAAAATTTCATTTATAACGCGGTCTGGATCGCCTGCAGGTTTGTCTATCTTATTTACGACGACGATTGGGCGAAGTCCAAGTGAGAGCGCCTTTTTGACGACAAATTTAGTTTGTGGCATAACGCCTTCTTGCGCATCAACAAGCAGCAAAACGCCATCAACCATCTTAAGAACACGCTCTACCTCGCCACCAAAGTCGGCGTGGCCTGGGGTGTCTATGATGTTGATCTTTGTATCTTTGTAGCGAATAGCGGTGTTTTTAGAAAGGATCGTGATGCCACGCTCTCTTTCGATGTCGTTGCTATCCATTACACGCTCGCCAAGGTTTTGATGCTCGTTAAATGTTCCTGACTGCTTCAAAAGCTCATCAACCATTGTTGTTTTACCGTGGTCGACGTGCGCGATAACGGCTATATTTCGTATCTTTTCCAAATGTTATCCTTGAATTTATTTAAAGGTATGGATTATAATTAAAAAGAGTTTATTGTTTTATAAAAGAAAAATTTTAGAATAAATAAAACACTCTCACTTCCAAACACCAATCAAGTAATAACTTATCTGATAAGATTCATTATCGTAACTTCTCTTTATATAGTTTATCTCTATTTTGTCAAAGATACCAAACAATCTTTTGACTACTTCCTCATCATAATAATAATTTTGAATACCGTTTTCTAAAAATCCTATCCTTCCCTCGATCTGGTTTGCTACAGCTATGTATTTGCTTTTTTTTATGGCTTGTTTGTATCTATCATCTTCTAAATTTCTTACTTGAAAAAACGCAGAACCTCCCTTTTTTAAAACCCTATAAACTTCGCTTAAAGCTTTTTTTGATTCTGCTTCATCTTTTGCATAAAAAAGAACTCCGAAATTAATCAAACCATCAAAATATTCATCATCATAAGGCAAATTTAACATATTGCCCTCTCTAACATCTGCTTTTAAACCAGCACTATTTAAAAGCTCTTTGGTATGTAAAACTCCTTGCGGTGAGTAATCGCAGCCAAAAGCATCAAAACCAAATTGAGCTAGAAATTTAACATGCCTGCCCATTCCGCATCCAAGATCAAGCACTCTTCCACCAGGTTTAAAATTTTTAAAAGCAAAATCGGTTACATAGCTTACTGGATACACTGGTGCTATATCTTGAGAATAGTTGCCATTCCAATATTCTTGTGCCAAATCTCTCCCATTAATAGTCTTATTTGTCATTTTTAATCCTTTTTGCACTTACTATATAAATATCATTAAGTTGTTTCATATTTTGAGTTGTAAAAGTTATAGTTTCAATATTTAAAATTTCAAAATCCCTTAATAAATCCCTAATATCTTCCTTAGAAAAAGACTTTAATCTATCCGCCCTAAAGTCATCTGATTTAATGAAACAAAATACACAAATAGCTCCATCTTTTAAACTTTTTTTTGCACTATCTAAAAGATTATTAACGCTTATGTCACAAAGACCAAGATAACTAAAAGCGCCATCTACTAATTTGCTATTAAAACTATTTTCACTCATTTTAATAACTTCGTATCCACTCTCTTTTAAAAAATTTATATATGTCTCATTATCTTCTAAAACTAATATCTTATCACCGCGCTTAAGATTTCTAAAAACAAAAGCTACAATATTATCATCAGCATACTGTTTCATATACGTTCTCCTTCTTCTTTTAAAAGTATATTTTCATCCATTTTTACTGTTTTTACAAAAATTTCAAAATACTGTCTTAAGTCAATAAGAGCCATATCACCACCTGCAAATTTTGCATAGTTGTAATTTTTATTTTTTTTAAGCATATCTATTTGCTTTTGCTTATCTAAAATACTATTCCTATCAAGATGACGAACATAATATTTTATGGTTTTTTCTTTTTCAACACCTTTTCTATCGATTATCTTTCCACTAAAATCTTTAAAAAATCTATAGCTAACTCCTGCCATCTCTTCGGCATATAGATAAAATGTCCAACCTTTACTTGCGTCTCCAAAAGCTAAAAATTTGCCATCTTTCTCGCGTAATACATCATACACACTACCTTTTCCAAAGCAACTATCGCAATCTTTTAAATAAATTTCTGGATTATTTGAGCGAATAGCAAAAGAAAATATAGGATCATCTGTCCTAATTACGCCACTCTTATGCCTAAAATATTCACCAAGTGCACCGACTGTGCTTTTTGAGTTGAGATTATCATAAACCAAATTCTTACAAAAGCTATATGTAAAGGTTGGCATTATAAGATCACCATCGCTACCTAGAATTTCATAAAATGTAGATATTATTTCATCTAAAAAAGTATTTTTATCTCCAATAATTTTACCTAGCTTAAAAAGTTCGCTTGAGACTACAAGCTTATCGCCTTTTTTTAGCCCCAAATTAATAAGTATATTTTTAAGATCTTCTTTGGTGTAGGTTTTATCATTAAATTCAATCATTTTTTGCCTTTATTCTATTAATAAGGCTATTGATAGCGCTAATGCTTTCAAAATCGCTGGAATTTATATCACTAGCATTTATTTCTCCAAATTTTTTTGATATAAGCTCAACCAACTCCATCACATCAAGGCTATCTATAATTCCACCTGTCAATAAGTTTTGTTCATTTTCACTAATATCGCCTTTTGAAATTTCAGTTAGTAATTTTTTTGCCTCGTTCATCTCATCTCCTTTGCAAGATCTTTTAACGCGTTTCGGTCAATCTTTGTATTAACATTTAATTTAAATTTATCAATTTTAACAAAATATTTCGGAATCATGTATCTTGGTAGTTTTTGCTTTAGAATACTTGCTATATCGATTTCACTATCGCTTTCATAAAAAGCAAAAATTTTGTTATCCAAAAAAACACAAGCTGTCCGCTTTACACCATCGATAGCACCTATAATGCTTTCTATTTCACCAAGCTCTATTCTATGTCCTGCTAGTTTTATTTGATTATCAGCTCTACCAACACAAACTAACTCACCTCGATCATTGTAATAAGCAACATCCCCTGTTTTATAAACATAGTCTCTAAATTTATTATTTATTGGATTTTGCATAAAAACACTTTTACTAAGCTCGACATCATTATAATAGCCCTGAGACACGCACCTGCCACGAACATAAACGATGCCTCTTTTTCCAACATCATTCTTATTAATAATATTTAAATTCTCATCTAGTAAAAAAATTTCAATATTCTCACAAGCTCTTCCTGCTGGTAAAATCTCATCATCTTTAAGCTCTCTATCGCACACAAAATAACTACAAACCCCTGTTACCTCACTTGCACCATATAAATTTATAAATTTTGCATGTGGGTACATTCTCACCCACTCTTTTAGCTGTTTTATAGGCGTTATCTCGCCTGATATAAAGACGCGTCTAAGACATGGCAGTGGTTTTAGCGCATTTGTATTGGCAAAATATGTGATAATTTGTGGAGTTATTCCTGTTTGTGTGATGTTATTAGCCTCAAAATAATCGATAATCTTGCTAGGAAAAGCATAATCACTATTTTGTAAAATATGCAATGTTGCGCCAGTAAAAATACAAGGATAAATATCAAGCACAGACTTATCAAAGTGAAAATAAGCTTGATTTGCAACTATATCACTCTCATTTATTCCCCATTTTTCCACAGCCCAAGTAATATAGTCAATTAAATTTAAATGATTAACTGCAAAGCCTTTTGGCTCTCCAGTAGATCCAGATGTAAATAAAATATAGGCAAGATCTGCATCCACAAACTCAATATTTGCATCTTCCAAAAGGGATTTATCAATATTAAAATTTTCAAAATCGTTAGTTAAAATGGTAGGTAAATTTAGATACGAAAAATCAAACTCACTACTTGTAATTAGAAGTTTTGGCTCTATTTTTTTTACAACACTTAAAATTCTGTCCTTTGGACTATCTTCTGCTATAGTGGCATAAAAATTGCCACTTCTTAAAACTCCTAAAAATGCCACAATGCATTCAATACTCTTTTTAAGCAGAATAAAAATAGGTTCTTTTTTAATGTTCTTTCTTAAAATTTCACTCGCAACTTTTTTACAAAGCCTATCAAGTTCAGTATAAGTAATACGACTTCCGTTTGAAACAATAGCTACTTTATCTGGAAATTTGGCTGCTGTCTTTGTTAAAAGATCACTCACATGCTTTATCATTTGACTTCCTCAATAAGATCAAATTTAATCAACTGATCAATTATTTCTTTTAACTTTCTTACTTCAATTCCTAAAATATCAGCTATTTCTAAAGCATCGGTTTCTCCATCACAATATGCTAAAAAATGTCTTATATTGAGCATCTGTTTTGGATATGCGCCTTTATTTATTGTTGATATTAAGCCTCTTGAGCCTAAATTTGGCTCACAAACTGTTTTTAGCTTAAATTTTGCATTTGTTTCAAGGTTTAAAACAATGTTTTTCGCATATTTTAACCCGCCAGTTAATCCCTTTTGTGTAACAAAATTTAAATCATCAAGACTATTGTGATACTCTTTAAATTCTCCAAATTTTGAACGACATATCGCAACCGCACCAAGGTTTAAAGATGGGGTATTAAACTGTCTTTCATCACTTCCTCTATGTAAAAAACTATAAATTTTAGGATTTTTTGTAAGGTGTTTTATAGCATGAAGTGCTGTTTTGTCACTTAAACTATTCTCTTTTTGACTTAAAACAACGCTATATGCCTTTTCATCCCCTAGACAAGACATAACAAAAGCGGCTTTAACATTTTGTTTAAGCTCATTAAAATGCCTACTTATATAAGTTATTGAACCTATTGTTTCTGGAATAATTAAAAACCTATAGTTATAGCGCCTATCTTGCAGTGATTTTACAAACTCTATAAGTTTTGCCATAACAACAGGGCCACTTAATTCATTATTTGCCATTTGTGGATGACAAAGATATGTTGAAAATAATACTTCATCTTTTGTTTGCGTCGTAGCAGGTATAAATAATTCACCATAATAAAGCGATCCATCATCTTTAAAATCAGTATCTATAAAAACCTCATAAACTCCGTCTTTTAGAGTATCTAACTCTTTTTTACTAATACAAAAGCCCCAACGTCTTTCATAATAACTAGTAACATAAGGAATAGCATTTGGCAAATGAGGCAAAGAATAAAGATGTGGTAAAAGCTCATTTAAATGCATTTTTTTATGAATTTTTTCAGAATAATTAACTAAATTAAGTGTATTTTTACTAAATTCGCAGATCTTTTTGCCATCAGGTGTGATTATATAAGCATCTCTCACAACCCACTCGGGAGGTATGGTCCAGTCAAAACACTTGGTGCCACTTTTTACAGAAGTTATATTTAGTTTAAAATTATCTCCATCTTTTTCAACTTCATCTTTTATAAATTGCAAGCTTTTTAAAAATCCTTCTCCAGTGATAGAACGAGGAATTGTAAAAAGTTTTGTAGCCATGTCGTGCATTTTCATTTAAACTCCTTTTTTAAAATGAAATATTACCATTTTTTTTAATCTTTTATAAATTTTAAGCTGATATCAAGAAATTAATTTTTGGAATAGATTTTGCATGTAAGCGTTAAGTTTTTAAATTTAAAGGGATTAAATGCAAGCTTACACAGCAAAAAACAACGTAGATTTGCTAGCTCCTGCGGCTACTAAAAAGCCTGCAGCTGCGAAGAAGTCTCAAAACAACGGCGAGTTTTTGTCTATGGTTTTGGATGCGGCTGCGAGCAAGGCAAATAGCGGTCAAAAGATCACCGAAAAGGATGTCAAAGAGATAGTAAAAACTGTTGATATCCAAAAAGAGACGATAGAAAAGGCGCAAAACGAAAGCGTGGCAAAAATTTCGGCCGCACTTGAAGAAAATTTGGACGAAGATACAAAAAATGAGCTCTATGAAAATGCAAATTTCATGCAGCTTTTGCAAGTTTTAGAGATACTAAACGGCAATGAAAAGGTAAGTAAATTTCCAAATTTCAGCGACAAAATAGCAAATTTCTTAAGTGTGCCCCAAAACGTCGAAGAGCTTAGCAACGTTAAAAGCGTTAGCGATCTTATCGACCTTGCTAAGAAATTTGACCTTGGCCTTGAAAATATAGAAATTTCAAACGAAGATGTGCCAAAACTAAACGAGATGTTTAAAAATTTGGGCAAGCAGGAATTTTTCACGCCGATAAAGACTGAGGACAAGCCTTTTTATCTAAAAGAGCTAAAAAACGAGGTCGAGCAAACTATCATCAAAAACGAGCCAAAAGAGGTCGTAAAGCTTGATACTTTGCTAAAAGAGGTGGTGGCAAATCCAGTCAGCGAAGTTAAAAATTTAGTCAAAGAAGAGCCTAAAAAGCTAGATGATAGTGAAGTAAAGCTTGATGATGAGATAGTGGACGTTGAGCCAGATGAGCAGCCAAAAGAGCCAAAAGTAAAGGTAAATTTACACGAGCAAAAGGCGCAAAAAGCCCCAACTCTTGAGTCGCTACTCTTTCCAGAAAGAGAGCAGATGAGAGAGGCTGAGCCAAGCGAGGAGACTTTTAGCAGCGACAATAAATCAGAGCTAAATCAAATGGTAAAAGATATCGCAAACAGCGCTAAACACCAGCTTCAAACAAAGGCAGAGATAAAAGAGACGCTTAGTAACTTCTCTTCTACACTAAAAGAGCAGGTGCAAAACTACAAAGCGCCGATCACTCGCTTTAACATCACGCTTAACCCGCTAAATTTAGGCGAGGTCGAGATCACGATGGTAAATCGCGGCAATAATTTGCATGTAAATTTTAGCTCAACAACAGCTACGATGAACCTCTTTTTACAAAACCAAGCTGAGTTTAAAAACAGCCTTGTAAATATGGGATTTACCGAGCTTGAGATGAATTTCTCAGACCAAAACCAAAGACAAGAAAAAAGAGAACAAGCAAAGAACAAATATAGCTCAAATCAAAGCGACGAGAGCGAAAACGCTCAAGCGGAACAAAGCTTGCTTGAGCTAGTAATACCAAGATATATTTAGGAGAGATTATGGCTTCAGTTTCAGATATAACTACACAAACAACGCAGCAAAAAAATGCCGAGAAAAAGGCAAAAGCAAGACAAGACGCTGCAGCTAGCACAGGAACTAATCCAAATGGACAGCTAGATAAAGATGCATTTATGAAGCTACTTTTAACCGAGCTTCAGCACCAAGACCCAACAAGTCCTATGGATACTGAAAAGATGCTAACGCAAACTAGCCAGCTAGCATCAGTCGAGATGCAAGAAAATACAAACAAAGCGATGAAAGAGCTAGTAAATCAGCTAAAATCAAACGCAAACGCCTACGCTATCTCAGCCCTTGGCAAGATGGTCTCAACTGGCTCAAATGCAGTCACACTAACAGATGAGAAAAAAGATGCAAAATTTGCGCTTTACTTTAAGACAGATCTTGCAAATGGCAAAATCGAGGTCAAAAATGCAAATGGTCAAGTCGTAAGAACAACTGATCTAAACGAGACAAATGCAGGCGTTCATAACCTAGCTTGGGACGGCAAAGACGCGTCTGGCAATCAAGTGCCAAACGGCTCATACACCATTTCAGCGACTTACACTGGCAAAGATGGCAAAGAGTATAAAACACAAGTAGGCAACTACCCAGTCGAGGCGGTGAAATTTGTAGATGGCAAGGCTATGATGAAGGTAGCTGGCGAATACGTTTCAATGGATAAAGTATCTGAATATTACGAGGGCTAAAAGCCATGATGAGAGGTTTTTACAACGGGGTTAGCGGCATCAAGACGCAAAGCTTTGGCATGGATGTTTGGTCAAACAACATCTCAAATATAAACAATGTCGGTTTCAAAGCTTCAATCCCTGAGTTTAAAAATTTAATAAACCAAAACCTAGTCTCAGCAGGAAGTGGCCCAACTAGCGATCAAGTGGGACTTGGAGCTACCAAGCAAACGACTGCACTTGATATGTCAAATGGTAGCTTTCAAAGCACTGATAACAACTTTGACCTTGCCATAGGCGGAGATGGCTTCTTTGGCGTTGTCGATAAAACAGGCAAAAACTACTACACAAGAACAGGCACTTTTGACATAGATGCGGCTGGAAATTTAGTAGATACTAGGGGAAATTTACTCCTTGGCACGCTTGCAAATTTCACTCCAACCACGCCAAGTGCGAGCGCTCTTAAAAAATATGGTCAAACATCAAGCGCCCCACAAGCTTACACAGTCTCGCAAGAAGAGCTAAATCTGGGCGATCCTGGCTCGCAAAAGGGCATAACACTGCCTCATTTTTTATTTATGCCAGCTGAGGCTACTACAAATATCAGCTTAAAAGGCAACCTAAACTCAAGCCGCATAACAGATAAAAAAACGACAGCCCTTGAGGCTAGCGAATACGCCTACACGCTTGATAATACAAACAAGACGATCTCACTAAACGGACAGATCCCGCTAAGCACCACATCACTCGGCGCAAAAGCTGGTGACAGCGTGGTCGTAAAAGTAAAAGACGGAGATGGTAAATTTAGCGAGTTTTCAACCACACTTGAGAGTGACGGCACTTGGCAGATAAACGACAAGAGCCTTAAATTTATGGATTTTGCAAATTTAGAGGTAAATGCTGAAGTCACCTCGCTCGTTGAAGTGCCAAACAAAGAAAAGCTAACCTCTGATATCTACAACGCAGACGGCACAAAGAGCCTAGTCACCATAAATTTAACCAAGCAGATCCCACAAACTGGCGACCAGACTATCTGGGACGCGGTGGCAACGATAACTGATGTTAGCGGAGCCGTGCAAAATACCGCGATGGGCTCGCTTACATTTAATGGCAGTGGCAGGCTTGTGGCAAATACACTAACAAGCGTTGGCGGCGTAAATTTAAACTTCGAAGGCGACGGCGATGCGGATGTTTATAACGGCATGACAAGCTCAGCAAACGCTAGAAAAGATTTCAACATAAAAAGAGATGGCTACGCTGAGGGGCTACTTTCAAAGTATAGCGTCGATGACCGCGGCAACATCATGGCAAATTTTGACAACACTCGAGCATTCCCCGTGGCAAAAGTGGCGCTTTATCACTTCATAAACGACCAAGGCGTGGCAAAGGTTGGCGACAATCTCTATGAAGCCACAGCCAACTCTGGCGAGCCATTTTTTTACAAAAACAAAGCTGGCGAGACCGTTTATGGGGCGCAAATTTTGGCAAACAAGCTTGAGATGAGTAATGTCGATCTTGGTCAAGCACTAAGCGAGGTGATCGTCACGCAAAAGGCCTACGAAGCGAGCGCAAAAAGCATCACGACAAGTGATGAGATGATACAAACTGCTATCCAGATGAAGAAATAATCCTTAAAGTAAATTTGGGCGAGCAATCGCCCTATTTTTATAACTTTAAATTTATTTTACCCCTTTAAAACCTCCTAAAATACTTACTTTTCTCTAAATATAGCAATATAATTTTAAGCGTGCTGGTTATAAAATTCATTTAATTTCTTTTTTTAAGGATTGTCAAATGAAAATGCTATTTTTAGCCCCAGTGCTAGCTTGTAGTCTTGCCTTTGGTGCTGATGTGATCGCAAAAGATGCAAACATAACACTTGATGGCAAGATGATCGGTAAGATCGAGGTTTTAACGCCAGTTGAAGTCTTAGAAAAAGGCGATAAAACGAGTAAGATCAAGGTTAGTGGTGTAGTGTCGGCAAACTACTTGGCCCAGCTTCAAAGAAGCGTAGAAGACCCTGAAGTTTTTGTAGCTTTTGATGACGAGAGCGAGGCAAATTTCAAAAAAGTAAAAGATATTGAAGATGACTATGGCGAGGTTTGGTACCAAGCTGATGGCGTTTATGAAGTGCCAAATGACGCGCTTGGTGGCAACCAAAAAGAGCTTTACGCAAAGGCAAAGAAAATTTACGAAGAGACCTGCTCGGCATGTCACAGGCTGCATGAGCCAAACAGCTTTACAGCTGCTCAGTGGCCAGCAAATTTATCTGGTATGGTCGATGCGAAATTTGTTGCACTTGATGAAACTGATCTAAATTTAGTGCTTAAATACCTACAACACAATGCCAAAAAAGTAAAATAAATTTTCATAAGGGAGAAAATATGAAAAGGCGAGATTTTATAAAATTTTCTGCACTTGCTGCCACAGCAGCGCAGGCAAGCAAGATAGAGGGTGTGACAAAGACCATTTTTGACCAAAACAAGACCTTTGGCGCAAATAGATTTGGGCTATTTTGGGCAAATACCAACTCAAACCAAATCGTCTCTGTTGATCCATTTGAGGGCGATAAATTCCCAAATACTATGAACAACAGCTTGCCAGACCTCATCCAAAACGAAAGCCGCGTGCTCTATCCATACGTGAGAAAGAGCTATCTAAAAGCAAAAGGCGCAGCAAAGAGCGAGCTTCGTGGCAAAGAGGAATTTGTGCGCGTTAGCTGGGAGACTGCCCTTGATCTAGCAGCAAAAGCTTTAAAAGAAAATTTTGATAAGTATGGCCCTGAGAGCATCTACGGCGAGTGTTACTGGTGGGGCGGTAGTGGCAAGATCAGCTGGGGCAGAACCGTTGGTCACAGGATGCTAAAAGTGCTTGGCGGATACGTAGAAGAGAGCGGCGACTACTCAACTGGTGCTGGCCTTGTCATCATGCCTCACGTTTTAGGCAACAGCGCCGTTTATGATGCTCCGACAAAGTGGGAGGCTATCGCTAAAAACGCTAAAAACGTTGTATTTTGGGGCACTGACCCGCTTGTAACTGGTCAAATTTCATGGCAACCACCAACACACGATGGCTATCTTGGCATCAAAAAGATAAAAGAAGCAGGCATAAAAACTTATAGCGTTTGCGTCTTTAAAAACGACACCACAAGATATCTTGGCTCTGAAGCTATCATAGTTCGTCCAAATACCGACGTAGCAATGATGCTTGGCATGTGCCACTATCTATATGAAAACAAGCTTTATGACGAGGAATTTATCAAAAAATACACAGTTGGCTTTAATAAATTTAAAGACTACCTACTTGGCACAACTGACAAAGTGGTAAAAGATATCAACTGGGCGAGCAAAATTTGTGGCGTAAAAGCTGAAGATATCGCTAAATTTGCAACAGCACTTGCAAAAGAGCCAAGCGTCATCATCGCAGGTAGATCACTTCAAAGACAAGATCACGGCGAGATGGGCTTTTGGGGCATCGTAACACTTAGTGCGATGCTAGGTCAGATAGGCAAAGAGGGGCTTGGATTTGAGTTTAGCCTAGGATACGACTCTGCGGGCGCTACGGATAAGATCGCTCCGGTGCTAAAAGGCATCAGCACTAGCATCAGCGAAAAATACGACAACGTAGATGGCGCTCCTTGGAAGAAATTTAAAAACGTCACCATCCCATCTTCAAGATCGATCGAGGCTTTGCAAAACCCCGGCAAAGAGATAGACTATGACGGCTCAAAGATCAAGCTACCACACATGAGAGTGGCTTACATGGCGTCTGGATCGATGTTTACAAGGCATCAGGATGTAAATAACGCCGTAAAAGCGTGGCGTAAATTTGACACCGTAATAACCGCTGAGCCATTTTGGACAAGCACAGCAAAACTAAGCGACATCGTCTTACCAGTAGCCCTTGAAGTCGAGAGAAACGACATCAACCAAAGCGTGCCTACAAACGAATACATCGTAGCTTACAAGCCTGTCGTAGAGCCTATGGGCGAGAGCAGGAGCGATTACTGGATCTGCTCACAAATCTGCAAACGCTGGGGCAGAGAAGAGGTCTTTACAGAGGGTAAAGATGAGCTTGGCTGGGCGAAAGAATTTTACGCAGACGCAGCCGAGCAAGCCAAGGGCATAAATGTCAAGATGCCAAGCTTTGATGAGTTTTGGAAAGAGGGATATGTTAGATTTGAGCAAGATGACGAAGCTAGCAGATACTACACAAGGCTTAGCGCTTTTAGAGAGAATCCTCACAAAAACCGCCTAGGCACGCCATCTGGCAAGATAGAGCTCTACTCTCCAACTATCGCTAAATTTGGCTACAAAGACTTTGCGCCACACGTTGCTTGGATCGAGCCGTTTGAGTGGCTTGGCAGCGAAAAAGCCAAAAAGTATCCATTTAGCGTCACGACTCCGCACTCAAGATACCGCCTCCACTCACAGCTAAATAACTCAATAATCAGAAACTACGCTGAAGTATGCGCACGCGAGCCAATGCTAATAAACGTAAATGACGCCAAGGCAAAGGGCATCGCAACTGGCGACGTGGTAAGAGTATTTAACGACAGGGGCGAAATTTTAGTTGGCGCGCTTGTCACTGACATCATCCCAGAGCACGTCATCGCCATCTGCGAGGGTGCATGGTACGATCCTGAAGTGCTAGGCGAGAAGAGCCTTTGCAAGCATGGCTGCGTCAATGTCCTAACTCGCGACAAAGGCACATCTAGCATCGCTCAAAGCAACTGCGGACACACGATCCTTGTAAATTTAGAAAAATATAAAGGCGAGATCAAACCGATCACTGCGTTTTCTAAACCAAAAATTTTACAATCTTTGTAGAATTTATATAAATTTAGCCCTCACTTGGGGGCTAAATTTGACGTATATGTGCTGCTTTAAATCTGCAAATAGCTAAAGTTTCAACCACAATAAATTTCTAGCTTCTAAAAACAAAAATATTTAAACAAGCTACTTGCTGAGCAAATTTCTCGGGCAGTTCAAATTTAGTTATCACTTTGGCTAATAAATTTGGTAGCAAGAATTTAAATCCAAGCCCGAAGCGACTTAAATTTGATCGTAAATTTCTAGATTATTTGATTTTGTAGTTAAATTTAGTGGGAAAATATCAGCACAACTACCACCACAAAAGAAATATACTTTTCTAATAGCTTAAATTTATTGCTTCTATTGCAAATTTCATCTCTTTTACTCTTTAAGTATCTCGGTTTTCTAAATTTAAGCCACAATTTTTTGTGTTTTGAAGCTCTAAAGTTAAATTTACCAACAGCGCCTCGCCTACAACCAATATCGCAGCGTTGCCAAATATACACGAGATTATTGCTTGCAAATGGTTCAAAATTTAATTGTTAATTTGAAATTTTGAGTCTATAAATTTGATACGGATCATTTAATAAATGGATATTTTTACCGAATTCACAAAATAAATTTGATAAATTCAAATGAAAATCGAGTTTCTGAAAGTTTTAAAGATGGAGTTTAAAAAAAGATGGTGCGGATGAGAGGACTTGAACCTCCACGCCGTGGGGCACCAGATCCTAAGTCTGGCGTGTCTGCCAATTTCACCACATCCGCACAACAATAATAAGTGGTACGCCCATCAGGATTCGAACCTGAGGCCTACGGCTTAGAAGGCCGTTGCTCTATCCAGCTGAGCTATGAGCGCATAAAGTCTTTCAAGTGGCGCGCCCGATAGGAGTCGAACCCATAACCTACAGATCCGAAGTCTGTCGCTCTATCCAATTGAGCTACGAGCGCCCAAAATGGGGTGAGTGATGGGAATCGAACCCACGACCCTCAGGACCACAATCTGATGCTCTAACCGACTGAGCTACACTCACCATTTAACATGGTCGGGGTGAAAGGATTCGAACCTTCGGCCCTCTGGTCCCAAACCAGATGCGCTAACCAGACTGCGCTACACCCCGCCTGAGTCGTGTTTGTAAGTTTATGCCACTACCTCATTAAAAAGTCGCATTGTATCTAAAAATGTTATTGTTGTCAAGAAAAAATTAGTTTTAGACTTTATTTTTATAAAATTTCAAGAATTAAGTGTAAATTTTAGACTTTAAAGCTTTTTGAAAAAACATCTAGCTAAAAAACGATGCGAACAGCGCTAAAGCTGATATGAGCTGGCAATGCTCCTTGTGCTGGCTTTATCATGGTCTGACTAAAGCGCTTAAATTCTGGAGCTTCCCAAAGTTTTTTACATAGGCCTTGCTCGCTAATATCTACTCCCAAGCAGCTTTGGTCTGCGGCAAAGAATTTTAATGAAATGCACTTTTCATTTTTAGCAAAAAAGCCAAGATCACCAGAGCTATCTACAACCCCAGCATTTGTCATCACTCTAAAATCAACTCTGTTATTTTTGGTGTCAATAGCCAGCTTGCCTTCTGATATGTAGTAGGTATTTATGTCTTGAATTGCAACTGCTATCTCTGACATAACTTTTGTAAGCTTGGCGTCCTCTCTTGTGGCGTTTATCTTAGAGATGATAACTGCGGTCAGTATTCCCATAATGACTATTACAAAAATTGGCTCAATCATTGTAAAGGCCTTTTTCATTACTTCATCCTTGAATTTGAAGTTGCGAGATTATAGCTAGAATTTTTATAAATGAAAGATAAATTTTGAAATTAAGTTAAAGAAGAGTGGCAAGGAATTTCCTTGCCAATAAGTAAAGGTTAAAAGTTATTCCCACTTAATGCCAGTACCACCAAATTTTAATTTACCATTAGCAGCTGCAACGTCAGCATTAGATGCAGTTGTGGTACCTGTTATTAGCGCCGCTATACTTCTCATAGAAGGTAAATTCCATACTGATTGACATAGTCCGCCAACTTTAATAGTAGCTCCAACAGTACCGTTTTTATTATTTACTGTACCTAAATTTAGACACTCTTCGTTCTTAGCTTTAACAGGATTTGGAACATTTGTCATTTGCGCAAAATCAGCTGTTACTTCGCCATCAGCAGCAGCCGTAGCACCACTTGCCTCTTTAAACTTACCTTGTGAAGTGTAGTAAGAGCCTAGGTCAGAAACAAGCGTTTGTATATTTGTAGCAACTTTAGCTATCTCTGCATCGTCCCTTGTTGCAGCTAGTCTTGGTATAGCGACTGCGGCTAATATGCCTAAAATGACGATCACGAAGATCAACTCGATCATTGTAAAACCTTTTTTCATGGTTCCTCCTTGAAATTTGTGTAATTTTTCGCGGATTATACAACATTTTTTTCAAAAGACAAATAAAAACTAAATTTTTTACAATTTAGCCGATTTGGTAGTTATGAAAAAGAATTCCGCTATAATGACGCTCAAGAATATGGAGATTTTATGAAAAAAGTTTTATTTTGGATGGTAGTATCTTTTTGTATTTTGAGCGCAAATTCATCATTTGAGCCAGTGCTTTCATCAAAATATGACGAAAAACAAGCCTACATCGGCAAAAAGCTCTTTTTTGACAAAAGGCTAAGCACCACCGAAAACTACTCATGCGAAACTTGCCACAACTTATACTGGAATTTAAGTGGTACAAACTCATCTTACACTAGCCAAAAGGGCGTCATAAACCCGCCTAGCGTGCTAAATTCGGCTTTAAATTTTCTATTTTTTACTGATGGCAGGGTAAGAAGCTTAAAAGATCAGGTAAAAGAGTCGATAAATTCTAGAAATGAGCTAAATTCAAACAAAGATGAGATAGTAAAAAAAGTAAAAAGCATAGGCGAGTATGCGATTTTATTTAATGACGCATATGGTGATGGCATAAACTACGAGAATATAGTAGATGCTTTGGTGGAATTTGAAAAGGCGGTTTTGAGCATTGATTCGCCATTTGATGAGTATCTAGCTGGCAATGATGACTCCATAAATGCTGAGGCGAAAAAGGGCTTTGAGCTCTTTAATAAAATAGGCTGTGTGGCATGCCACAATGGTAGAAATTTAGGCGGAAATTTGATGCAAAACGTAGGCTTAAAAGATGCAGGTGAGAGCAGACGCCTTATGCGTGTGCCTTCGCTTAGAAATGTAACAAGAACGGCTCCATATCTAAGCAGTGGCGAAATGAGCGATCTAAAAGAGGTCATAGGCTTTGTGAGCTATCATCAGCTGATCCACACACTAAGTAGCGAAGAGTTGGGGCAAATTTATAAATTTTTGCAAACGCTAAATGGACGCAGACCTAGGATACTAAATGAATAAAAGACAAGCAAATATCATCTTAATCGTCCTAGCGATCGTCTTTTTCTTTAGCTCAGCTTACATCTATATGGCAAATAGAGCTGTTACTGCTGTTAGTAAATTTAACGATACGATCTTAAGCCTTATCTTGCTAGATAACGAGCTAAGCTTTAGCTTAGAAAATAACGTACTTCGTCTAAACTACGACGATGTAAATAAAAATTTAAAAAGTTTTGATCAAAATTTAACCAGACTTGATGAGCTAAACGAGATCATACATGTCTTTTACCAAGAGAAAAATGCCAAAACTTTAAAGGTCATAAACGACGACTTTTTAAAAAAACAAAGGCTTGTAGATAGGTCAAACTACGCTAGCTCGTCAATGGCTGCTTATATCTTATCAGGTGAGTTTGAAATAGCATCAGAGAAGAAGCTAGATGCACTTAATGTGATATTTCACGCGATAAAAAGCTCAGCCATAATCAGCCCTGAGACGCTAAATCAAACAAAAGAGCAGATAGAAAAATATAAAGATATCTACAGATACGACACAAAAGCGATCTTGGTGCTAAATAAGGCAACTTACGCGCTTGAATTTGCAAAAAAACTAAGTGCCGTAGCTCAAGACTCTGTTGATCTAAAACTTGGAAAAACACTAAGAAAATTTAGAGATGACACCCTAGCCTCTTACAGCATAATGATACGAAATATAGTGATAATGCAAGTGCTTTGTTTTATAAGCTTCGTGCTATTTTGCGCACTGGCCTTTTACCAAGCAAGGGTGCTAACTAAACAGCTAAAGCAGATAAAACTACTAAAAACGACTGTGGATGCAGGACACAGCTCGATAGTCTTTTGCGACAATGACAATAAAATTTTATATGTAAATAAAACCTTTGAGTCAAAAACTGGCTATAAACTAAAAGATGTTGTCGGCAAAAGTCCTAAAATTTTAAAATCAAATATGCACCCAGAGAGCTTTTACGCTGAGATAAGAAATGCTATAAATAAGCACATCTCATGGGAGAGCGACGAGCTAATAAGCAGGACAAAAAGCGGCAAACTGCTCTATGAAAAGGTGCGTTTTGCGCCATTTTTCTTTGAGGGCAAGCTAGAAGGATACATGGCTATAAAGCTTGATAGGACAAAAGAGCTTAGCATGCTTAAAGAGCTAACTCAAAAAAATGAGCAGATAAAAATTCAATCATCAATCGACAAGCTAACTGGCTTTGGCAACTACTTTGCCCTAACTGAGATGGTAGAGGCGAAAAAAGATGGAATTTTGATCAGCATAAGCATCAAAAACTATAAGATGCTAAGATTTTTCTACCAAAACAAGGTCATCGAAGCCATGCTAAAAGCAGTGGCAAATACGCTAAAGCTCTGCGTTGATACCTACTCTATAAATGCTGAGCTATTTAGGTTTCAAGATGATGCGTTTTACATCTGGTATCAAGGCGATGACATCGTTAGAGATATCGGCTTTATAAAAGAGTATTTTAACTTTAGTAGGATGAATATCGAGATAGACGGTAAATTTGAAAACCTGCCTGGCATCAAGATAACTCTTGGCGTCTCTTTGTCAAATGACACACCGCAAACAAACCGCCTAATGCAGTCGATCCTAGCTAATCAACAAGCAAGCGATAGCGGCAACGAGATCTACTACTACCTAGAAAATGACGCGATCGAGATGAGATACTATAAAAACCAACTCATAACCGAACTCATCGAGTACGCTCTAGAAAACGACAAGGTGATAGTCGAGTGTCAGGGAATTTTTAACGTGCATGAAAATGAAACAGAGGCAAAATACTACGAAGTTTTGGTGCGCATAGTCGATCAAAATGGCAAGATCCGCTACCCAGGCGAGTTTTTAGAGATCGCGATGAAAACACAACTTTACCTTCAGATAACAAAAAAGGTGATCGCTCTAGCCTTTGATCTAGTGAAAAAATATCCAGACTATACATTTTCTATCAACCTCTCAAGCTCGGATCTAACCGATCCAGGTGTTAGAGAAATTTTAGATGAAAAGCTAGAGAGCTGTCCAGATCCTAGTAGAGTTTGCTTTGAGATGCTAGAGAGCGAAGAGCTTAGCGACTACGGCATGGCAAATGAATTTATAAAAAGAGCTAAAAAATATGGATGTAAAATCTCAATCGACGACTTTGGCTCTGGCTACTCTAACTACTACCGAATTTTAGAGCTTGATATAGATAACATCAAGATAGATGGCTCGATCATCAAAAAGCTACCAACCGATGAAAACGCAAGGGTTTTGGTTGAGACTATCGTGAGCTTTGCTAGAAGACAAGGCTATAAGATAGTGGCTGAGTTTGTGAGCAACGAAGAAATTTTAGAATATATAAAGAAATTTGGAATTTCATACGCGCAGGGATTTTTACTAGGCAAGCCACATCAGATGTAAATTTTGCAGTTAATTTAGAGCCTATAAAAAACTAAATTTAACTGCTTTTTGCTTTTATACTCGTGCGAAACCTCTTTTTTAAATTTTGCTAGACGTGAAATTTGATCTCTTTTTACAAAACGAAAATTTAGGAATTTGTTTTTAGAAATCTTGAAATTTGGATTAACTAGATTTTAAAGCTTATGTGGATAAGATTTTGTCTTTTAGAAGTGGTGACCCATACGAGACTCGAACTCGTGTTACCGCCGTGAAAGGGCGATGTCCTAACCGCTAGACGAATGGGCCACGGTCGGTTATGAAGTTGGGATTATATTACTTTTTAACTTAAATTTACATAAAAGGACAAATCGTTGAAGAAATTTTCACTTGTTTTATTATCTGCTCTCATTTTTTCAGGCTGTGTTGCGACTAAAACACCGCAAAGCTCGCAAGCTTTTCAGGTCACTTTATTTTCTCCGATGATAAAGATAAATGATGTTGGATTTTTTCACACATACAAAAATGATCTAAATTTGCAAATTTATAGCTCTGGCGTAAATACCGCAAATATCAACATAAAGGACAAAATTTGTGTAAATGGCGCTTGTTTTAAAAAGACTGAATTTAACGAGAAATTTTTTCTAGCGCCACATTATGAGAGCCTTTTTGAAGAGATTTTGCAAAGGCAAAAAATTTATGACGGCAAAGATCTGAGCACCACGGAGTGCGGCTTTAGACAAGATCTAAGTTCTTATTTTATAAAATACGAAGTTTGCGATAACTACGTCAAATTTATCGACAGCAAAAATAAAATAAAAGTGATAATAAAAGAGTTAAAATGAGATACATTGGGGCTCACGTAAGCGCGGCTGGAGGCGTATCTAACGCACCGATAAATGCTGCAAAAATAGGAGCAAATGCCTTTGCACTTTTTACAAAAAACCAGCGCCAATGGAGCGCAAAAGAGCTAAGCGAGGGCGAGATAGAGCAGTTTAAAGCAAATTTAAAAGCCTCTGGCATAAGCGCCGATCACGTCTTGCCACACGCAAGCTACCTCATAAATTTAGGCCATCCAGAAAAAGAGACAAGAGCTAAATCCCTTGAAGCCTTTATCGACGAGATAGAGCGGGCTAGCAAGCTTGGACTAAAGCTTTTAAATTTTCACCCAGGCTCACACCTAAAGCAAATAAGCCAAAATGAGTGCCTAGATAACATCGCAAGATGCATAAACGAAGCGCTAAAACGAACAAGCGGTGTAAAACTAGTCATCGAAAACACAGCCGCACAAGGCTCAAATTTAGGCTTTGATTTTGCACAGCTGGCGTATCTGATCGAGCGTGTGGATGATGAGAGCAGAGTTGGCGTTTGCATCGACACTTGCCACGCATTTGCCGCTGGGTACGATCTAAGAAGTAAAGAGGCTTACGCTAAGACGATGGGCGAATTTGATGCGATCATCGGCTATAAATTTCTATCTGGCATGCACCTAAATGACGCTAAATTTGGTCTTGGCTCAAAAAAAGATAGGCATGAGAGCCTTGGCAAGGGCGAGCTTGGACTTGGCGCTTTTGAAAATATAATAAATGATGATAAAATAGGCGAAATTCCCTTAATTTTAGAGACGATTGATGAGAGCATTTGGGAAGATGAGATCAAAATTTTAAGAAACCTAGAAAAGGAAAAGCTATGAAAAGAGTGCTTTTAAGCATTGTTGCGACTTGTTCATTATTAAATGCTGGGGGTTACAAGGTCCCTGAGCAAAGTGCTGACTCTTTAGGGCTTGCTGCTAGTAACGTAGCCTTTAGTTTTGGGGCTGATGCGGCTTATTTTAACCCTGCAAATATGATGTTTTTAGACGGGCTTCACCATTTTGAAAGCACGCTTGGTTGGTTTCATATAAATTCCATCGACTTTAAAAGCGATGGTGGCAAGAGCTACAGCTCAGAGAAATTTGACTCACTAGCTGGCACATTTAGCTTTGTAACGCCAGAAATTTATGAAAACTGGAGATTTGGACTAGCTCTTGCTGTGCCCGCTGCTGTTGGCATCTCGTGGGAGGATCCAGAGACTGCTTTTACTGGCAAGAGGTTCAAACTACAAGTTGTCGAGCTAAATCCAACCGTGGCTTACCGCATAAATGACAAACTTGCCATTGCTCTGGGCGCTAGAGGCGTTTATAGCAAGGGCAAGATAGCAAGTGATTTTGGACGTTTTGGCTACAGAGAGATACAAGGTGATGGCATAAACTACGGCTACAACGTCGCTCTTACATATAGACCTATCGAGGAGCTAAGCTTTGCAGTGACTTACCGCTCAAATGTTGATATGGAGCTAAAAGGCAATACCGATGCCGATTTTAACGGAGCACCTTTTAGCTATCATGGCAAAACTAGTGTCAAGATCCCCCTACCTGCACAGCTAGTGCTTGCGACTGGATATAAATTTAGTGATTTTACCCTTTTGCTTGCTTTCGAGAGGACTTACTGGTCTAAATTTAAAGATTATGACTTTGAATATAATGATAAGACGGCGGATCATTCACATCCTGCTTTCGTAAAACTAATGGACGATCCAGTCGTTAAAAATGCAAAAGATACAAACACATATAGGATAGGTCTTGCTTACGACGTAAATGAGAAGCTTAGGCTAATGGCTGGCTTTTCATACGATGAGGATATCACTAGCAGCGAGCATACTGGCTTAGAGCTTCCAAACACCACCTCTCAGGCATATTCGTTTGGGGCAAACTATAAATTTACGCCGAATTTAGAGCTAGGACTAGGCTATCTCTATCAGCACCGAGACAAAAAGCGTGCGACAGATATAAAAACTGGCGCTGGCTCAATGTCTGGCGAATTTGACGCAAGTAGCGTTCAGATAGCTGCAATGACATTTAAATACTCTTTCTAGGGCTAAAAATGCAATACTCTTATAATAATTTTTATGAAATTTTGACCAAAGTAGCAAAGCAGAGTCCAAACCAGATAGCGATCTTTGACGAAAAAGAGAAGCTAAAATACCACGAAATAAAGCAAAACGTCGATAAAGTGGCGGCTTACTTGCAGCTTTGCGGAGTAAATTTTGGCGACAAAGTGGCTATGGCGGTGGCAAATTCGAAAGAATTTATCATCTCATACCTTGCTATCACGGCTATCGGTGCGGTTGCGGTGCCGATGAATACCTTTTTAAAAACAAATGAGTTTGAGTATATCTTAAATGACTGCGGTGCAAGGGTGCTTTTCGCCTCTAGCTCACTTGCAAAGGAGCTAATCGCACTTAGCGAGCTTGAAATTTTAAGAAAGATCATCTGGATCGGTCAAACGCCAAAAAAACTTCAAAGCGCCTCAAAAGACGACTATGTAAGCGTTGATGAGGAGTATGGCGAGAGTGCGTATCTCTCTTCTACACCACAAATTTCAAAAGAGGATATGAGCAAGGGCTATGAAAATAACGGCTTTGTAAAAAATGTAAATTTCAGCGAAGCGCTAAATCACAAATACACTCTAAGCATCACGAAATACCCTAAAATAGACGATCTCATGCACATCATCTACACCTCAGGCACTACAGGCAAGCCAAAAGGTGCTATGATAAGCTATAAAAATATCTTCTCAAACGTCATCGGCGCTCATGAGCGTTTCAAGGTTAAAAAAAGCGATAGATTTATCGTATTTTTGCCGATGTTTCATAGCTTCACGCTCACAGCAATGGTGCTTTTACCGATATATGCAGGCGCTTCGATGGTGCTCGTAAGATCGGTCTTTCCATTTTCAAATGTGCTAAAACAGACGCTACTTAAAAGAGTTACTGTATTTTTGGGTATCCCAGCCATATATACAGCCATCGGCAAGGCAAAAATTCCTTGGTATTTTAGATGGTTTAACCGCATAAGGCTATTTGTAAGTGGCGCTGCTCCGCTTGCTAAGCAAACGATTGATGATTTTAGAGTGAAATTCCCGCGTGCAACGCTAGTTGAAGGATATGGCCTTAGCGAATGCTCGCCAGTCGTAGCGGCAAATTTATTTGACAAGCAAAAGCTTCTAAGCGTGGGCCCAGCGTTAAATGGCTATGAGGTCAAGATCGTAGATGATGAGATGATGGAGCTTCCAGTTGGCCAGATAGGCGAGATCATCGTAAAAGGTGACTGCGTCATGCAAGGCTACTACGGCATGCCGGGTGTGACTGATGAGACCATCATAAATGGCTGGCTAAAGACTGGAGACCTTGGCAAGATCGATGAAGAGGGCTTTATCTACATCGTTGATCGCAAAAAAGACCTCATCATATCAAAGGGCATAAACATCTATCCGCGCGAGATCGAAGAGGTGATCTATAAGCTTGAAGCAGTCGAAGCTGCAGCAGTCATCGGCGTAAAAGACGTGCATGCAGACGAAGAGGTCGTCGCTTTCATACAGGTAAAAGATGGCATGGATCTTGATGAAAAGACGGTTAGAGAGCATCTAAAGAAAAATTTAGCAAATTTCAAAATTCCAAAAAGTATTTATTTTGCCGAGGAGCTGCCTAGAAACGCTACTGGCAAGGTGCTAAAACGTGTGCTAAAAGAGCAGATAAAGGATAAAATTTAGTGAAATATTTGCTTGATTTTCTAAACCAAGATCTCAAAAAAAGTAAAATTTACGAGCTTATAAAGTGCGGCGATGAAGAGGGAGAAATTTTAAAATACCTAAGCAAAGCCTACGTGCAAGGCACGGCTAGCATGAGCGTTTTTGAGCTACTTGGAGCTGTTTTTGGCACGCAAAATGAAAAGCAGCTCTTATACCTTAAATTTATAAAAAATTTGCTGGATAGCGGCTGGATAGTGCAAAACTACAGCCTCTTTAAAATGCCAGAGAACTCGCAAAAAAGCTCAAGCCAAGGGCTACTCTCGCTACTTCACTCTGAAATTTCACTCTCAAGCACGTTTTTAAAGATACTTGAAGATGGCAACGCTGATATAAATTTACCAGAGCTTGCACCTTATGAAGATCATTTAGAGTATTTAAAAGATCAGTTTTTAAAGATAGAGCTTTACTCAAAGGCTGCGATATTTGAAGGTGGCTCAAATGACGCTAAAAAGCGCATAAATGAGCAAATTTCTGAGCTTACAAAGCGGATAAATGAGCGCGTAAAACTAAGCAAGATCAGCCTAAAAATAGAGCAAATTTTTAAAGAAAATTCTCTTGATGAAAAAGAGCAGATCATATTTTTAGCCCTTTTAAAAGAGGAGTATGCGGGCGACTTTGAAAATGGTCGCGACCTAAACACGCTAGTTGGGCTAATAAGCAAAGATGAGCTTGAACGCATCAAAAATCGCACTCTTTTAGAGGACGGCTCAAGGCTCATAGAAGGCGCACTAATCGACTACGACGAGGTTTTAAACGCTTATGGCAACGTTAGCAAGAGCTTTTTTATAAACGAAGAAATTTTGCAAAGCATAATGCACCCAAAAAATGACAAAAACAGCAAGAAAATCAAGATAGAAAGCCTAGTAAAAGAGCAAGAAATTTTTGAGCTCATTGAGCCTGTAACGAGCCTAGAAGACGTCGTGCTAAATGAGAAGACAAAGCAGCTTTTAAGCACGATACTAAAGCAAGTCGATAAAAAAGTACTCGCTAGACTTAGCAGCTGGGGCATAAAAACTAGAAAAAACATAGACGCCAAGATCATCTTTTACGGCGAGCCTGGCACTGGCAAGACCATGAGCGCAGTTGGGCTTGCAAAGAGCCTAAAGAAGCAAATTCTAAGCTTTGACTGCTCAAAAATTTTAAGCAAATATGTCGGCGAGAGCGAGCAAAATGTAAGGAAAATTTTTGATGCTTACAAAGAAATTTGCAAAAAAAGTGGCAGCGAGCCAGTGCTCTTACTAAATGAGGCTGATCAGTTTTTAAGCACGAGAGTGGAGAGCTCGAGCGGGGCTGAGAAGATGCACAATCAAATGCAAAATATCTTTTTAGAGCAGATCGAGCGTTTTGAGGGCGTGCTGATCGCAACGACAAATTTCTTGCAAAGCCTTGACGTGGCGTTTTCTAGAAGATTTGACTACAAGATCGAGTTTAAAAAGCCTGATTATAACGGCAGGCTCGCCATTTGGCGTAAAATTTTGCCTGAAAATGCAAGCTTTGAAGATGGCTTTAGCGTTGAAAGGCTGGCTGAGTTTAACCTAAGTGGCGCGCAGATCGTCCTTGCGTTAAAAAATACCGCTTTAAAAGTAGCTATAAAAGATGATGGGATTTTTACCTTTGAGGACTTCAAAACCACGATAGAGCGCGAGCTAAACTCAAGCTTTGGCGAGGATAAAAAGATGGGATTTGGCTCTTAGGCCTTATCTTATTTTATAAATTTGATTTTACGCTACAAAAATCACTGACCTTTATAAGAAATTTGCTTCACTCAATAAAATTTAGACGAGTTTCGCCGATAAAATCATGGAAAATACGAGTTAAATTTAGGCTTTGGCGAGAAAAAAGCTTTACTTTTGGCTTTTTAAAGTATCTTGCAGGCTTTACGTCATCACAAAGACAAAAGCGCGGATATCAAATTTGCTTTTATCTATTAAATTTACAAGAAGCCTACCACCAAAAATTTATAGAAAGTGCGAAACAAATTTGATATTTGGCGTAATTCTCTTATGCTTTTTTAAATATTGCTTTGCATCACGAGGTAAAGTCTAAAATATTGGTATTTTCCAAACTAAACGTGATTTTTTTGTTTTTACAATTAAATTTTCGCAAAACCAAGATAGGATAGACACTCGCCCATAGGCTTTTTGCATAAACTTAACTCGCTCGCTTGCCATAAATTTACTACTGCAACCTTTACAAACAAGCAGATGGTCTCAAATTTTGAAATTTTCTCCACTCTGCAACCGCCTACTTTTTCATCTATTGCGGACTTTTTACATTATCGACGATTGCTGATCTAAGTGTGAATTTTTGTTTTTTATATTAAATCTAAGCGAAAAACTACAGCATGGCAGACGCCAACTTATAGGCACTAGCATAAATTTACTGCCATAACCTTTGCAAAATCCAAAAACCGCAAAATTTTGAAATTTATCCACTCTACAACTCCCCCGTTTAGACAGATAAATTTTTATATAATCTGTTTTATCGCTTTGTCGCCTCTAGTTGCGTATGCTTTTGCATTAAATTTTTTATCTATGCAAATTTGCAAAAGCTACAAGTAAGATAAATGCCATTGCAAATTTAGCTCACCGCTTCAAATTTACTACCGCATTTTACGAACAAGCATTTTTAACAAAAAAGCCAAAAATTCTAAATTTTATCTGCCATTTGAAGCGTGGGCGTGACTGCTTTTTTATAACACTTTATCGTTTTTTACCTAACACAAAAAATCGCCCGCTCCGTGAAATTTAACCTAGCAAAACCCTATAAATTTCAAATTTACTTCTGCGATTTTTATAACAACACTTTCGCACCAAAAAAAGCAAAATTTACCGATCTTTTTAATAAAAGGCTATAAAATTTTAGTAGTCAAATTTATACAAAAATTTACTGATTGATCTTATCAAGCAGCTCTTCGACCTCTTCAAGCGCAAAGGCCTCTTCCGAGCTTTGTTTTAAAAAGCTCTCCATAAATTCTTTCTTCGAGATAGCAAGGTCAAGCTCCTTGTCGCTGCCCTTTTGATATGCGCCGATGCGAAGCAGAACCTCATTTTCTTTTAAAAGCGAGTAGAGGCGCTTAAATTTCATCGCATTTAGCTTGTGTTCTTTGCCGATCACGTCGCCCATGACACGCGAGGCCGAGTTTTGGATATTGATAGGTGGGTAGATGCCAAAGTCCGTTAGCTCGCGGCTTAGCACGATATGGCCGTCTAGGATAGAGCGGCTTTGGTCGGCTATCGGGTCACTCATATCATCGCCCTCGACTAGCACGGTGAAAAACGCCGTGATACTGCCCTTGCCCTCCTCTTTGCCGGCGCGCTCCATTAGCTGTGGCAAGAGTGTGAGCGAGCTTGGCGGATAGCCCTTTGAGGTCGGTGGCTCGCCAAGCGCAAGGCCGATCTCACGCTGCGCCATCGCAAAACGCGTCACGCTATCCATGATGAAAAGCACGTCGTTGCCCTGCTGTTTGAAGTACTCAGCCACGCTCATCGCACAAAATGCGCCATACTTTCGCATGAGCGAGCTATCATCACTGGTCGCCACGATGATGACCGTGCCCTCCAGGTCGCCACCTAGGTTTTTTTCGATAAATTCAGGCACCTCACGGCCACGCTCGCCTATTAGTGCGACCACTTTTATGGGCGCAAGAGTGTTTTTTACGATCATCCCCATAAGGGTTGATTTGCCTACGCCTGAGCCTGCAAAAATTCCCAGCTTTTGCCCTTTACCGCAAGTAAGTAGCCCATCTATCGTCTTTATCCCAACACTAAAAGGCTCGTTTATAAGCCCCCTTTTCATCGCATCTATCGGCGCTCTCATGATCGGCATATATTCAGTTGTATCGATCGCCCCTTTGCCGTCAATTGGCTTCATAAATGGATCGACCACACGACCAAGCAAATTTGACCCCACCGGTATGCTCATGCCTTGATCGCTCTCATAGACAAAGTCGCCTATCCTAAAGCCCTCGACAAAGCCAAATGGGCTGATATAAGCGCCATCTGTCTTTATCTGCGTGACCATGCCAAGGCCGTTTTTACTCTTGTCTTTTGCGACTATGCGCACGATGTCGCCGATACTTGGACGAAGTCCAGTGATCTCTATCGTAGTAGCCGTGATCTTTGTGATGACGCCAAAGGTATTTGAGAGCTTCACGCCCTCTTTAAGCCTTGAATTTATACGCTCTAAACTCAAAAATGCGTTTCCCTAGGCGAATTTATAAGCGAGAAAAACTCCCTTCTTGTGTCTGCGTTTTTTATAAAGCAGCCCCTAAGCGCAGAGGTCGTGGTAGTCGAGTTTATCTTCTCCACACCCCTCATCTCAACGCACATATGCCTAGCCTCGACGACTACTCCAACGCCTTTTGGAGCGATCACGTCCTCAAGCGCCTTTGCGATCTGCTCGGTCATCTGCTCTTGAATTTGCAAGCGTCTGGCGTAGATATTTACCATGCGTGGAATTTTACTAAGGCCAACAACCTTGCCATTTGGGATGTATGCCACATGCACACGGCCAATTATTGGCAACAAATGGTGCTCACAAAGGCTGTAAAACTCGATGTTTCGCATTAAAACCATTTCGTTATTTGAGCTAGTAAATAGCGCGTCACCAAGGACTTCTTTTGGGTCTTGATCGTATCCGCTAGTTAGAAATTTAAAAGCTTTATAAACGCGCTCAGGGGTTTTAACAAGCCCCTCTCTGTTTGGATCTTCGCCGATAATAGTTAGCATATTTTTAACTGAATTTTCAAAACTCTCTTGCATAAATTTTCTCCATAATTTTATCGCCAAATTCTACGTTAAAACGCCTTTTATATCTATAAAAATTTACAAATTTACAATGAAATAAGGAAAATTCTGCTATATTTTGGGCTAAAAATTTGTATTCATAAAGGAATTCGATGGAAATCAAAATCAAAGCTCTAGATAGCGTAAATACCCTAGCAAGCACGACTGTAAGTGCAGATGCTATAAAGTCTAGCGTAGAAAAACTAGCAAAAAAAGCAGCAAAAACTATGAAAGTAGACGGCTTTAGACAAGGCCATGTGCCAGTCGCTGTTGTGCTAAAACGCTACGAGAAAGAGCTAACAAACGACGCTGAGCAAGATGTCTTAAGAGATGTGGTCGAAGAGGCTATCAAAAAAGCAGGCAAGAAAAATGACGACCTTATCGGCGAGCCTATCGTTTCAAAATTTGACAAAAAAGATGACAAGATCGACGTTGAGCTAACAGTTTCATTTAAGCCAAGCGTCGATGTGAGTGGCTATGAGAGCTTGATACCTGAGTTTTCAAACCCACGCGTTTTGAAAAAAGATATCGATGAGAAGAAAACTGAACTTCTAAAAATGATAGCTCCACTTGAAAAAGTAGAGGGCAAAAGAGGCCTAAAAGTGGGCGATTTTGCTAAATTTGACTTTGAGGGCTTTGTTGATGGCGTTGCATTTGAAGGTGGCAAGGCTGAAAACTACGTGCTTGAGATCGGCTCAAATCAATTCATCCCAGGCTTTGAAGATGGCATGGTAGGCATAAAAGCTGGCGGCGAAAAAGATATCGAGGTTAAATTCCCAGAAAACTACGGCGCTGCACATTTAGCTGGCAAAGACGCTGTTTTTAAAGTCAAACTTCACGAAATTCAAGAGAGAAAGATCCCTGAGAAGCTAGACGAAGAGATGCTAAAAACTATCCTTCCAAACGAAGAAAAACCAACTGAAGAGCTACTTGAAGAGCGCATAAAAGAGCAAATTCGCCAAGAGAAAATTTATAAACTTATAAACGAAGAGCTAAAACCAAAATTTGCTGAAGCTGCGGTTGAGAAATTTAAATTTGATGTGCCAAAAAATATCGTCGAGCAAGAGATCGATATGCAGTTTAGAAACGCGTGGAGCACATTTACTCCAGACGATATGAAGAAATTTAGAGAAGACAAAGACGCTCTAGCTAAAAAACGTGACGAGTATAGAAAAGACGCTGAAAATAGCGTTCGCCTAACTTTCATCATCGATGAGCTAGCTCGCGTAAGAGGCGTAAAAGTGAGCGATCAAGAGGTCGTTCAAGCGATCTATTTTGAGGCATATAGAAGCGGTCAAGATCCAAAAGCACACCTTGAGATGTACCGTAACCAAGGCATGCTTCCAGCTATAAAGATGTCGATGATCGAAGAGAAGCTATTTAGCGAGCTTTTCAACAAAGAAAAAGACGAGAAAAAAGCAAGCAAAAAAGAGAAGGCTGAGTAATGAGCTATTACGTTCCTGTCGTAGTTGAAAGAACTAGCAGAGGTGAGCGAAGCTATGATATATACTCCCGTCTTTTAAAAGACAGGATCGTTATGCTAAGTGGTGAGATAGAGGACGGCATGGCTGCTTCTATCGTCGCTCAGCTGCTATTTTTAGAGGCTGAAGATCCAGATAAAGATATCTACCTTTACATAAACTCACCAGGCGGCGTGATAACAAGTGGCTTTAGCATATATGACACGATGAACTACATAAAGCCAGATGTTTGCACGATCTGCATCGGTCAGGCTGCAAGTATGGGTGCATTTTTGCTAAGCTGTGGCGCACCTGGAAAGAGATATGCACTACCAAATTCTCGTATCATGATACACCAACCACTTGGCGGTGCTAGAGGACAAGCGACTGATATCGAGATACAAGCACGTGAAATTTTACGTTTGAAAGAAATTTTAAATGGAATTTTGTCCAAAAACACGGGCCAAAAGCTAAGCAAGATCGTAAAAGATACTGAGCGCGACTTCTTTATGAGCTCAGCCGAAGCTAAAGAGTACGGACTTGTCGATAAAATTTTGGAGAAAAGTTTTAAATAAGGCCCAAAGTGATAAAGATAGATAACGCACCAGATCCAAAAAGAAAAGCAGCTGAAGCAAAGCCAGCTGTCAAAAAAGAAAAGGTAAATATCTATAAATTTTCAGAGGACGTTTTACACGAACTAAGTGACGACAACGTCCCATCTACGCCGACAAACTACTCTATCTACTTTGAAAAGATGCTTGATGGGCAGTCAGATGAGTTTAGAAAAGAGATCGGCGATATCATCGTGGCAAATTCTGAAAGCTCAGTGCCGACAAATGGCAACATCTCTATCGAAAAAGAGGTAAAACAAGGCTTTATCCAGATAAAGAGCATGCTTCAAGCAGTCGTGCTC
This sequence comes from Campylobacter concisus, assembly GCF_003048375.1. Classification (NCBI taxonomy): domain Bacteria; kingdom Pseudomonadati; phylum Campylobacterota; class Epsilonproteobacteria; order Campylobacterales; family Campylobacteraceae; genus Campylobacter; species Campylobacter concisus. The sequence continues at coordinate 89,942 of NZ_CP021642.1, read as the reverse complement.
ATCTATAAAAATTTAGGCGTTATGAGAAGCCTAGTGCAAAAGCGCATGGATGGGCTTAAAAACAATACAAACGTCCTTGCGTTGCAAAATGTCTTAAGCGCCTTTAACCAAGACCTCATCAAACTAAACGATCTCATGGACAAGCACCTTGACGTCATCAAGATGAGCTACGAAGAGGTCGGCAAGATGTTTAAAGCGATCGAAGAGCAGTCGATCTACGACACAACATACGAGGTCTATAACAAGAAATTTCTAGTAGCGACCATAAGCAGCGAGATCGAGTCTGTTAGACGTTATGGCTACAATGCCTCATTTTTGCTAGTTAAGATAAAAGACAAATTTGCAAACCGTGTTAAAAATTTAAAAGAGCGAAATAATATGCTTAAAAGCATGTCGCAGCTTCTTTTAAGAACCTCACGTAGGAGCGATATAGTCGCACACTACGGCGATGGCTGCTTTGCTATGGTAATGAAATACACCGACGAAAACGGCACAAAGCAAGCTTGCGCGAGAATTTTAAACATGCTCTCATCTATGCCTTGGAAGATCGACAACGAAGAGTGCAAGCTCGAAGTGCAGATAGTCTCAAGCATGATCTCAAAGACAAAGAGCACCGAAGAGTTGCTATCTCACGCACTTGACAAGCTAGAGACCAACCAAGACCTAAATGAGCCACTATTTTTAGACGAGAAAGCGGAGAGCTAGTTTGATCCTAGAAGTTTTATCCTATCCAAATAAAAAACTTTATGAAATTTCAAAAGAGGTTGAGGTTTTCGATGAGAAGCTTCACAAACTTCTTGATGATATGTATGAGACGATGATCGCAAAAGAAGGCATCGGTCTTGCAGCCATACAAATAGGCGTTGCAAAGAGAATTTTCATCATAAATTTAGCCAACGAAGAGGGTGTACAAGATAAAGAAAATTTAATCGAGATCATAAACCCAAAATTTGAGCTACGTGAGGGCGAGTGCGTCTATCAAGAGGGCTGCCTTAGTGTGCCTGGCTACTACGAGGACGTTAAACGAAGTGAAGTAGTTGCTATCAAATTTCAAGACCGCTTTGGCAAAGAGCAGACCTTAAAAACTGATGGGCTACTAGCGATCGCTATCCAGCATGAAAATGACCACCTAGACGGACATCTTTTTATAGAAAAAATAGGCTTTAACAAACGCAAGAAATTCGACAAGGAATACAAAAAGCAGAAAAAAGAAAAGACATCATGAAGTCCCTAAAATGTGCTACTTACGGCGACGGACTAAAGATCATTGATGTTGAGTCTATCTTTTCTCGTGGGCTTCCTGGCTTTAGCATCGTGGGGCTTGCAAGCACCAGCATCAAAGAGAGCACAGAGCGTGTAAAAGCGGCACTTTTAGCGCTTGACTTTGCCTTTCCAGCGCAAAAAATAACCATAAATTTATCCCCATCAGACCTACCAAAAAGTGGCTCACACTTTGATCTAAGTATCGCCCTTTTAATCGCTCTTCAAAAGGCAAAAAGCTTGGAGAAAATTTTTGTTTTTGGAGAGCTTGGACTTGATGGCAGTGTAAAAAGCACGGCAAATTTGTTTTCGATCCTACTTTTTTTAAGCACGCAGGTGCAAAAGGCAAAAATTTTAGTGCCTAGTGAGATAGCTGCGAAAGCTTCGATGATCCCAAATTTAGAGGTTTATGGCGTTAGCACACTAGAGGAGGCGATCAAGTTTTTTAGCGACGCAGAATTTGCTAAAAGCATGCATTTTAGCGCTACACACGAGCTATTTTCAAATGTGATAGAAATTTCTGGCAAAAGATATGTTCCAAATTTAAATTTCGAGCTTGATTTTAAGGACGTCTTAGGTCAAGAAAGAGCCAAAAGAGCCTGCGTCATCGCAGCCGTTGGCATGCACAATATCTTATTTGAAGGTAGCCCAGGCAGCGGCAAGAGCATGTGCGCAAAACGCCTCGTCTACATCATGGCACCACAAAGCCTAGAAGAGGTGCTAAAGTCCGCAGCCTACCGCTCGCTAAATTTGCAAGATAGCGAATTTACAAGCACTAGAGCCTTTCGCTCGCCGCACCACACCTCGACTAAAAGCTCGATCTTTGGCGGAGGCTCGAACGTCGCAAAGATCGGTGAGATCGCACTTGCAAATGGCGGAGTGCTATTTTTTGACGAGTTCCCACACTTTGCTAAACAGGTGATAGAAAGCCTTAGGGAGCCGCTTGAGGACAATCAAATCCACATCGCAAGGGTAAATTCAAAAGTGACTTACGAGACTAAATTTATCTTCGTGGCCGCTCAAAATCCCTGCCCTTGCGGGAATTTATTCTCCCGCAACCTAAACTGCAAATGCAGCGAAAATGAGATAAAAAACTACAAAGCCAAAATTTCAGCCCCAGTGCTTGACCGCATAGACTTAAAAGTCGCAATGGACGAGAGCTCGCCAAGTGATAAGGCTAGTTTGAGCTCACAGCAGATGAGTGAGATGGTTTTAAAAGCCTTTATCTTTCAAAAAAGGCGTGATCAAGATGAGCTAAATGGCAAGCTAAATGACGCGCAGGTGGCTAAATTTTGCACATTAAACGCCGAGGCGAGTGAAATTTTACAAAAGGCCGCCACGAAGTACAACCTCTCTCAAAGGGGCATAAAAAGGACGCTTAGAGTAGCTAGAAGCATCGCTGATCTTGATGAGAGCGAGCAAATTTTAAAGCCCCACATCCTAGAGGCGCTTAGTTTTAGGGCATAGAATGAAAAATTTATATTTAGACACGAGAGTTTTAGACGAGCGAGCAGGCGAGAAATTTGGCCTTAGCGAAGAGCTTTTAATGGAAAATGCAGCCATAGCCATAGCAAATTTCATCCGTAAGAAATTTAAAAAAGGCGAGAGGGTGCTTGGCATTTGCGGTGGCGGAAACAACGGCGCTGACGTGCTTTGTGCTTTAAGGATGCTTGAGGGCGAGTATGAGTGTGAATTTATCCTAGCTAGTAAAAATTTAAAGCCGCTTGCCGCCAAACAGCTTGAAAGGGCTAAATTTGCTGGCGTGCGAGAGAGCAAAGATGTAGAAAATAGCTTAAATAGCGCAAAATGCCTCATAGACGGGCTTTTTGGCTCAGGGCTAAATAGAAATTTAGACGAAAAGCACATAGAATTAATCTCAAAAATAAACGCCAGCCCTGCCTACATCATCGCTTGCGACGTGCCAAGCGGGCTAAGTAGCGAGGGCAAGGTGCTTGGCGCTTGCGTAAAAGCAGACGCTACCATCACGATGGGAGCTAGAAAGCTAGGGCTTTATAGTGACGTGGCAAAAGACTACGTGGGCAAGATAAAGCTCGCTACTCTTGGCATAAGCGTGCAAAACTACGAGTGCGAGAGCGACTATCACCTGCTTGAAAAACGCGATCTCATGCTTCCAAATAGAAAAAATCAGTGCGTAAATAAGGGCGACTTTGGCCACGCATTTATCATATCTGGCGAGCACATAGGGGCTAGCAAGCTTTGTGCAAAGGCGGCATTTGCCTTTGGGGCTGGGCTAGTTAGCGTGATAGGCGAGCAAGGTTTAAATTTGCCAACACATATCATGCAAGCTAGCAAGATAAGCGAGAAAATGAACGCTGGAGCCCTTGGTATGGGGCTTGGCAAAAAGGGCGTAGAAGAGCTTGAGGTGCAAATTTTAAAAGGCAAAAAGCTCGTTCTTGACGCTGATATCTTTTACAGCCCAAAAGTGCTTGATCTGCTAAGCGAAAACTGTGTCTTGACACCTCATCCAAAGGAGTTTTGCTCGCTTTTAAAAATTTGCAAAATGGCCGATATAGATGTGCAAACTTTGCAAGAAAACAGACACGCTTACGCGAGGGCTTGGAGCGAGAAATTTAAGGCCGTTCTTGTGCTAAAAGGAGCAAACACCATAATCGCCAAAGATGGGCAAATTTACGTCATGCCTTATGGCAAAAGCACACTTGCAAAAGGCGGTAGCGGCGACGTGCTAAGCGGTCTTGTGCTAGCACTTTTGGCTCAAGGCTACGAGCCACTAAATGCTGCCATCTCAGCCACTTTAGCTCATGCGCTTAGCCTTAGAAATTTTGGCAAAAACAGCTACGCGCTGGAGCCAACAGACATCATCAAAGGAGTAAAATGCTTACGAAAAAGATAGCCGTGCTTTTTAGCGGCAGTGGCTCAAATTTAGAAGCGATACTTAAAAAAGTTCATAATCAAATTTTTAACGGCGTAAAGATCGAAGTTTGCCTTTGTATCTGCAACAAGCCTGGTGCATTTGGCATCGAGCGAGCTAAGAAATTTGGGCTTGAAACGCTCGTCATAGAGAGCGCTAAATTTAAAAACCGTGAGGAATTTGACGCTATTTTGGTGGAGCAAATTTTAAAAAGTGGGGCTGATCTAACGGTGCTTGCAGGCTTCATGAGGATACTAACGCCAGTTTTTACGGCGCAGATAAAAGCCATAAACCTTCACCCATCTATCCTGCCGCTTTTTAAGGGCGCGCATGCGATAAAGGAGAGCTTTGAGAGCGACATGATGATAGGCGGTGTGAGCGTGCATTATGTGAGTGAGGAGCTTGACGGGGGCAAACTGATCGCGCAAAGGGCGTTTGAGCGAGAGGACGGCATGAGTTTAGATGAGTGGGAGGCTAAAATTCACGCCATAGAGCATGAAATTTTGCCACAAAGCATAATAAAAATTTTAACAAAGGAAGTAAATGTTTGAATGGTTGAGTTCGCCAGAGGCGTGGATATCGCTACTTACACTAACTGGCTTGGAGATAGTTTTAGGCATAGATAACATCATATTTATAGCCATTTTAGTAGGCAAACTGCCGCCAGAGCAAAGGGGCAAGGGCCGCATCTTAGGGCTTGGCTTTGCGATGATCACCAGGATCATCCTGCTACTTTCACTATTTTGGATCATGAAGCTTACAAAGCCGCTCTTTAGCATAGGCGAGCTTAGCATCACTGGACGCGATCTAGTGCTCATAATAGGCGGTCTATTTTTGATAGTAAAATCATCAATGGAGATCCACGCAAACGTCACTGGCAAGCATGAAGAGGCTCACGAGAGCAAGTCTCATCCAGGATTTTTTGCGACTATCCTTGAGATAGGCATTTTAGACATAGTCTTTTCGCTTGATAGCGTTATCACCGCAGTTGGTATGGCTCAGCACATCGATATCATGATACTTGCCGTCATCATCGCAGTTGGCGTGATGATGTTTGCCTCAAAGGCGATCTCAGAATTTGTCGATAACAACCCAACGATAAAAATGCTCGCACTCGCATTTTTGGTGCTAGTTGGCTTTGCGCTCGTGCTTGATGGCTTTGGCGTGCATGTGCCAAAAGGCTACATCTACTTTGCGATGGGCTTCTCGCTAGCGGTTGAGTGCTTAAATATCTACGCTAGAAAAAGGGCATCAAGAGATCAAAAATAAAAACGTGAGCCAAAATGCAGATAAAAAATTTAGATCACATCGTGATAGTCGTAAGTGACGTTAAAGAGGCGCTTAAATTTTACTGCGACATTTTAGGCATGCGACCAGCCCAGAAAGACGGTCACATTAGCCTAAATTTTGGCTCACAAAAGATAAATTTACATAGGTTTGAGGGCGAGTTTTTACCTGCGGCAAAGCATCCAACAAAGGGTAGCGCTGATATATGCTTTTAGCTAAAAATGACACAGAGGACGTGCGCTTGGAGCTACTTTCAAAAGGTATAAAGCCCGAGCTTGGCGTCGCTAGGCGAAACGGAGCGCTTGGAGCAATGAGGAGTTTATATATTTATGGCAAAAATTTAATAGAGCTTAGCCCAGATAAAATTTAATAAGAAGACAGCTTGGACCTACTAAAAGACCCGCTAAACAAACTAATCATCTCGCTCTCGCTGCCAGCTGGCGTGGGCATGATGTTTAACACGCTTTACAACGTCACTGGCACATTTTTCGCCGCTAAAATTTCTACCCTTGCAGTTGCTGGCATGGCGATGAGCTTTTTACTCTATCTAAGTGTCGTTGGCATCGGTCTTGGCTTTGGCTCGGCACTCACCGCACTCATTGGCAACAGCCTAGGCGCAAACAAACCAAAAATGGCTAAACTTTACGCCTCAAATGGCATCATTTTTGTGCTTCTTTTTGCCCTATTTATGGGGCTTTGTGGCTACTTGCTAGCGCCAAATTTACTAGTCATTTTAGGTGCTGATCATCACTACATCAAAGAGGCACTTGACTACGCTGGCGTCATCTTTCTTGCAGCTCCATTTTTCCTACTTATAAAATCGCTTAATGGCATACTTGTCGCACTTGGCGATACTAAAAGCTACCGCAACTGGCTATTTTGTGGTCTTTTTATCAACGCATTTTTTTGCTATCTTTTTGCTTTTATCTTTGCTCTTGGCGTAAAAGGTCTTGCTCTAGCAACGGCTAGCGTGCAGTTTTTAGGCATGATATATCTCTTTTTTAAAGTTAGAAAAAGCAAGATGATAGAGCCTAGAAATTTAGGCTACTTCGTGCCAAATTTCGCCGTCTGGGCAAAGATACTAAAGCAAGCTTTGCCAGCTTGTCTAAACTACCTCTCAATGTCGCTTGGCTCGCTTGTGCTTTTAAAATTTGTAAGCTTTTACGGCGTCAATGCAGTCGCAGGTTATGGCATAGCCTTAAGGATCGAGCAAATTTTAGTGCTTCCAACCATCGGCATGGCAGCAGGGGTGCTTAGCATCATCTCAAGAAACTACGGCGCTAAGAGCTTTCAAAGAGCATTGCAGTGTTACAAACTATCGCTTCTTTTTTTGCTCATCTACTGCGTCTTTGCCTACATCTTCATCAGGCTTTTTGGCGAGAGTGCGATCAAGCTCTTTGACAGCACGCCAGCCGTGCTAGAAGTGGCAAAGCTCTACCTTGGCATCAACTCACTTGCCTACATGGCTTACGGCACGATAAACATCTCAGGCAGCACGCTACAAGCGATAAAACGCCCAGTGGCGATATTTTTGCTAAATGGTTTTAGACAGCTCGTGCTTCAATGCTCGCTCTTTTACGTGGTGGTCTTTTGGCTAGGACTTGAGATCAAATTTATGTGGCTAGCGCTCTTTTTTAGCGTCTATTTTACGGCGATTTGCTTTTTAGTTTGGACGCTTTTTAGGTTAAAAAGAGCTAAGAGCGCAAGCTTTTAAATTTAAAGCTAAACGCAAAAAAGCAAAGCGAAGCGACTAAGATGATGCTAGCTCCGCCTGTGAGGTTAAAATAAAAGCTGATTACAAGGCCGCTGAAGCAAAAAATGATAGAAAAAATAGTTGAGATTAGCATCATTAGCCCTAGCCTCTTGGCAAAAATTTGCGCTATATAAGGCGGTATGGTAAGTAGCGCGATGACAAGTATTAGCCCCACGACGCGGATCGTAGCCACCACGCAAAGCGCCATCATGCAAACTAGCAGATAGTGAAAAAATGTCGTATTTACCCCGCGAAGTTTTGCAAACTCCGCATCAAAGCTGATCGCCACAAACTGGCGGTAAAAAAGTGCGATAAGAGCCAAAAACAAGAGGTCTAAAACGCTCATGAACGCGATATCTGTGCCGCTAACTGCAAGTATCGAGCCAAAAAGATAGCTCATAAGATCGGCGTTATAGCCAGGTGTAAGATCGATGAAAATGATACCAATAGCCATGCCAATCGCCCAAATAGCGCCTATTACGGAGTCGATGTTCGTCTTATCTTTTAGCGTGATCGTGGCGATGATGAGCGCTAAAAATAGTGAAAATATGCTCGCTCCAAAAAGCGGCTCGAGCGAGAAGAAAAATGCAAGCCCTATGCCGCCATACGCGCCGTGTGCGATGCCTCCAGCGATGAAAGTCATCTTGTTTATCACCACAAGCGAGCCTATCATGCCGCATATTATGCTTACTAAAATGCCAGCAATAAAGGCATTTTGCATAAAATTTAACTCTAAAATTTCACTCATTTTCTCTCTTTAAAATTTAAAAACATTGCTCTTTGTTTTTTCGCAGCCGCACTCGCCAAGTGCGATCTCGACATCACAAAAATGGCTATGCGTTCTAGCTAGATGCTCGATAAATTCCCTCTTTGCAAGGTTTTCATGCGTTTTATGAATGTGTAAATTTTTACTCACGTAAGCGATCTTTGTAGCGTAATTTAGCACGATATTTAGGTCGTGACTGACTAAAACCACGCCCACGCCATTTGCGTTTATGCCCTTTAAAATTTCATAAATTTCAGCCTGCCCTTTTGTGTCGATGCTGGCTGTTGGCTCGTCTAAGATAAGCACTTTTGCATTTGCACAAAGCGCTCTAGCGATATAGACGCGCTGCCTTTGACCGCCGCTTAACTCGCCGATCCTCGCGTTTGCAAACTCCCTCATACAGACTTTTTCAAGGGCACTTAGCGCTAGGGCTTTTTCATCTTTTGAGTAAAAACCAAAGATTTTTTTATCGATTAGCCCCATTAAAACGACTTCTAAAACCATCATCGGAAAGCTTTGATTTGATAGGAAATTTTGTGGCACGTAGCCTATAAATTTACTAACCTCGCTTGGCTCTTTACCAAAGAGCTTTATCTCGCCACTTTGAGGCTTAAGCAGACCCAAAATGAGCTTTAAAAGCGTGCTTTTGCCCCCGCCATTTGGACCAATTATCGCTAAAAACTCGTCACTACTATAGTCTAAATTAATATCCTCTAAAACGACTTGTTTATCGTAGCTAAAGTTTAAATTTCTAATTTTTATAATATCTTTCAAAACAGACTCTTTTGCGTAAATGTCGTGACAAAAATGAAAAGTCCAAGCCAAAGCATGATGCCAAGGGCTGCAAATTCTGCGTAGATTTTAAACTTTTTTAACTTAATGTTCGTGCTGATCTTTGAGCCAAAAACTGCCGCTACAAATATCACCACACTCATGCCAAGCGCCATAAATACGCCACTTATCACGCCTGCAAAGTAGCTACCTATCTCATTTGCCAGCACAAAGACTAGTATCGTGCCTGGACAGGGCACAAGAGCCGCAGCGGCCGCTACTAGCCACTCCTCTTTGCTCTTTGGCTTTTTGGTTGAGCAAATTTGACAGCCACATTCACTTTTAAATTTTGTATTTTTACTCAAATTTTGACTTAGATTTGATCTAAAAATATAAAATTTAGTCTCATTTTTGCTTGAGAGATAAAATTTGATCTTTTTAACAAGCATAAAAATCGCCACAAAAAAGATCACAACTCCAGAAAACGCAGTCGTTATGCTAGCAGTGTCCTTTGTGAGGTCGCTGCTTACTTCACGAAGCAGTAAAAAGCTAGCAAAGACAAAGACAAATGCACCCACGACGTGCAAAAAGCCGATCTTTAAGGCAAACAAAAACGCCCTTTTATAGCTGCCTCCAGTTGCGGCAAAATATGAGCTTGTTAGCACCTTGCCATGGCCTGCTCCAGCAGCGTGCAAAAAGCCATATCCAAAGGAGATAAAAGCCAAAAACAGCAGCGCAAGCGGACTTTTGTAATCCACGCTTCTTAAAATTTGCTTTAGCCTATCAAGCAAGCTTAGGCTAGTTTTTGAGACGATGTCAAATTTCGCTTCATCGATCTTGTCTATCTGGCTTAAATTCTCATCGCTCGCGCCTGCTACTGGCTCTTTTAGCAGCTCTTTAAGCGCTGGCTTTTCGTTGTGAGCTTTGGCCGCTTCTTTACTTGAAAATGTAAAAAATATCAAATTTGAGTTTGAATTTGGTATCGCCCAAAAGCTTTTACCCACCAAAAATGCGTTATTTTGCGTAAATTTGAAGTTAAAATAGCCCTCTTTATCCTCCATATCAACTGATACCACAAGGCCCTCAGCTACCACTAAATTTGTCTTAAAACTCACGTCAAATTTAAGCCTGCCCTCGTCAAAATAGAGCTTGTAATTATTTAAATTTGGCTCTATTTTAGTGGCGTTTTCATCCTTGTAATAATACTCAATCTGCGTCAAATAGTGCCTTGGCACGAGGTAGTCTAGCAAATTTAAGCGGATCTTTCTAAGCTCTTTTTCATCTATCTTTTCATCTTGATTGAGGTCAAAATTTTGCTTCATAAGATCTGAGAAATTTTGCGAAAAGGTCCAAGTAAAGGCTATCTGCGTGATGTTATTTTCTTGCGCAACAAATTTTGCGCTAACGTGAGCTGTTGGGCTATAAAGCGAGCATAGAGCACACCCGAAAGCATTTATCGCTAGTAGGCAAATGACGATCAGGCGTGCTAACATTTTTATAGGCTTTTTGCGAAAATTTCAGCCGTTTTTTTCATCTCGGCTAGCCAGTTTTCAGGCAGTTGGTCTATCATGACGACCTTTGAGCCAGTCTCTTTTGCGATCAAATTTGCAGCCTTTGTTGGGAATTGTGGAGCCACGAAAATGACCTTTACACCGTGCTCTTTGGCTTCTTCTATAAGCTCTTTTAGCTCAGCTGGCTTTGGCTCTTTGCCCTCTATCTCGATGGCGATTTGCTCTAAGTTATAGCGCTTTGCAAAGTAGCCCCAAGATGGGTGATATACGATAAATTCGCGAGTTTTGACATCTTTTAGCTCGTTTTTGATAAAGCCGTCAAGCTCGTCGAGGCTAGCTTTAAATTTAGCCAAATTCTCCTCATAAAGCTTTGCATTTTGCGGGAATTTCTCTATTAGTGCCTTTGCGATGTTATCAGCTTGAGTTTTTACTAAGATAGGGTCAAGCCAGATGTGTGGGTCAAGGCCGCCATGGTGGTGATGATGGTGCTCGCCCTCGTGGTCATGATGCTCATGCTTATGCTCACCCTCGTGCTTGTGCTCGTGGTGCTCTTCATGTTCATGCTCCTCGCTCATAGCGATCTTTTCGATGCCCTCTTGCGTCTTTACGATGCGTAAATTTTTAAACGTCTTTGAGAAGCGATCCAGCCACGCATCCTCAAACTCGATGCCGATAGCAAAGTAAAGCTCGCTCTTTTCAAGCTCCTTCATCTGCTTTGGTTTTGGCTCATAGGTGTGCGGATCAGCGCCTTTGCCAACCATCGCATTTACATCTAGCGTATCTCCTGCGATCTGCTCGACAAAAAATTTCGTTGGCAGTATGCTAGTAGTCACAACCGGCTTTGCAAAAAGAGACAAAGCACAAACAGCTAAAAAAACGATAATTTTTCTCATTATCTCTCCTTTAAAAAATAATTGCGAAGTTTAGCAAAATGCAACTTGGTTGCAACTTAAAATGCAAAAGCCTAAATTTAGCCTTTTCTTTTAAATATAGTTTAAATCTTTTAGCGTTAATATACGCAAAATAAAGAGGGCAAAGATGAACGCGAGAAATTTCTTAGAAGAGCACAATATCAAGGCTACGACGCTTCGCATAAAGCTTGTTGAAATTTTACAAAACGCTAAAACACCGCTAAGCTACGATGAAATTTTAGAGAGCCTTGACGCAAACAAGACGACCTTTTATAGAAGTATGGAAATTTTTGAAAAAGAAAATCTCGTGATAAAAACCGAAAACAACCACAAGAGCTACTACGAGCTAGCAAATGAAGCCAAAGCCTACTTCATCTGCGACGTCTGCCACAAAGTAACAAACATCGACATGCCACACCTAAGCGTCGCTAAAAATATAAAAAGCGCCGTGATAAAGGGTGTTTGCGACGAGTGCGGTCACGAGTAAAGCGCGATGATCTCAGCCGGGATAGCTTTTGGGCGGTTTGTCTTTAGATCGATATAGACAAACTCTGTCTTGCCAGTTGCTATTAGTTCGCCATCTTTTTTAAACTCAAAATATCTGCAAGATGTCGCCTTGCCCTCAGTCTGCGTGTAGGTGTAAATTTCTATCTTGTCCATCAGCTTTGCGCTTTTTATATATTTTGCTTCATTTTTTCTAATGAGCCAAATTTCACCCCTTTTATACTGTGCCTCGACCGTGTCGCCAACAGCAGCAGAGTGGGCAAATGCGGCCTCTTGCATAAGCGTGAAATAATAGACATTATTCATGTGACCATGCATGTCGATGGCTTGTGGTGGGATGGTGACGTGATATATAAAATCTCTCATTTTTGACCTTTTTTGCTAAAATTATAACCAAAAATAAGGAGCTAAAATGCAAAATTTATGGGATAAAAAGGCGTCAAACTACCAAAGATTTGACGGCAAGATCAGCACTATCCAGCAGCAAATTTTTGGTAAAGCCTTAGCTTGGGGAGTTGATTTTAGTGGCAAAGATATCCTTGATATCGGCTGTGGCACGGGCGTTTGGAGCATATTTTTATCAAAAACGGCTAAGCATATAACTGGCATCGATAGCTCAGAAAAGATGATAGAAATTTTAAACGAGGACGCAAAGAGATTTGGCGTGACAAATTTAACCAGCGAGGTTTGCTCGTGGAGAGAATTTAAGCCAGCAAGGCTCTTTGATATCGCTATTTGCACGATGAGCCCAGCCATTGCAAGCGATGAAGATTTTGCGAAATTTCAAAACTGCGCCAAACAAAAGCTCTATCTTGGCTGGGACAAGCCTAGAAGCTCTGATCTACTTGAGCCATTTTTTGAAAAATTTGGCCGAGTGCTCTCTCAAAAAAATGTCGTAGATAGGCTTGAAGCGTGGCTAAATGAGCAGGGCATCGCTTTTAAGAGTCAAATTTTAAACGAAACTAGGATCGCTAGACGAAGCGTGCAAGAAGCAGCTGAAAATATCTGCTGGCACCTTGAGATAAATGGGGCTAAAAACTACGATGAAAAGACGGTTTTAGCGATGTTAAAAGAGAGATTTGAGGGCGAATTTATAGACGAGAAAATAGACTCACAAATGAAGCTTTTTGTCTTTTAGAGCTTAAATTTAGAGCAAATTTGCTTGCCAAATTCGCTAAAAATGACGCCAAAGATGATGAGCATGGCTCCAAAAATTTGCCAGATGCTAAGTAGCTCGCCTGCAAAAAAGTAGCCGATAAATCCAGCAGAGACTGGCTCTAGACAGAAAAACAAGGCCGCCTTGCTAGCGGTCGTGTATCTTTGAGCGATCGTTTGCACAAAGTAGCAAAATATAGTGCCAATCACAGTCGTGATAAATATCGCTATGAAAAATTCCCTATCAAAATTTGGCACGATACTGCCCTGAAAAAGTGCAAAAACAAGCGAAAGCAAAGAGACGGTGAGAAAGACCACAAAGACAAGCAAATAAAGCTCGCTCTTTCTTACAAAGTGGTCATTTAGCGTAGTATAAAGCGCATAAAATATCGCGCAAATAAGCGCTAGTGCCTCGCCGCTCCCAAGTTCGAGCGTGGCGCCACTTAAGAGCCAAAGCCCAAAAATAGCGATCATAGCGCCAAAAATAGCAAAAATGCTTATCTTATTTTTAAAAAAGATAGCCGCCATAAAAGGGACTATCACGCACTCAAGCCCCGTGATAAAGGCGACGCTCGAACTAAATGTGAGCTTTAGGGCGTAAGTTTGCGTGGCAAATGACAAAAAGAGCACCGCTCCAAGGATAACGCCGTAGATGACGCTTTTTTTGTCAAATTTCTTAGTAAATTTAAGCGCGACAAAGCCCATAAAGATAGCCGAGAGAAAAAACCGGCAAAAGAGCATGACAAAGACGCCATTTGTTTTTAGCGCGTTTGCCATGGGTAAAAACGTAGCGCCCCAAACGACAGCAACTACGATAAGAGCGATATCGGCTTTGTTTTGAGCGCTTAAATTTCTCATTTAAAGATCGAGTCTAGCACCTTTTTACCGCTATCTAGGCTAAAGCCACTTCTTAGCCCCTTTTCCTTCTCGCTCATCACGTTAAATAGCCCATCTAGCGTCTTTCTCGTGATATATGCGTTTAGGTCTTCGCCATCATCTGGCACATATTCGCTTGCGCCTAAATTTTTAGCTAAGCTCTTTACTGATTTTATCGTTTCGTTGTTTTTTGCTGAGTTGCCGATGAAAGAATTTAGCCCATTATAGGCGGTCGCAAAGCTATTATCACTCATCATTTTCTCAATTATCGGCATAAATGCTGCCTTTAGCTTTTGGCTAGAGCTTTTCTCTAAATACTTCGTAACGCTGTCGCTACCGCCGTTAAAGAGCTTTTTTACGTCTGCTTCGCTCATATTTTTTATGCTCTCACTAAAAATTTCAGCAGCCTTTGGCACGGCCGTGGTTGCGGCGTTGTTTATCGACTTGCTAAGGTCTTGCGCCCACTTCTCGCCACCCACTTTTTTGGCTAAATTTGATGCCATTTCAAGGCTTTTTGGCAGTGGGATTTTAGCTGTGGCGTTGTTTATAAAGCCCTCTTTTGAAAGCTCGCTCACAGCAGCATTTAGTGCCTCGCTAACCATGCTTTTGTAGTCGCTACTTGATGCGTGAGTGGCGATTTTCACGCCTTTATTTATCATATCATCCATGCTTGCAGCTTGTAAATTTAAAGCAAGCGCGCCACAAAGGATCACAAGTGATCTTTTCATATTCTCTCCTTTTTTAAATTTAAAGCAAAATCATACAAAAAATATCTAAACGCTTAAAATAAATTTAATATTTTTGCACTAAAATTTGCTCTTTTTTTAAAGGGAATTTATGCAGCTTTTACTTCTTAGCTTCGCTCTTAGCATGGATAGCGCAGCGCTAAATATGGCAAATGGCGCAAGGTATAAAAGCCTTGGCTTTGGCAAAATTTTATTTATAGCCTTTATGCTTGGATTTTTTCAGTTTCTCATGCCGCTTCTTGGCTATTTTCTAGGCATTAGCTTTGCTAAATTTATAAGCTCTATCGATCACTTCATCGCATGTTTTATACTTTGTTTTCTTGGCTTTAAAATGCTAAAAGAGGCCTGTAGTAGCGAGGCTGGCGAGTCCTTGAGCATGGATATTAAGACCATTTTTATAGGTGCATTTGCCACGAGCATCGACGCACTTGCCGTTGGCGTCACGCTTAGCTTTGAGGCGGTTAGCATATTTGAGAGTGCGCTCATCATCGGCGTAGTATGCTTTGTGCTAAGCCTAGCTGCCTTTTATATCGGTAAATTTATGGGTGAAATTTTAGAGAAAAAGGCGCTATTTTTAGGCGGAGCGATACTTATATTTCTAGGCTTTAAAATCCTAATCACCCACCTGCTAGAAGAGGGCGTGCTCTAAATTTCTATCTCTATGCCAACTGGGCAGTGGTCGCTACCTGCGATCTCTGGCAAGATAAAGGCGTCTTTTAGCCTATCTTTTAGCCCTTGTGAAATGAAGAAATAATCAATCCTCCAGCCGACGTTTTTTGCCCTTGCGTTAAAGCGGTAGCTCCACCACGAGTAAGCGTCCGTAACGTCGCCATTTACGGCTCTAAAGGTATCTATAAAGCCACTTTTTAAAACCTCATCTATCCACGCTCGCTCGATAGGCAAAAAGCCAGAAGTTTTGGCATTTGCCTTTGGATTTTTCAGGTCGATCTCGCGGTGAGCGGTATTTACGTCGCCACAAAATATCACCTCTTTGCCGCTTTTTACAAGCTCTTTGCAGTAAGTTAGAAATTTCTCGTAAAAATCCATCTTAAATGCCAAGCGCTCATCGTCCTTTTGGCCGTTTGGAAAGTAGATGTTAAAAAGCACGATATCATCAAATCTATGCTCCAAAACTCGCCCCTCCGTGTCGTCAAAAAAGGCCACTTTTTGCGTTTGCACGTCAAATTTAGCAAGGCTCATCACGCCAGAGTAGCCAGCCCTTGCTCCTGAATTTACACTGATATCTTTAAAGCCAAGGTTGTAAATTTCTTTTGGCACGTCATCTTCTTTGACCTTGATCTCTTGCAGTCCCAAAAAATCAGGCCTAACCTCATCAAGCCAGCCAAAGCCATCTTTTGCCACGACTGCGCGCAGCCCATTTACGTTCCAGCTAATAAGTTTCAAATTTCATCCTTTTTTTAATTATAATTATGCCAAAAATCACAAAAAGGAAAGTTATGAGAAACCAGCCAACGTATAAATTTTTTAAAAATTTTGGCTACGCAAGAGAGGGTTTGGCTGAAATTTTTAAAAACGAAAAGAGCTTTCGCATAGAAATTTGCATATTTTTGATAGCTACGATCTCGCTATTTTTTTGGAAATTTGACCTTATTTTTAATCTATTTTTGATCTTTAGCATGGCATTTGTGCTAGTTTGCGAGTGCTTAAACTCGGGCCTAGAGCGAGTGACTGATCTTGCAAGCCCTGACTATCACGCCCTAGCAAAGGCAGCAAAGGACGCTGGAAGTGCGGCCGTGATGATCGCAAATTTTTTATACGGCGCGCTTTGGTGCGTAGCGATAGGATATAAAATTTGGAGCTAGACAAAGAAATTTACAAGGCGCTTCTTGGAGAGAAAAAGGTAGAGATCATAAATTTGCTTTGCAAGCTAAGCGATGAAAATGGCTTTATCATGCTTAAAATTTCAGAAATTTGCGAGAAGCTAAATGTGAGCAAACCAACCGTGATAAGCACGTTTAAGCTACTTGAAGAGAAGAAAATTTTTGAACGAGTAAAAAACGGGGTTTATAGATTTAAAAATTTGTAGTGGCAAGCAAGTGCCTGCCACCTCTTTCTAGCCGATAGTCTCAGCAGCGATCATGCCAAATGTCAAGCAATCAGTTATAGCCACTGATCCTAGACGGCTGGCTCCGTGAACGCCACCTGTGATCTCGCCAGCTGCATATAAATTTGGTATAGGCATAGCTGTTTGAGAGTTCATAACTTGAGCTTTTGTGTTGATATTTAGGCCACCCATTGTGTGGTGAACTTTTGGCGTGCCACGCTCTGCGTAAAACGGCGGGACTGAGATATCAATGCCCTTTGTCGTAGTCTCAACAACTGGCTTGCCAAAGTCCTCATCGACGCCTTTTTTGACAAATTCGTTGTATCTTGCGACTGTTTTTTTGAGCTCATCAACCGGGATCTTATACTCAGCTGCCAAGGCATCAAGTGTGTCAAATTTCTTGCAAATTCCAGCTGCGATAGCCTTTTCATAGTGGGCTGGAAGCATGTGAGGAAGTGCTCTTGAGTCGCAGAAGTTGATAGGGAAGTTTTTATCGTCTTCGCCCTTTTCATGGATGACTTTAAACATAGCTTCAGTTCTTGTCCTGCGGTCAGCTAGCTCGTTCATGTAGCGTTTGCCGGTTCTTGGATTGACTGAAATTCCAAACGGAAAAGCGCCATTTACGTTAAACATCGATCCCACGCCAAAGCCTGTCTCATCAGCACATCCCCAAGGGCCGTATTGGATCCAGCTTGGCTGAACTGGATAAGCACCCGCTCTAAATGCCGCTAAAAGTGCGCCCGCTGTTGAGCCTGGTTGGTTTGTCGAGTCTGTCTCAGGTGTGATCCTTGGATCTTGAAGCCGCCTAAAAATTTTATCTCTACAAAAGCCACCAGCTGCTAGTACGACGCCTTTTTTGGCTTTTATATATTTTGTATCGCCGCCTTTGTTTTCGACATCGTCACTCATCAAATTGCCATCAAATTTGTAGTTTTCTCTGACGATGACGCCCACAACTGCGCCCTTGTCGTCAAAGACGAAATCATCAAATTTTGTCCTTTTTTTGATCGATGCGCCATCTAACTTTTCAAATGTCGCAGTCATAGGGAGTACGATGCCAGCGCCGCTGCCGACCTCTGTTTGAAGGCTTCTTGGCACTGAGTGACCGCCTGCGTGAGTGATCTGATCGATATATTTTGCACCACAATCAAGTGTGAGTTTGTAAGCATCTTGCGCTCTCTCGCCGATCTTTGCCAAAAGATCAACGTGGTTAATGCCTCGTCCTGCTTTCAAGCAGTCTTTGATAAATAGCTCGGTGCTATCTTTGATGCCAGCTTTCTTTTGCATGTCGCTATTTGGAACGGCAAAAATTCCGCCGTTGATGACAGAATTGCCTCCTGTACGGCCCATCTTTTCGATCAAGACGACTTTGTTGCCTTTTTTGGCTGATGTCACGCCAGCTGCAAGAGCTGCAAAGCCTGAGCCGATGATGACTACGTCATACTCCTCGTCCCATTTGACATCTTTTTCGTTCATTGGGCTGGCCATTAAATTTGTAGCGCCCATGCCAAGTGCTGTGGCTCCGATAGCGCTAAATTTGACAAAATCTCTTCTAGATAAACCTGATTTTTTCATGCTCTCTCCTTTGAAGTAAGATATTCACTAACTAGATTATACGATTTTTTTATTAAAATAGGATAATTAATTTTTTAAATTAAACTTTATTAAAGCTAAGTGCGATTAGAGCGTAGTTTGGTAATATTTATTGACACTATTTTTATTCAAATTTGACTTTATATTTACGCTATATAGACAATTAAAGTAAATTTAGTATAAAATTTGGAGATTTTATTTTTAAATTTACAAAAAATAAGTATTAATTAAATTTTGTATTTTGAAAAATTTATGAGAAATTTTAGGATTTGGTTTTGGATATTAGCTTAAATTTATAAATTAGTTTAAAAAGAGAGGATCGGAGCAAATTTGCCCCGAGAAATTATTTAACGCCAACTATGATTTGAGTTGCTTTGATGATAGCAGTTACTTTGTCGCCTGCTTTTAAAGCCAAATTTTGAACTGACTCTCTTGTGATAATAGCTGAAATTTTGCTGCCATTTGCGTCAATGATAACCTCAGCATTTACAGCACCGTCTTTTATCTCGCTAACAACGCCTTTGATTTGATTTGTTGCGCTAAGCTTGATGCTGTCGTCTTTTGAAACGATAACGCTTGAGGCCTTGAATAAAAATATAGCTTTTTTGCCAACTTTAAGATCAAGAGCTTTTTCGCTATCAACTGTAATAGTTGCTTTTAGCACCTCACCACCTGCTAGTTTGCCAGCTATTAGCGAATTTACCGCACCTGTTCTTACTTCTGATATCTCAACATTTAGTTGATTTCTTGCACTTAGTGACATATTTTCTCCTTGTTTTGATTTAATGTTTGGGTATTATAGAGTATTATTGTTAATGCAAACTTATGATCAATTAATAAAATTTTTTAATATCACAAGTAAAGATTTATAATTTACAAAAGCCCAAAATACCGCACTAAATGAACTAAAATCTAAAAATTTAATGTAAATTATTTTTGAAAAATATATTGAATAAATATTATTTTTTATTATAAAACAGACAAACTAAGATCGTTTCAAGATCAGATGACTTTAGATCTTAGTTTGTAGATTTTTGATTTTTGATTTTTAATGACTTGGTCAGAATTTATAAATTTTGCTCTTAAATGCCAGCTTCAAGCATAGCTTCTGCTTGATAGTGAGTGATAAGCGGCTCGATAATCTCGTCAAATAATCCTGCAGCCATGATCGCATCAAGGCGGTAAAGTGTTAAATTTATGCGGTGATCGCTTATGCGGTTTTGCGGATAGTTATAAGTTCTTATCCTGCCTGAGCGGTCTCCAGTACCGACCTGACTCTTGCGCTCGCTAGTCTCTTTAGCAAGCCTCTCTTGCTCTTGCATCTCGTAAAGTCTAGCTTTTAGCACCTTCATCGCAGCTTCTTTGTTTTTGTGCTGGCTCTTGCCATCTTGGTTTGTCACAACAAGTCCAGTTGGTATGTGCGTAATCCTAACAGCACTATCGGTTGTATTGACCGACTGACCGCCATGACCTGAACTTCTCATAACATCAACTCTTATATCATTTGGATTGATCTCGATCTCGCTGTCTTCGACCTCTGGCATGATAGCCACAGTCACAGCCGAGGTATGCACCCTGCCCTGGCTCTCAGTCTCTGGCACACGCTGAACCCTATGTGTGCCACCTTCAAATTTTAGCCTTGAGTAAGCACCTTTGCCTTTTATAAGCACGATGATCTCTTTAAAACCGCCAGTATTGCCCTCGCTTTGGCTAACGATTTCAAATTTATATCCACGAAGCTCTGCATATCTGATGTAAGCGTTAAAAAGATCCCCAACAAATAGTGCAGCCTCGTCACCACCAGTGCCTGCACGAATTTCTAAAAATATATTTTTATCATCGTTTGGATCTTTTGGAAGAAGCAAAATTTTGATCTCTTCTTCAAGCTTCTCTCTTGAAATTTCTAAATTTTTAAGCTCTTCTTTTGCAAGCTCGCCAAGCTCAGAATCCTCAAGTAGGGCTTTATTCTCTTCGATATCGTTTAGAATTTGTAGATATTTTTTTGCAGCAGTTGCGACTGGTTCGATAGATGATTGCTCTTTTGAGAGCTTTGTCATCTTTTCGATATCGTTTGCTATATTTGGATCGCTTAGAAGCGTAGAAATTTCATCATAGCGATCCAAAAATGGATGAAGTTTATCAGCAAACATTAAAATTTAATAGATTAAGCAGCTTTTAGAGTATTTACTAATTGAGCAAGGCGACTAACGCGACGAGCAGCAGTTTGTTTCTTCAAAAAGCCTCTACTTACGAAGCTGTGGATGCTTTTGTTAGCAACTTTTAAAGCTTCATTTGCAGCATTTAGATCTTTAGCTTCTACAGCTACACGCACTGCTTTTGTTATATTTTTAAGTCTAGTGCGGTAAAATCTGTTTCTTTCTGTTCTTTTTATAGTTTGTCTAGCTCTTTTTTCAGCAGATTTATGGTTTGCCATAATATACCTTTTTTGATAATTTTAGTCCGTGATTATATGAAAAATATATTTAATTGTAACTGAATTTAAGTCAGCTTTAAAACAAATAAAATTTTAGATTTTAAATTTGATAATTTCTGATAAAATAGCACCATTTTATAATAAAAAGGATAAATTTATGAAACTTTTTGGAACAGACGGAGTTCGTGGTAAGGCTGGCGAAAAGCTTTCAGCTCAAACATCTATGCGCCTTGCAATGGCTGCTGGAATTTACTTTAGAAAGACCTCAGCGACAAATGTGATCTTGGTTGGAAAAGATACTAGAAAAAGTGGCTATATGATAGAAACTGCCATCGTTGCAGGGCTAACTGCAGTTGGCTACAACGTCCTTCAAATAGGCCCTATGCCAACACCTGCGATCGCATTTTTAACAGAAAATATGCGCTGTGATGCTGGCATAATGATAAGCGCCTCACACAACCCATACTACGATAATGGCATCAAATTTTTTGATAGCTTTGGCAACAAGCTTGATGAGACGATAGAGGCTGAGATAGAAAAGATCTTTTATGACGATGAGCTCATCGCAAATGCCCAAAAAACGATGACAGAGATCGGCGCAAACAAGAGGATCGACGATGTTATCGGCAGATATATCGTGCAGATCAAAAATTCATTCCCAAAAGAGCTAAATTTAAAGAATTTACGAGTAGTTTTAGATGTGGCAAACGGAGCTGCTTACAAGGTTGCGCCAACTGTATTTAGCGAGCTTGGAGCCGACGTCATCGTCATAAACAACGAGCCAAATGGTAGCAACATTAACCAAAACTGCGGCGCGCTTCACCCAGAAGATCTAGCAAGTGAGGTAAAAAGGCTTCGTGCTGACATCGGCTTTGCATTTGACGGCGATGCTGATAGGCTTGTCGTTGTCGATGAAAACGGCGAAGTTGTGCATGGCGACGCGATACTTGGCTCACTAGCTGCATTTTTGCACGAGCAAAAGACTCTAAAAGGCGGTGCCATCGTGGCTACGGTGATGAGTAACGCCGCGCTTGATGACTATCTAAAAGCTCACAAGATCAAGCTACTTCGCTCAAACGTAGGCGATAAATACGTGCTTGAGATGATGAAAGAAAATGGCATAAATTTTGGCGGCGAGCAAAGCGGTCACGTCATATTTAATGACTATGCTAAGACTGGGGACGGCCTTGTTACTTCGATGCAAGTTGTTGCGATGATGCTTAAAAAAGGTAAAAAAGCTAGTGAAATTTTTGGCGAGCTAAAGCCGTATCCACAAATTTTACTAAATTTAAAGATCACAGAGAAAAAGCCGCTTGATAAGATAGAGGGGCTAAAAGAGCTTGAGGCTAGCCTTGCAAAAGAGGGCATAAGATCGCTCTTTAGATACTCTGGCACTGAAAATTTGATCAGACTTTTGCTTGAAGGTAAAAATCAAACTTTAGTTGAAAAACACATGGATGAAGTTGAGAAATTTTTTGTAAAAGCCCTAAATGCGTAAAAGCTTATTCAAATTTTTCATCGCGTTTTTTCTCATTTTTATCGTTGATCAAGCGATAAAGATGATATTTATAGATGGTTTTTTATGGGAGGGCGAGTTTTTCTCGCTAGTTCTTACATATAATAAGGGCGTTGCATTTTCGATGTTTGCCTTTTTAGATGAGTGGCTTAAATTTATCCAGATAGCTCTCATTTTAGGCGTTTTTGTCTATCTAGTCGTTGAAAAAAAACTGCTTTGCTCGCATGCCATTTGGCTTGGAGCTTTGCTAGGAGCTGGCAGCTCAAACATCACAGATAGATTTATCCATGGTGGCGTTGTGGATTACGTCTTTTGGCATAAGTGGTTTAACTTTGCGGTCTTTAACTTTGCTGATGTGATGATCGATCTTTGCGTTGTGATGATACTTTGGCAAAGTTTTAGAAAAAGGAGAGAGAGTGGGAAATAATATCTACGTCGCATACGCGCTTTGGCTGCTTACTGGCTGGCTTGGAGCGCATAGAATTTACCTTGGTAAATTTATCACTGGCTTTTTAATGATGGGACTATTTTTCGTTGGCTACTCTTTGCAAATCATCCTCATTGGCTACTTATTTTTGGCTATTTGGGGCATTTGGTGGCTTATCGACGTATTTTTGGTTGGTGCTTATGTCGAGAAAAATTTACAAAAGGCCGAGCTAAAAGAGAGAGTAAAACTAAAAGATAAAGAGAATGACTTAAAAAGGCTTTACGAGCTTTTTGAGAGTGGTGCGATCAGCAAGGCTGAATTTGAAGCTAGAAAAGAGATACTTTTTAGATAAGGAGACGTTATGGCAGAATATTATCTTTACTTAAAATACCTCCACTATTTGTTTTTCATCTCGTGGATGGCAGTGCTGTTTTATCAGCCAAGGCTCTACGTTTATCACGTAGAAAACATGGATAAACCAGACTTCGTAAAAGTAGTTGAGGTGATGGAGTACAAGATGTATCACTACATCGGCTGGGTAGCACTCATTGGCTCATTTGTCACTGGCATTTTGATACTTATCGCGATGCCTGATCTTATAAAAACTGGTCACATCCACGTCAAAATTTTAGTTGTCATCTTAATGGCCATCTATCACCTAGACCTTGGACGCTACATGAAGCAGCTCAAAGAGAAACGCTGTAACAAAAGTGGCATCTTCTTTAGAGCTTACAACGAAGTGCCAACTATCGCGATGCTCATCATCATCTGGGTCATGATAGTAAATCCATTTTAAAGGAATTTGATGAAGAAATTTTTAGCATTTATCGCTTTGCCAGCGCTCTTACTCGCGGCTACTCAGTATTTTGAGCCGATGCAGATAAAATTTGACAACAGACTCTACTCGCTAGCAAACTCAGCCAAGCCTGTGCCAAATTTATTCACGCAGGAGTACTTGCTCCCTGGTGAGAAACTAGATAGTTTTAGCTACATGCTCTCGCTAAATACCCTTAAATTTGACGCTACGCCAGAGCAAGCAGTCGAGCAAAAGATAAATGACCTAAAAGAGCTAAAGGCAAAAGGGCTAAAAGTAGCTTATAAAAAGGGCTCGCTCGCAAATGAAATTTATCTTGATATCACGATATTTTCAAATTTAAATGGCACTCCAACAGCCGAGCACTCGATATATCGCTACACCAAACAAGGCGGAAATTTAGTCCTTTTTACCATCCAAAGGCGTGCTTATAAAAAAGAGGGCATTCAAAGATTTGCTACAAATTTCACGATCGAGTCGCAAGATTTTAGCAAAAAAGCCCTAGCCACACCTTTCCCACAGATCGTTAGCAAATAAAAAAATTTGAGTGTAAATTTAGCCTTTGCACTCAAATTTTAAAACCAGACTTAACAAATTTATCTAAAAATAAAACGAATAGTTATATGATAAGAAAAACTCAAAAAGGATAGCCTATGATACATAAAATTCTTATCGCAAATCGTGGTGAGATCGCAGTTAGAATAGTCAGAGCTTGTAGGGATTTACACATCCAAAGCGTAGGAATTTACACAGCGCCAGACAGCGAGTGCTTGCATGTAAGGATAGCTGATGAGGCCTATCAAGTGGGCGAAGATCCGATCAAAGGCTATCTTGACGCCAAAGCGATCGTAAAGCTCGCTAAAGAGTGTGGGGCTGATGCGATACACCCAGGATACGGCTTTTTAAGCGAAAACTACGAATTTGCAAAGGCAGTTGAGGATGCTGGGCTCATTTTCATCGGTCCAAAGGCCGAAGTTATCAAGAAAATGGGCGATAAAAACATCGCTAGATATCTAATGAAGAAAAACGGCATACCAATAGTGCCAGGCACTGAAAAGCTAAATGATGAGAGTATGGACGCCATAAAAGAGCACGCAAGGCGCATCGGCTACCCAGTCATCCTAAAAGCAAGCGGTGGTGGTGGTGGCCGCGGCATCAGAGAGGTTTGGCAAGAAGAAGATATGCAAGATGCCTTTGAGTCGTGCACCAGAGAGGCCAAGGCATACTTTAACAACGACGAAGTTTTTATGGAGAAGCTTGTCGTCAATCCTCGCCACATCGAGTTTCAAATTTTAGGCGATAACTACGGCAACATCATCCACCTTTGCGAGCGTGACTGCTCTATCCAAAGGCGCCACCAAAAGATCATCGAGATCGCGCCTTGTCCTTCGATCAGTGAAAATTTAAGAAAGATCATGGGCGTGACTGCGGTCGCTGCTGCAAAGGCTGTGGGCTACTCAAACGTCGGAACGATCGAGTTTTTGCTAGATGACTACAACAACTTTTACTTCATGGAGATGAACACTCGTATCCAAGTGGAGCACGGCATCACCGAAGAGATAACAGGCCATGACCTAGTAGTTAGGCAGATAAGGATCGCAGCGGGCGAGATACTAGAGATCGAGCAAAGCGACATCAAGCCACGCGGCTATGCGATAGAGGCGAGGATCACGGCTGAGAATGTCTGGGAGAATTTCATCCCAGCACCAGGCACTATCGAGGGCTACTACCCAGCTCTTGGCCCATCTGTGCGTGTCGATAGCCACGTTTATAAAGACTATACCATACCGCCATTTTACGACTCACTTATCGCAAAGCTGATAGTAAAAGCGACCGACTACGACCTCGCGGTAAATAAGCTTGAAAGAGCACTTGAAGAATTTACCATCGAGGGCGTGCGAACGATCATCCCATTTTTGCTAACGATCAGCAAAAGTAAGGAGTTTAGAAGAGGATTTTTCGATACTAGCTACGTCGAGAAAAACTTAAAAACTATCCTTGAAAACACCTACGACGATATGAACAAAGAACCAAATGACGACCTAGAAGAGGTCATCGTAGAGGCGATAAAAAGATATAAAAAGAAGAGATAAATTTATCTCTGCTACGGCTTTGGCGATAAATTTCGCCAAGGCTAAATTTCCGCACAAACTGCGTAAATTTTAGCTCCGTCATTTGCCACAGCATAGAGCCTGCCACCGCTTACTAGCATGATCTGATCTGCGCCAAGTCTAAATTTCTCAAACTCTATCTCTTTTAATAGCAAGCCATCTTTGGCGCTTATCAAAACTGGCTTATTTTTGCGGTTTGCGAGCAAAATTTGACCATCGACCCAAACAAAATGCTCCGTGCCGCTGGTTTTAAACTTAAACACCACCTCGCCACTTTTTGCATCCACGGCGTATAGATCTCCGCCCTTGCCAGCGGTGCCAAAGTAAAGCACTCCATCACGCAGGCAAACTGGCGTGTAGAGATATGCGCCAAGCTTTAGCCGCCAGATGCTCTTGCCTATCCTTGCGCCCTGCTCTTTGGGCGGCAAATTAGCGTTTAAATTTTCATCTTTTGCTTCGCTTTTGAGCTCTGCGCCGCCCAAAATTTCTTTGCACTCCATCATAAATGGCGAGCTCATTCGCACGCAAAAGCCATCAAATTCATACGTTTTAGCGTCGTTATATATCTCTTTTACAGGCTCCTTAGCAACGCCGAGCTCGCTCATCTGCCCGTCACTTATCTTTATGAGCTTTGCAGGGGAGTTTATGTAGCCCTTGTAGTATCTAGTATTTAGCACGAAGTAGCCATTTTCTGGGTAACAACGCGCATTGCTAGCTATAAAAATTTCGCTTTGTTTGTAGGTAAGCGTTGATCTTTTGTGCTCGCTAAAGTCGCGCGAAAATGTATCTAGTAGCACGTAGTTTGGCGTTAGTTTTTGAACTATCTCTAGCTCGCTAGGCACGCCAAAAGCAAAATGCACAAATGCAATGCACTCGTCCATCTCGTAAATGCCAGTCACGCCGTGCCCGCGAAACTCCACGCCAGGCATATCAAGAGGATATGATCTAACCACGCTAGCTCCTTAAATTTATGGCGATTATAACCCAAATTTAAAAGCGCACTGGGCTAAATTTGATAAAATTTGCCAAAATTTAGCAAATTTAAGGAGCGATATGTTTTTAAAACTAGACGAGATCGCTAGAAAACTAGATCGAATTTTCTTGCCGCTAGAGCAAGATGGCATGACTGGCATGAGACTTTTGCCGCAAAAGGATGCTTCGGCGCTCGTGCAAGCACAAAATAGCCTTGGCGTAAATTTCCCAGCTAAATTTACAAAGCTAATGAGCAAATTTGAGCTTGGCAATTTTGAAATTTGCAATGTCAGCTTTGGCTCAAGAGGCGACTATGCAAGCGAGCTAGTGCGCCTAAACAGCGTAGATGAGTTTGGAGGCAAATGGTGGCAGGGTGAAGCTCGCCAAGCAAATTTGATAGTTTTTGCCGTGGGAGATCCTTGGATATTTTTGCTTGATTGCACGAGTGGTGCGGTCTATGCATGGCTACTTGAAGATGACGAGCTTTGCAGCAGGCGCGTTGCGAGCGACTTTGAAAAATTTTTCATAGCGCTTGCCAGCACCTATATAGCAAGACTAAATGACGAAACCCTGCCATCAGCCAAGCAAATCCTAAATTTTGTCCAAGCAGACGACGTGGCACTTTATTTTTGGCAAGAGATGACGCAAATTTAGTAAATTTTATAAATTTATCCTAGCAACCAAAGCAAAAACCACTTTTTATAAATTTAGTTTCGATATGTAACACTCATTGCCCAAAATAAAAATATTAAAATATCTTTAAATAAAAATTTTTTCTAGCCGAGCTAATATTTAACTACAAAAAAAGGAAAAAGGAGCAAAAATGAGCGAGTACATCGAACAAACGATGGAGTGGATAAAGAAGACCAACCCAGGTCAAGGCGTCTTTGTCCAAGCTGCGACTGAGGTTTTAAACAGCCTAGAGCCGCTTATCAAAAGAGAGAGCAAGTACCAAAAACACGCGATCCTAGAGCGCATCGTCATCCCTGAGCGCACAGTGATCTTTCGCGTGACATACACAGGCGACGATGGCAGACCAAAGGTAAATAACGGCTACCGCGTGCAGTTTAACTCAGCCGTTGGCCCATACAAAGGCGGTCTAAGGCTCCACCCAAGCGTCGATCTTGGCGTGCTAAAATTTCTTGGATTTGAGCAAATTTTCAAAAACTCGCTCACTGGCGTAAATATCGGCGGCGCAAAAGGCGGCAGCACCTTTGATCCAAAGGGCAAGAGTGAGGGCGAGATAATGCGCTTTTGCCAAGCATTTATGAGCGAGCTATATCGCCACATCGGCAACACCGTGGATGTGCCAGCAGGCGACATCGGCGTGGGCGCTAGAGAGATCGGCTATATGTTTGGCCAGTATAAAAAGCTAACTGGCAGATTTGATGGCATCCTAACTGGCAAGGGGCTAAACTGGGGCGGCAGTCTAGCGCGCACAGAGGCTACTGGTTACGGATTAGTATATTTCACTCAAAACATGTTAAAAAAAGCTGGACTTGATCTAGAGGGCAAAAAATGCAGCATCAGCGGTAGCGGAAATGTCGCCATCTACACGGTCGAAAAGCTCTATCAAGCAGGCGCACTGCCTATCACTGTCTCTGACTCAAACGGATACGTCTATGACGCTGAGGGCATCGATCTAGCGGTGCTTAAAGAGTTAAAAGAGGTCAAGCGCGCTCGCCTTAGCGAATACACCAAATTTAGACCAAACGCAAAATATGTAAGCGTGAGCGAGTATAAAGAGGGCAGAAACGGTGTCTGGGACGTGCCATGCGACGGAGCCTTCCCATGTGCGACACAAAACGAGCTTCACCTAGCTGACATAAAAGTGCTTTACGCAAATGGCTGCCGCTTCGTGGCTGAGGGCGCAAACATGCCAAGCACGCTTGATGCGATAAATTTCATGCTTGCGCAAAAAGACTTTCACTTTGCTCCAGCAAAAGCAGCAAACGCTGGCGGTGTGGGCACGAGCGGACTTGAGATGATGCAAAACGCTGGCATGACTTCGTGGAGCTTTGAGGAGGTCGATCGCAGACTTCATGGCATCATGAATCACATCTTTGAACTAAGCTACGAAACGAGTAAAGAGTTTGGCGATGAGGGCAACCTAGTGCTTGGCTCAAATATCGCTGGCTTTAGAAAAGTGGCTGATGCGATGATAGATCAAGGATATGTGTAGGCCATTTTGGCTCTGTAAATTTACGTCCAAGCTAAATTTGGACGTAAATCAATATAAGGCTGGCTAGGGTTTTAGCCAAAATAGAATTTGCCTTTTGCACGGCAAATTTTACTAGCAAGCTATCAAATTTATGCAAGCTTGAAGCATTTTATGCCGTGTTCGTTTTGACAAATTTTTGCTGGCGTGACAGATGTGAATTTGAAGCTTGGTTAAATTTCACTAGGGCAGCGAACAGATCACTATTTTTAGAGCTTTTAGTATAAATTTTGTCAAAACAGCCGATATGGTGGAGTGGCGAGGTTTGAGCAGTAAAATTTGTGGAGCATCCTGTGGATATTTTGCTTGATTGCACGAGTGGTGCGGTCTATGCGTGGCTACTTGGCGACAAGAAGCTTTGTAGCAAGTGTGCCGCAAACGAGAAATTTTTATAGCGCTTGCAACTTCGGCATAATAAGGCTAAATAGTGAAATCCTACCAGAGAATGAGCGAAACCTAAAATTTCACAAGCAGATAACAGATCACTTTTTTGACAAGAAATGGCTTATGAAATTTAGTAAATTTAGGCTCGTCCAGCCTAAATTCTCTTTTATAAATTTAAGCTACAAAAAACGAATTTTTTGCCAAATTTAGCCTAAAACACTCTACGCGCACCATAAATTTACAAACTCGTAAGAAATTATCAAATTTACTTTACTAGATGGCGTTTGCTTGGTCAAATTTCAGCAAATCACTCGTGTAAGAGGTTGGCAGAAAAAAAGATGGGATAAATTTTGGTAAGCGAAAATTGAAATTTACTGCATTTAACCCACAAAGAAGCAAATTTCTCATCAAATTTAGTCACCACATAAAAAGTATTATTAAAACAATATTTCTCTTGCCAAATTTAACCAGATATTGAGCAAATTTAGCCTCAAATACTCATACAAGCATATAAAAAACAAAATTTAAAACTCGCAAGAAGTTTTTAGCACAGCGCTTTTATGAGTGACAGCAAGATAATCAAATTCGGACAAGATAATTTAAATTTTGCTAAATTTAAGCTACAAATAATCAAGTTTCTTACCAAATTTATCCTGCAATTAGACAAAATTTGATTTAAAACACCCACGCAAACACTTAAATTTACAAACTCACAAGCCACATCAACCGCAAACGCCCTTGCGTAAATTTAGCAAATATAAAAATGATAGATTTTTTGAGAAATAGTTATTTGTGAGTTTTTGTATTAAAAATTTAATGAAAAAGAGCAAGCCCTAGCCTGCTCTTTGTAAGAATTTAACCCTTTTTTGGAGTTACAAGCATATTTACATAACGACCTTCTATTATAGGCTCTTTGTCGCGGTCAGCTTCATCTTTGATCATCTCCCAGACCTTCTCAAGCATGGCTACGCCAGCCTCTGGGGTGCTCATCTCGCGACCCTTTAAAAATACACGAAATTTAACGTGTTTGCCATCTTGCAAAAACTCGCTTGCGTGTTTAACCTTGTAGTTTATATCGTTTTGGGCGATCTTGACAGAGAGTTTTATCTCTTTTATCTCGATGGTTTTTTGCTTTTTCTTGGCCTCTTTTTGCTTTTTCTCTTGCTGATAGCGGAATTTACCATAGTCCATTATCTTGCAAACTGGCGGCTTCGCGTCTGGCGCTATAAGCACTAGATCAAGCCCAAGCTTATTTGAGATCTCTAAAGCCTCATCTCTTGAGATGACACCGTATGCCGTGCCATCATCCCCTACACATCTTACCTCTCTCGCCCTTATGTCCTCATTGAGCAATACTTCATTTTCCTTACTCAAAAATGTACCTCACTAAGTTTCTCCTTCGTTAAATTTATAAATTCCGCCAAGCTCATATCGCTCTGCGTCCTAGCCTGTCTGTCGCGCAACGCAACGCTCTTGTTCGCTACTTCGTTGTCTCCTAGCACGACTATCATAGGCACCCTTTGTTTTTCTGCCGTTCTTATTCTCTTATTTAAACTCTCATTTTTACTTGCGATCTCGCTATCGACGTTGATCTTTCTTAGCTCGCGTGAAATTTCTTTTGCATAGTCTAAATGCGCGTCGCTAATAGGCACGATGACGACTTGCGTTGGAGCTATGAAAAATGGTAGCTCGCCAGCAGTGTGCTCAAGTAAAATTCCTATAAATCTCTCAAAACTGCCAAGCAAGGCTCTGTGAAGCATTACAGGGCGCTGTCTTTCGTTATTTGCGTCGATGTAGCCTAGATCAAAGCGCTCTGGCAAGTTAAAATCCACTTGTATCGTGCCGCACTGCCACTTTCTCTTAAGCGCGTCAGTTATCTTGATGTCGATCTTTGGTCCATAAAATGCGCCGCCGCCCTCGTCGATGCCGTATTTAAAGCCATTTTCATCAAGAGCTTCTTTTAGCGCTTTTGTAGCTGTATCCCAAATTTCATCGCCACCGATCGCTTTGGCTGGCTTGGTCGATATCTCCATCTCATAGTGGAAGCCAAAATTTTCCATTATCGTGCCAGCAAATTTTAAAATTTCTAAGATATTTTCTTTTATCTGGCTTGGCATACAAAAGATATGCGAGTCGTCCTGGGCAAATTCACGCACCCTGAAAAGTCCGTGAAGCACGCCGCTTTTCTCATGGCGATGTACGACGCCGTATTCGAAAAACTTAAGCGGCAAATCGCGGTATGAGCGGATGTCTGACTGATAAACTTTGATGTGACCCACGCAGTTCATCGGCTTTATGCCGTACTCTGCGTCATCGATCGTTGTAAAGTACATATTTTCTTTATAGTTTGCGTAGTGGCCGCTTCTTCTCCACACATCAGCCTTTAAAAGCTCAGGACCTCGCACTGGCTCGTAGCCGCGATCTCTGTGAGCTTTGTATAATAGCTGCTCTAGTTTTGATCTTAAGCGTCCGCCATTTGGTAGCCAGATAGGCAAACCACCACCCACCTCTTCATCAAATGTAAATAGCTTCATCTCGACGCCAAGCTTTCTGTGATCGCGCTTTTTAGCCTCTTCGATGATGCGGATGTGCTCTTTTAGGCTCTCTTTGTCTGCGTAAGCTGTGCCGTAAATTCTAGTTAGCATCTCACGGCTCTCATCGCCGCCAAGATACGCGCCAGCCACGCGTGTAAGCTTGAAGAATTTTAAAAATTTAGTATTTGGCACATGTGGTCCGCGGCAAAGATCTTCAAAATCGCCTTGTGCGTAGCTGCTCACTTCGCCATCTGGAATTCTTTTTAAGACCTCTTGTTTTAGATCGTCGTTTTTAAATTTCTCACTCATATTAGCTTTGGTTGAGCAGGTTTTAACTATGTCAAATTTCTTCTCAGCAAGCTCTTTCATCTTATCTTCGATCGCTGCTAGATCGCTCTCGCCTAGCTTCGTGCCCTCATCATCAACTCTAAAATCATAATAAAATCCATCTTCTACGTTTGGTCCGACAAAGAATTTTGCCTTTGGATAGAGTGATTTGATAGCTTGTGCCATGAGGTGCGCACAGGAGTGTCTGATAACGTGTAGTGCCTCTTTTGAGTTGTCAAAATAGATAGGCTCAGCACTACTCTCACGCCCTGCGATACTTTGAGTATCGACTATTTCGCCATTTAGTTTGTATGCGATGATATCGCTCATTGTTTTTCCTTATATCAAATTGTCTTTTTTACGATAAAAGAACGATTAAGGATTTTATCGAAATGGGCTTTAAGCTAAACTTAATAATTGCTAAGCAAATTTTTATAAATTCTTTTTAAATTTAGTAAAATTTGAACCAAAATTTTTGGTTTTTAAAATATATTTTTTTATATATAAAGATAATTATCCCTAAAATATGCATATTTTATCAATATAATTTATTATACTTTAAGATTATCCTTGATAATATTTGCTCCTGAAATGAATTTAGCAATTTCTCGTCTTTGCATTACTTAAATTCATTTTTCTCCCGACAAATTTAGTGCTAGGAAGTGGTTAGCCTAGCACTTTTCTTTTGCAAATTTAACAAACACTGGCTTTACTATCCTAGCGTAGTCTTTTGCGTTTAAAACGACTGATCTATCAAGAAGCCCTGCATTAAAGGCGATCTCCTCGTTTTGCTCTAGCAAACTCTCATCCACAACAAGGTGCAAATTTTTATGAAAGCTAAATGGCGGAACCGAGCCAAATACGCAATCAGCAAGCGCTGTAACCTCATCTGGGCTAGCAAGGCTTGCTCTTTTACCATCAAATTTTTGCGTAAGCGCGTCAAGATCAGCCTGCTCGTCCGCTGGCAAAACCGCAAGCAAGTAAATTTTACCAGCCTTCATCGCTGGCTTTTCGTCATCTAGCAAGTAACCATCTAGCACATTTTCATCTTTAAAAATTTGCCTAAATTTCTCCTCGCTAACGCCCTTTATAGAGCAGACCAGCGCCTTTGCGCCCTGGCTCATCTTCGTGCCCCTTATCTTAGCGACCTCCTCTGAAGTCCTAGCACTCTCATGCTCTATCACTCTAAATTTAGCCTCATTTTTGCTAAGAAGCTCGTGGATTTTATTAAAAATTTGCTCTGACACAGCTCTTTCCTTTGGATAAATTTAGTTAAAATTATACCGCTAAAACAAAAAAGGGCAGGAAAATGCAGATAAATTTAGATGACATCAAGATCGAACCAAGCTGGAAAGAGGTGCTAAAAGATGAGTTTTTGAGTGAAAATTTCGCTCGCATCAAAGAGAATTTCTTAAAAGCAAAGAGCGCTGGCGTCGTCTATCCACCAAGCGGGCTTATATTTAACGCATTTAATCTAACGCCATTTCACTCTGTCAAGGTGGTTATCCTAGGACAAGACCCATATCACGGCGCAAATCAAGCCATGGGACTAAGCTTTTCAGTGCCAAGTGGCGTGAGAGTGCCACCAAGCCTTGTGAATATCTATAAAGAAATTTACGCCGATCTTGGCATAAAAGAGCCAAATAGCGGCGATCTTACAAAGTGGGCAAAGCAAGGCGTGCTGCTTCTAAACTCGACTTTAAGCGTAAGTGCTGGAGCGGCAAATTCTCACGCTAGCTTTGGCTGGCAGGGGTTTACAGACGCTGTCATAAGAAAGATAAGTGAAAATTTACAAAACGTAGTTTTTATGCTCTGGGGCAACCCAGCCAAGGCAAAAGCGCCTCTAATAGACGCTAGCAAGCACCTCATCTTAGAAGCAGCCCACCCAAGTCCGCTAGCTCGTGGGGCGTTTTTTGGCTGCAGGCACTTTTCAAAGGCAAATATCTACCTAGCAAACCACGGCAAAACGCCCATAGAGTGGGACTTAAACGCTCAAATTTGAACTATTTTTTAAGCTCAGAAAGAAGTTTATTTACCTTTTCTAGCTCGCTTTTGCAAAATTTCTCATCGTTATTTTGCATTATCATCGCCTCTTGGCCGCTTTGTCTTTGCTTAAACTCATCAAATTTAAGCTCAAAAAGCCTTAGCGCCTTCTCATCACCTGCAAGTCGTTTGCTCTCTTTGGCGTAAAGCTCGTCAAGATAGAGCCTACTTTGTTTGACATATTCCTTGCAAACCTCGCTTGCACCAAATAAATTTACGCCCAGCAAAAGGGCAAAAATGGCAAATTTTTTCATATTTTTCCTTGAAATTTTTGCGTTATACTAGCCTTTAAGCACTTAAATTTTAAAATATTTTGCAAAAAAGGATGAAGAATGAGGCGAAAAGATAGAGAGCTTGGACGTGATGAGGCACTTGAGATTATCGATAACTGCGAATACGGCGTGATCTCATGCGTGGATGATGAGGGAGAAATTTTTAGCGTGCCTATCTCGCCTGTTAGGGTTGGTGAGAGCATTTTTATCCACGGAGCGAACGCTGGTAGCAAGGCAAAGCTGCTTCAAAATGGGCGAAAAGTGGAGTTTGTCTGCGTTAGCTTTAACAAAGTCCCACACCTAAATGATAGTGAGCTAGAAATGATAAAAGACGACGGCAAGGCGCTTGGTGGCAAGGTCTTTACGACTGAGTACAAAAGCGCCATCGCAAAAACAATAGCCTACGAAGTGAAAGATGAAGCCAAAAGATATGAAATTTTAAAAATTCTTAGCCTTAAATACACAGCCTATGCGATGAGTACCTTTGACGTGGCGGCAGAGTATGGGCTAAAAAATATGAAAATTTACGAGCTAAAGATAGAGAGCCTTAGCGCAAAGGCTAAAATTTTGCCAAAAGCGGTAAAGGAGTAAATTTGAGCTCACTTGCACTGATGTTTAGACCAAAAAACTTGGATGAAATTTGCGGTCAAAAGGCGGTTAAGGCAGCTTTTTTAAAATTTATAGCAACAAGCAAGATACCGCACTCCATATTTTATGGTCCAGCAGGCTGTGGCAAGACAAGCTTTGCAAGAGCAGTGGCAAGCGGGGCAAACTACGACTTTTACGAGTTTGACGGCGGAAATTTAAAGATAGATGACTTTCGCAAAATTTTAAAAAACTACGAAAACGCCCTAAATAAGCCACTCTTTTTCATAGACGAGATCCACAGGCTTAGCAAAACCCAGCAAGAAGCGCTGCTCATCCCCATGGAAAACTACAAAGCCCTAGTCATCGGCGCTAGCACGGAAAATCCCTTTTTCACGCTAAGCTCAGGCATCAGGAGCCGCTCGATGCTCTTTGAGTTTAGACCACTTAGCAGTGACGATTTTGAGGAGCTTCTTGGCAAGATAAGAGAGCAAATTTCATTTAGCATTGACGAGGAGGCAAAGGAGTATCTCTTTAAAAGTAGCGGCGGCGACGCAAGAGCTATGCTAAATTTACTCGAATTTGCCGTCACGCTTGATGAAAATGTGAGCTTAGAAAATTTAAAAACACTTCGCCAAAACGCCCTAAAAGAGGGGGCAAAAGAGGACGACACACACTACGAGCTAGCAAGCGCTTTTATAAAAAGCCTGCGTGGAAGCGACGAAAACGCCGTCATATACTATCTCGCAAGGCTCATAGACTCTGGCGAGAGTGCGGACTTTATCGCTAGAAGGATGGCGATATTTGCCAGCGAAGACATCGGCAATGCAAACCCAAATGCGCTAAATTTAGCCGCCAGCACGCTAAGCGCGGTAAAAGAGATAGGCTTTCCAGAGGCTAGGATCATACTGGCTCAGTGCGCCGTCTATCTAGCCAGCTCGCCAAAGTCAAACTCCAGCTACAACGCGATAAATGCCGCCCTAAGATACGTGCAAAGTGAAGAAATTTTAAAGATCCCGCCATATCTAAAAAATCACACAAAAGAGAGCAAAGACTACCTTTACCCGCATGATTTTGGCGGCTGGGTCGAGCAAAAATACCTAGAAAAACCGCTCGTTTTTTACAAAAGCAAGGGCATAGGCTTTGAAAAAACGCTAAATGAGTGGCTAGAAAAGATAAGGTCAAAGGGCTAAATTTAGGCTTTACTCTTTTAAATTTAAAAGGGCTGTTTTAAGGATGAATGAGCAAAATTTAACATATATCGCAAATTTAAAGATAAAAGACGTGCCGTGGGATAGGCTAAGCTGTAGCTACGGTACGGCGGAGCTTTTTGCGCAAATTTTAAATACACTTACAAAGGCTGTGAAAAAGAGCAAATTTGATGAAAAAGAGCTTAGCGAGCTACTTGATGATATCTTTGGTGAGTGTGAATATCAAGAGACATTTTGGCACGCAACGCCATTTGCGCTCGTTTTTTTGGTGCGAATTTATAAAAGTGCGCTAGGCGAAAAAGGCGAGGCAGCTAAATTTATCTCGCGTAAGCTTGAAGTCTTTTTTAAATTTATGCTTGAAATTTGTGAGAAGCTAGAGCATCTTGAGCACGCAAAGCCGCTTGCAAAAATGGAGCAAATGCTAGATCCAAAGTATCTTGAGATCGTGGATCAAGACGAGCTAAGCTATGACGATAGGCTATTTTACAGCTTTTACTACTACTCAAGCATGATTTTGCAGGGCGCTTTTGTAAAAATTTAGCTCGGCCATGATTTTTTAGTAGTTAATTTAAATTTTATATTTTTTCAAATATACTTCTTAAATCCAAATCAATCACGAAAGTTAAAAAAATGACTACAAATTTTGCTGAAATTTTAAATAACTGCGTTGAAAGTATAAATTCATTTCTTTGGGGTCCATACTTCCTTATCGCCCTACTCTGCGGCACTGGACTATTTTTCACCATTAGACTTGGCTTTGTTCAAATTTTTAAGTTTAAAATGGGTTTAGGCAAGCTTTTTGGAAATTTCTCACTGCACGGCGAGGCTGCTGGCAAGGCTGGTATGAGCTCGTTTCAAGCAGTCGCAACAGCGATCGCGGCGCAAGTTGGCACTGGCAACCTCGTGGGTGCGACGACAGCTCTTATCATGGGTGGCCCTGGAGCCATTTTTTGGATGTGGTGCGCAGCCTTTTTGGGCATGGCTACAAATTTTGCTGAAATTTGCCTCGCTCAAATTTACCGAACCAAAGATGACAGCGGCCACACGATAGGCGGTCCAGCCTTTTACATAAGCCGCGGATTAAAAGGCAAATGGGCGAAATTTCTAGCTGGATTTTTCGCTATCGCTATCATCATCGCACTTGGCTTTATCGGCAATATGGTTCAAGCAAACTCCATATCAGACGGCTTTAGTGGCGCTTTTGGCATACCACAGTGGCTAACAGGGGTGTTTTTGGCTCTCATTTGCGCGCTAATTTTCATAGGTGGCGTAAAAGCGATCGCAAGGGTCGCTGAAAAGATCGTGCCACTAATGGCGCTACTTTACATCATCGTTGGCGTGGTTATCATCGCTTTAAATTTTCACCAAATCCCAGAGGCGATCTCACTAATCTTTAGAGCTGCATTTGATCCTTCGGCTGCTTGGGGTGGGGCAACTGGCGCTAGCATCGCAGCTGCTATGAGATACGGCATCGCAAGGGGACTTTTTAGCAACGAAGCTGGCATGGGCTCGACTCCGCACGCACACGCTGCTGCAAACGTCAAACACCCAGTCGATCAAGCCGTCCTTGGCATAATGAGCGTCTTTATAGACACCTTTGTCATCCTAAATATAACCGTTTTTGTGGTGCTTACTGCAAACGTCATCAGCTTTGAAAACGGCAAGGCAGTCTTTACAGGCATCACCTTGGTGCAAGAGGCGTTTTCGTCACATATCTTTGGCAAAACTGGCGGTTATAGCTTTGTGGCGATCTGCCTATTTTTCTTTGCATTTACGACCATACTTGGCTGGTACTACTTTGCTGAGATCAACGTGCGCTACCTTTTTGGCGCAAAAGCGGTTAAAATTTTTAAAATTTTAGTTGTTGTTTTTGTCTTTTTAGGCAGCTTGCAAAAGGTCGATTTTGTCTGGAGCCTAGCAGATATGTTTAACGGCCTTATGGTCGTGCCAAATTTGATCGCCATTATCCTTCTAAGCCCAGTCGTGGCTAAACTTTTAAAAGATCACGACGCTGGCAAAGAGTACGACGTAAAAGAGTATTTGAAGTAAATTTAAAAGCGCGTGGAGAGAGGCTCTCCACATTAAATTTATTTTTATAGGTGGTCAGTTGGAGCTAGATATATAGGCTCTGTCGGTAAATAAAACGTTGATGCTTGAGGCTCTGTGTATTTATTACCAGCCTCATCTACCGATGATGCTTGGACTGTGTATTTAATAGAATTTTCACTATCCAACATTTGACTTTCAACTTCCCAGCTGCCATCAGCTTTAGCTTTGGTCTTTAATTCTTCAACTATATGACCTTCTGAAGTGTTATTATCCGCTATCCTAATAACCAAATTTATATCAGCGAATGGCTCAGCCTTACCTTCGATAGTTGGTGAGAAGTCGTATTGTTTATTGCTATCATACATCGTTTGGCTACCTTGTGTTAAGTCGGCAAAATCATCAGTAGATATTTTTGTGATAGACAAGGTGCTATTGTCTGTATCAACAGTTATCTCTTGTGTGCTTGTGGCTTTTAGCTCTTCGCCGTTTGCGGCTACTTTGCTAGCTTCAATCGTAAATTTATGATCTCCATCAGCTAAAGGCGAAGTTGGTGTATATGACCAGTTGCCATCATTATCAGTAGTTGTCGTACCAAGTAGTGGTGCATTTTCACCTTCGCCATCAAATATGCTTATAGTAGCATTTGAAGTAGCCTTACCTACCAAAGTTGGAGTGTTATCGTTTGTGATATGCAGACCTGTTCTTTGTGAATTTTCATGCTCTAAGATATTGCCCTCGATGTCAAGGTTGCTGCTTACTGCCTGATCTGTATTTCCAGTCACTACGTTATCATCCACTGCCGTGACAGATACTTCTAGTGGCTGCGGCAATATATTGTTATATGCATTATCTATCGCAGCTGCAAGCGTATCAAGACTAAAGACCTCCTCGCTTGCGCCACCGCTTACATTTGTAACAGCCTCTGCACTAGCGTTTGCTTGAGAGCTTAGATCGCCAAAATTCGCATTTACGTTTGAGTAGTGACCGCCATTTGTAAAGCCAGCAGCGCCAAGGCTCACGCCATTCGAGCTTACTCCACCTGCTGATTGAGTGCCTCCAGCTGCAGTCTCTTCAAGATCAGAGATATTTTTACCATTTAATAATTGCTCTTGTAGCGATGCTACTTCTTTGCCAGTCTCATCGCTAGCTTTTTCATTTTGAGTTTGTGCAGCTTGCACCTCGACCTTTACACCATCTTGCTCTTTTATGACCTCGTTGTCATATATCACGTCACCTGCTTTTAGAATTCTTTGATTTCCATTAGCATCAACTGCGACGATGGCATCCGTGCCAATAATAGATTTTATTAGTCCTTTAACTTTACTCATAACATTTCCTTTTTATGTTTTTGGATTTTATGCTGGAATTATAAGTAAATATTTTAGTTCTTTACTATTGTACTTTGGTACAGTTGTGACATTTTAGATACGCTATGTCATAAAATTTAGAGTTAAATTTAGTAAAAATTTGCCGTATTTTAGGGATTTAGTTTAAAATTTAAAAATGGCAGAGTTACAAAAAATATTTTTAAATTTTATTTTTTAGTTTTTTGTGTTTTGGAGAATTTGATATAAAAATGGTGGCCCCAAATGGACTCGAACCATCGACCACTACCATGTCAAGGTAGTGCTCTACCAACTGAGCTACGGGACCAAAGATTTGGGATTATATTTTATTTTCCTTTTTATTTAGCTTAATTATCCTTTTCTTTAAAATTCAACTTCATAAAACTGGTCTATATTTTGGCGCACTAATTTATTATTAATGTAAATTTAACCAAGCGAAGACTATAATTTCATAAAAATAAGTTTAAGTAAAAATATTAGTTTTCAATTGAAATTTGATGTTTATAAAATCTTAATAGAAAGGAAAAGGGTATGAATAAGCTTAAATTCATCGCTATTTTTGCCTGTTTATTTTCGCTTCATCTCTTTGGCGCCGATATGCCAAAGGGCGATCTAAACGTCACAAAAGTAGTAGTCTCTGATGAGCTAAGAGCCAAGTATAAGATCAAACCTCATCATGAACA
This sequence comes from Campylobacter concisus, assembly GCF_003048375.1. Lineage (NCBI taxonomy): Bacteria > Pseudomonadati > Campylobacterota > Epsilonproteobacteria > Campylobacterales > Campylobacteraceae > Campylobacter > Campylobacter concisus. The sequence goes on along the minus strand of NZ_CP021642.1, from coordinate 49,928 downwards.
CCTAAGCTTTGACTGCGTTGATTGTCACCAAAACCAGGGCGATGATCCTAGCAAATTTAAAGCGATCGGCGACGCTGGCTGCCTATCCTGTCACAAGAGTAAAAAGCTCTTAGCCCAGAGGCTAAAATTTATGGATACTCTAAAGGCAAATCCTCACAACTCTGTTCACGATGGTCCGACTTTGTACTGCGACGAGTGCCACAACGAACACAAACCATCTACAAACATGTGCTCTGAGTGCCATGAACACGAGGTGCCACAATGGATGAACGGAGTAACACCATGAAAATTTCAAAAAAATTACTAGCGCTTATAATCTTCATAAGCGGAATTGTTGGATTTTTAGTCGTTCTGCCAGTTCATTACGCACTTGATGAGACGAGTGGGGATAAATTCTGCATCGTTTGCCACGAGATGGATCCTATGGTGATCGCCTACAACGACGATATCCACAGCGGCAAGGGCAAAACTGGTATCAAAGCAAGATGTGTGGATTGTCACATACCGCATGACAACATCGCAAAATACGCCCTAACAAAGGCGAAAAACGGCATTTTAGAGGGCTGGGTGCATTTCTTTGGCGATCCTAACGCTATTGACTGGCACAAAAACCTCAAAAACCGCGAGCATTTCGTCTTTGACAACGGCTGCACAAGCTGTCACACAAACGTGATAGATAGCAACAACACTTCAGCGCAAGCTCAAAAGATGCACGCTCATTACAAAAAGCTCCTTGACACTCCTAAAGAGCTAAAATGTGTAAGCTGCCACTATGACGCAGGTCACAGCGCTGGCTTTAGAAACTATCTTGAGTACTGGAAGCCGTCATATAAAATTTATGATAAAAAGATGCTTGAAAAGAAGATCGAAACTAAGCAAAAATTCTTCAAAGATGAGTACAAACCTACAAAAGACGAAGAGGAATTTTTAAAACAAAAGGCTGAAAAAGACGCTAAAAAACCAGCTGGTGGCGGTCTAGCTGGCTGACGAAGAAGATCTTGCTGCTCTCGAGCGACTTTGAGCAAAATGTCATCCTAAATGCATCGCTTTACCGCTTTGGGTTTAGGATGATCCAGCTCAAAAGCGCATGCTCGGTCATCAAGGACTTTGAGCGCGGCAATAGATAAAGAAATTTAAACCTTGATCTGGCTAAATTTATAAGAGATAGCCAAAACATCACTCCCATTATGCTTTTGTTAGACGAGAGCGTCCCTAGCGTTTTTAAGAGGATTTACTACGCTAGGGTTAATGATTTTGTCATAAAGAGTTTTTATTTCACGTTTTTAGGCTTTGCAAGGTACTTTTAGGCTCTAAATTTAAGCTAAAAAATGGCCTGGTCTTTGACAAAGACTCCCAGTGTATAAGAAAAGAGGACGAGGTCATCTATCTTGGTAAAAAAGAGAGCCAGCTGCTTGAAATTTTATGCAAAAATTCGCCTCACGTCGTCACCTACGATGAGATAGATCACCACCTATATAAAAACGAAACCTTATCACAAGACCGCATAAGATCGCTCGTGCGAGAGATAAGAGCTAAATACCAACTATTTGCCTAAAAACCGTGCGAGGCACTGGATATAAGGTGGAGTGAGGAGTTAGCCTAGAAAATAAAAAGTTAAAAATCTCTAGTTTTTATATCCAACAACTATACTCATAAGCTTTTTGTTTTGTTCATTTATATCAAATTTTTCTTCTGCGATTTTTCTACTTTCAATGCCCATTTGAATTATCATTTCTGGATTTTCTACAAAGTACATCATTTTTTGCGCTAATACATCGCTATTGTATGGCGGTACTAAAAAGCCATTTACACCATCCTTGACCGTTTCTCTGCAACCAACAGTATCTGTTGTTATGACAGCTCTTCCTATTGCCATCGCCTCTTGCGAACTCCTTGGCACACCCTCTCTATATGATGGCAAGACAAATACTGAACTATTTGTGATCCAATCTTTTATATGATTTACGTATCCTGGGAAAATGACAATATCATCATTAAGATAAGGCCTTAGCTCTTCTTTCTTTAATCCAAATGGATTATTTTCTTCAAAACCACCTAATATATAAAAATTTACATCTTTATATTTATCTTTAACTATTTTAGCGGCTTTTAAATATTCAAAAATACCCTTTTCTGTAAGCAATCTACCTATGAATATAAAACTAACGGGATCACTTGTTGCTTTAGAGTATGAAAATTTTTTCAGATCGACACCTATGCCACCCAGTATATTGACACTTTTTGCATTTATATTATAAGTATCTATTAGCTCTTTTTTATCATCGTTATTTAAAAAGATAAGTTCATCAAGAGGTGGTAAGGAAATTTTATATAGAAAAATCTGTATTGCCTTGATAATTTTCGCCTTTTTTGTTTGACCGCTCTTGTGGACAGTAAAAGCCCCACCAAGTCCTTCTATCATACCAACTATTCGTGGCACTCTTGCTATTTTTGCAGCTATAGTTGCAAAAATGACTGGCTTAACAAAAAAAGAAAAAACTACATCTGGACTATGTTGCCTAAATAGCTTAATCAAATCAAACGTAGCAATAGCGTCTTTAAATGGATTTAAACCCTTTGCATTTAAAGTATAGTCAAGTGGGATTGCACCAAAAGAGCTTATTTTTTCTCTACTTTTTTTATCGTAGTCACTAGCCAAACAATAAACCTCATGCTCACTTGATACAAGCATTTTAATAAATTCTTTTCTAAAATTTATCATCGTGGAGGCGAGATTGCCGATTATAAAAATTTTCATAGCATCTCCAAAAAAAAGTTTTTATAAGGTTGCCAATAATGAATGGCATAAAACGAGTAGTTATACCAAATATAAAAGATCAAAAAATTTTCTATTATGATTAAAAATGCTAAGGTAAATTTTAACTTTATTTCTAGTCTTTCTATGAAAATACTAAAAATTACGATATCAAAAAATATAAAATATAAACCAAGCCTATCTACTAAAGTAGATAAAAATATAGACGAAAACATAGCCACAACTATTAAAATGGATAGCTCATCGAATAATATGTAATTTATATTATTTCTATTTTTTATATCTTTTCTCATAAATATGTATAAAACAAGAGGAATAATATGAACAGCAATCCTAATAAATGCACCATTGGAATAGTGCATATCAGATAAATATAAAAATTTTATCTTGCTAATATATCCAGCAAAAATATCAAATTTAAAACATATCAATGCAAGAACAAGAAAAAATACTATGCCTATATAAACTTTTTTTATATTAACTTGTCTTAAATATAGCAATGGTAAAAATATCATTAATATAGCAATCGACTTATGAAATAAACTACCAATTAAAATAAAAATTATGGATTTAAAGTTATGATTTTTTGCCATAAAGTACATCGCAACAAAACCAAATCCTATTGCAACGCTTTGCCTAGTATATCCCATAGCTACCACCGTAATACCATGAGGAAATGCAACAAGCAATCCAGCAAAAGGATATCTAAATCTAGTTACAAGGAAAAATAAGCAGCTTAAGAATAAAAAGGCGCAGCATAAATTTACAAAAATGATCCCATGTTGCGTAGAGATATTTTTTCCAATTAGACTTAAAAATTCATATCCGAGATCAGTTCTTGCATCTTTATAAAATATTTCATATAAATAATAATTCCAGTCGCCACCAATCTCGTATCTTGCACCAATAAACAATATTAAGAATAGATAGAGCACAACTAATGCTATTTTGTTAAAGCGTAAAAATTTAGTCAGATCTAACACTAAAAATGTTGATATGTAAGCAAATATTACAAAATAAAGCAATAAATTTTCCTAATTATTTTTCAAAGAAAGAAAAATCCTTTTTGCAAAAACAAAAATTTGAGGACACCCCAAAAATACAGAACCGTATAAAATTTTGTAAACGAAATTTCTATTTATTTTAAAAACATATTTTATATGATTTGCCTCTGGACATATAGCATTTATATGATTTTTAAAGTTGCTGTCCGAATAATCCAAAATAAACTTTAAAATTGCAGGGATATGATATTTAAAATATTCATCAAAAAGACCTCTCTGCAGTAGGAAATTCCTTACGGCTTTACTAAACTCAGCAAAATCCTCAAGAGCTTTTTTATTATTTGAGAAACTATTAGAAAGTGAGTTGGGATTTGTTCTATAATGATAAAATGGCCTTGCAATGTGAGTAATTTTTTTTGCTTCATAAAAAAGCTGCAAATTTACAAAACTATCCTCACAATGTGAAAAATGCGGAAAATCAATATTTTTATAAAGCTCCCTTTTAACTAATTTATCACACATAGAAACAGAAACTTCATGAGATAAAATAGCTTTTACAAATTCCAAATTTAACTTTGGATGGTTTTTTGTATAAAAAAAACTTTTTATAACGCTTTTTTTGCTAAATTCTTTAATGTAGTCAAAACAAACGATATCTGCATCGCTTTTTTTAGCTTCATATATCAAAGAACTTACCATATCTTTATCGACCCAGTCGTCACTATCTGCATGTAAAATGTATTTACCGCTTGCTATTTTCAACCCACTTTTTCTAGCTTGCGGTAAACCTTCATTTTTTGTTTTATTAATAATTTTTACATGTTTTTTTCTGTTTGGGTATCTTTCTATCGTATTCTCCAAAATTTTCATAGATTTATCTGGCGTGCAATCATTTACAAAAACATACTCTATATTGTCATAATCTTGCTCTAAAAGCGTAACTGCACAATTTTCTATATATTTTTCCACATTATAAATGGGTACTATTATGGATACATCGTGGTCTTTCATTTGCTTATCTCTGCATTTTTCCAAAATTTTTAATAAGTCTTAAAACAAATAGGATAGTTTGTAAAAATTTGTTTTCACCCATCACTACTTGAACTCTATAAAATTCACAAAGAGCTCCTAATATATCAACACTGCTGACTCCATCATTTGAAAATTTACCAACCACACTTTTTAGTATTTTTATCTGAGCTCCACAATTTGCAACAGTCAATACAAATAGCTGATCTGCCGCTATTGGAAATTTTCTAGAATAGTATCCAAACTTTTGATGGAGACTTGTACGATATATTGAGCCAACAGCATGTCCTGAAATATATTGGAATTGTCCTTTAAGCCATTTTGGACCACTATTTGGCTCGATTTTGCCATTATCAGTATCGACACAAGCTGTTATTATGTCTACACCATCTTCTATAGCTTCCTTATAATTTTGGATAGCATTTGGATAAAGTTCATCATCAGCACCAATAACAAGGTAGAATTCTCCGTTACAAGCCTTTATAGCTCTATTTAAAGCGTCATAAATCCCAAAGTCCTCTCCAGAAATAACTTTTATATTTATTCCTTCAGTACTTTTTAGAATTTCTAAAGTACTATCACTAGATGCTCCATCAGAAATGATCCACTCAAAATCTTTATCGGTTTGCTCTTGCAGACTTTTTATAACTCTAGGCAAGAATTTTTCTGCATTGTAGGTTGCGGTAATTACGCTAAGTTTAGTTGGTTTTTCATTGTAGTTTTTATAGTAGATATCTTTATTCATTGTTATGCTCTAGCGAGTTAAAGCTTCTTTACAAATTGAAGAGTAAATATTTGCAAATTTTTTTGTCCTTGCTTCTAATGGTTCCACATTGCTCTCATTTTCTATCTTATAAAATTTTAGTACTTCTTTTAAAGACTCAATACTATCTCTTTTAAAAAAAACTGCGTTTGGATATTGTTCTTTATGCACATCCAGATCAGACAAGATCATATTTTTTCCTACACTTTTACACTCTTCAACTGTAGAGCTCCAACCCTCAAATAAAGATGGATTTATCACTGCTTTTGAGAATTTAATCAATGCAAAAACATCTTCATAATCCACGAGTCCCAGAAGTTTTATATTATCTTCCAAATTATTTAATTTTACAACCTTCCTTATATCATCAATATATGTTTTATTTCTATAATCGCCTAGATATCCAGTACAAACAATATTGATCTCAACACCATCTTTTTTTAATTCGTTAATGGCCTCAAATATCATCATGTGATTTTTATGCTTCCAAAATTGATTTGGTATATAAAAAAAATCATCTTTTATTTTATACTTTTGCAATAATAAACTTTTATCATGTTCATCTAGTTCAAAATATCTGCTATTTGGTTGTGAAACAAATTGCAAAACTCTTGCTTTATCTTCATAATTAGGTGCAAATTTCTTCATATCTTTTAATGCATCAAAACTACTAAAAACAATTAAATCACTATCTCTTATTAACTTTAAAAAATTATTATTCCTATTTTGTATCTCTTTTTCAGAAAACATTTGAGGTAAATGAATATGTTGAAAATCCGGTATCCAATTTATAGTTTTTATCGTTTTTAAATTTGTTATAGCTGCGTGAGAAAGTATTTGTATATTATGTTTTTTAAGGATATTTTCGAGCAAAATATTTGTTTTAAATATTTTTTGTTCTATTTTACTAAGAAACCATTTTATACTTTTTCTGTCAAATATGCTATCTTCTATTACAGTTGTATATTCTTGAAACATTCTTTTTGTTTCTATATCTATTTTTTTACCAACAAAAACAAATACTTCAAGCTTTTTTTTTTCTATAGAATTTATAGCGAAAAGTAAGTTTTTAAAATAGTTTAATCCGCCCATCCATTCTTTTGACACACTACCTATAAATCCAACTTTAATCATCCAGTCCCTTTATCCACTCTACATAGTTTATTATCTCTTGTTTTAAATTTTTATCCGCGTTAAAACCATTTTTTTCTAGCTTGTGTGTATCTGCCCAGTAGTACATTGGATTTCCTACATTCACTTGATTATTAAATTTTATATTAATATTTGGATTTACTAGATTTCTTATCATTTCTACTACATCTTTTATGGTATGCTTTACACCAGTTCCACCGTTTATGATATAAAATTTTTCATCTTTTTTTAACAACATATCAACTAAAAGTAAAACATCACTTATGTGTATAAAATCCCTTGTTTCTTTCCCAGTTCCCCAAAAGACGGCCTCATCACTACTATCTAATATTTTTTGGCAAGCATCCCAAAGCAACTGCTTCTTAAGACCATTTCCGTATACTGAAAAGAGTCTTATTATAGAAATATTTAAACCAAATTTTTCACTATAGCTCTGACATAGATCCTCGGCTATTTTTTTATGATACCCATAAGGAGAAACTGGTCTTCCGAAATACTCTTCTACGATCGGCTTATCCTCACATTCGCCCTGTACTGCTGGACTTGATGGGTAGATAAGATGGGAATTATTGTTATACACCCTTATATATTCTAAGACTTCAAGTGTACCATTTACTGTTTTTTTAAAATCTTCGTATGGGCATTTAACAGAAAAACCAACAGAGCCACTACCGCCACAATGCACTATAACATCAAAAACTTGTTCAAATTCTAAAATTGCCTTTATCGACACATCATCCTTTTTCCAGTAGTCAAGTCCGATCTCTTTTGACTCTTCTATAGACAGTCCACCATGTCCTATACCATATGTCTGATATCCTAGAGTTTTAAAATGATGTGCTACGTTTGAACCCAAAAAACCCTTGGCTCCAGTAATTAATATTTTTTTCAAAACAAATCACCTTTATTTTTTCCACATGCAACAAATGGAATGATAACATTTGGAAAATTTTGTTTTAATTTATTTGCATACTCCTCTTCTGTTGGAATCAATGAATCATTGTTGAAATCATATTCGTCTATTCCTACCCATTTTCCGGCACCAAAGTCATATCTTTTTATAACTTTACAAGGGCTCCCAACAGCAATACTAAAAGGTGGTATGTCTTTGTTAACCAAACTTCCAGCACCTACTATAGAGCCTCTACCTATTGTTAAATTTCCAATAACACTCACTCCAGCGCCTAGCCATACATTGGTTTCAATAATAATTTTTTTTTCTATAGTTGTTCCAGTAGCAATATATGGTATAAAAGGATTTTTAAAAATATGGTCGCTTCCCATAAATTTACAATCAATGCCACTCATAAAATAATCTGATACTTTTATTAATAATCCTGAGCTAAAAAAATTCCTTCTGCCAATATAACAGTTGCTGCCAATTATAATATGCTTATTGTCTCCCAACCTTTTATTTACATTTATCCAAGTGTATTCGCTGATACCAGTATTATTCCCTATTAAGATATTTTTCCAGCCTGTTACATGCACTGTCTTATCGATATATGTATTTTTGCCTATATCTTTTTTATGAAAGAGTAATTGTGCCTTCGAAAATAGTATTAATAAAATCTGTTTTTGTTTTTGAGATAAATGTTTTTTTAGTTTATTTATTATTTTTCTTTTTATGCTTATTTTATTTTTTTCTCTTAATATACTAGACACTACATTTCTATTTATTGTTTTTTCAACAATATCTTTTGTAAAACTAGGATAAAAATTTACTAGTTCGTCCTCGTATTCCGAGAAAGAGCAGTGAGTTCCACTTCCATCAAACCCAATATTTTTCACTAACTTCTTAGCAGGATATAGTGTGAGTCCATTTTGTTTAAATACACACAGATACCAATAAATCGCCCATGAATCTATTTTACCATCGATCTGCATCTTAGCCATACTGACATAATCATAAGAATCATCGAAGTTAAAAAGATTTTTTTCTTGTATTGAGCTACTGATAATTTGCTCCAAATCCTTTTTATCTCGTTTAAATTTTTGCCATCTATCCGCCCAAGTACCCCAGCTCCAAGAGCTAGTAAGTTTCAAAAAATAGCTACTTTCGATATCTGATATATTATCAGTAAAAGAATACCCAGTAACGCTGTATACTTTGCCCTCATTTTTATAAATTTCTAGTGCTTCGTTTATAAATTTTAAAAAATTCGGACTTGTTATTAAGTCATCCTCAAGAACAATTATTTTGCCATATTCATTTACAATTTTTGTAACGCCGTCTATGATACTATTTGCGAGACCATAGTTTTTTTCTCTTTCAATGATTGTAATATTTTTAAATCCATTTATACTTTTTATATATTCTCTTACCTCTGCTACTTTTTGTTTTGACTCTTCATTTTTAGCCGCATCAGAATATATAAAAAGATCACTTTTATTTGCAAATTTATTTTTTTGCAAGGCCTCTATAGTCTGCTTCGTATGATCCAATCTATTATAGACAAATAGCACTATTGGTGCTAAATTATACGATTTTATATCAATTTGTTGCATTATTGCTGGCTCCAAATTTTTTAATTGCTTTTTCCCAAATATATGGTGTTAAATTCTTCCAAGAATTTTCAGCCAACACATAGCTATTTGTATTTTTATTTGCGATATTCAAAATTTGGCTTTGAAGCTCAGATGGATTGTCTATCAAGTTAGATTCCATAAAGCCTTTTTCATGAACCGTATCCAAAAACCATTCCTTTAAATCGCCCTGCATCCAATCAACTATTGGGGAGTTAAATCCGATCTTAGACTTTCTCCATGTTATCTCTTTTGGCATGTAAGAATCCATAGCATCTCTTATGAGCTTTTTTGTATAGCCATTTCCAAATTTACTAGAATATGGCAAAGAGGTTACAAAAGAGACGATCCTATGATCCATAAAAGGCATCCTTATCTCTACGCTATTTGTCATAGAATACCTATCGTAATTCCTAAGCAAGGTTGGCAATATTGTTTCATGAAAAATTATATATAGTTGCTGAGAAAAGCTATCAAGTTTATTAAAATTTTTATGGTTGGCATCTTTTGACCTAAATTCTTTTCCAAAAATTATTTTTACTATTTTCTTTATCATAAATTTAACATATATATTAAAATTACTTTTTCTATCAAACTGTGATCCATTTCCCAATGTCTCTTGATAGGTATTAAGTATATCGATACTATTTTTTATCGAAAATTTGCTATTCCATAAAGCTTCAATTAAATGTCCATAGCCACTAAAAAGCTCATCTGCTCCATGCCCATCTAACGTTACTGTCGTTCCATGTTTTTTTACAGCTCCGTATGTAGCCATCATTGGAATAGGACTAGTTATATACAAGTCCTCAAACATATAAAAATATTTTTCTAGGTTATCCCAATACTTAAGAGGCTCAATATTTATATAAGTGGCTTCAATCCCTATATGATCAACAACCATTTTTGCAAAATGCGTTTCATCAAGTGGAGTACCTGGAAAAGATGCAACAAAAGCATGTCGCCAGTCATTCTTGCCGTAATCAATATGAGATTTTGATAGATGAGCCATGGCTGAAATGGTTGCACTACTATCAAGCCCTCCACTAAGGGCTGTTCCTATAGGTACATCTGATCTCATCCTAATCTTACAAGCGTCTAAAAACAATTCCCTAAATCGCTCTACTTGAGCATCATACGTTTTTGGTGGCTCCGCAATATTATCAAGAGTATTCCAGTATCTTTTTATTTTTAAATTCCCATTTTTATAAATTCCATTATGCCCGAAAGGGAATCTCTTAATTCCATCTATCAAACATTTTTCGGTTGCTTCATATGAAAAAATATTATCTTTCATCCAATGAAAATCTTTTGATGGTCTTATCTCTTTTAAAAATGGATAGATAGCCTTCATTTCTGAGGCAAATATAAATTTACCATCAATTACAGCATAAAAAAGTGGTTTTTTGCCAAATCTATCTCTAGATAAAAAAAGCTCTTTTTTTTGACCATCCCATATAGCAAAAGCCCACATTCCGTTAAATTTTAAGACACACTCTTCACCCCACTCTATATAAGAATAAAGCAAAACTTCTGTGTCTGATGATGAACAAAATGTATGCCCTTTTGCTTCTAACTCTTTTTTAATTTCCAAAAAATTATATATCTCGCCATTAAAAATTACACAATATCTTTTTGTTTTATCATACATTGGCTGATGAGCGCTATCTGACAAATCCACAATAGCCAGTCTTCTATGTCCCAATGTAATACTATTTTCAATTGTTTCTATCCCAAAACCATCAGGACCCCTATGCTCTAATCTATTTAACGCACTTTTAAATTTAGTTTCATTTGAAGATGGTATCGTTCCTAATATTCCGCACATATACTTTTACAGATCCTTCATATGATTATCTTATAAACCAATACAAATATTAAACTATAAGTCTATAAAGGCTTATCTTTTTTAAAACCATTGTTTATAAAAAATACAGTATTAACAGTCTTTGCAAAGATAGAATAGCCACATTGCCTTAAATAATCAGCTATTTTATTGTTTTCAATTTCACTAAAACTATTTCCTAGAATTTCTATCAAAACTATTTTTGGTTTATATTTTTCAAAATTATTAGATTTTAAAACCATAAAATCTAAGCCTTCAACATCTACCGATAAAAAGTCTATATCCTGGTTTTTTGGTAAATTTCTATCAAGAACATCCTCAAGTGTTGTAGTTTCAATATCTCTTGTAAATTTTATAAAATAATTTTCCTTTTCATACTCTACTGCTAACTCCTTTGAAAAAGTATTTAAAGCAGGTTCATTAAAGGCATAGTAGGTTAAAATTTGTTTTTTATCAGAGATTGGCTTTTCTATATTTATATCTCTTGGACGAAATTTATCAAAAGCAATCATACTGCCGGGCATGGCATCTATATTAATACCTCTCCATCCTTTTTTATAAAAATAATATGTATTTGAAAAACGCTTGGGATGATGGGCGCCCACATCTACATAAAAACCAAATTTCTGTCCTCCAAACAACCTTCTCAAAATCATATCTTCACCCTCTTGGGAATATGACTTTGTAGCATATCCATCTAAATTATTATTTCTAAACTCGATAATCTTTTCTTTTACTATTTTTGGCAAAAATTTTTTACATATTTTTTGTAGTGACATTTATTCTCCGCTCTGTTTAATGGCCGATACAGAAAAAATAGGCTGTATGTTGTCAATTGGCTTAAATCTAAAATTTCTTGTTATAAATACGGAAGTCGTCCAAGTATAATCATTTATAGGACCAAAACCATGAAAATCTATCTCTATAAGGTCTAGTTTTTCTCTTAAATATTTTGATGTTTCTCTAAACCAATCAGAATTATCTAATATCACAATACCCCCCTCCGATTGATAATTTAAACATCTTTCAATTAAATTTGAGCATTGAGGTCTTCTGATACCATCTATTATAACTACATCAAATTTTTTATTAAAATCTAATATAGATTTTTCGTACTCTTCACTATCTTCTCTATATAATAAAGTTTGATTACTACTGAGACTAGAATTTACTTTTTCAAACCATTCTTTATCATGTTCAACAGAAACCACATCTTTGGCCATTTTAGCCCAGTATATTGATGAGTTACCACTTCCAAATTCAAAAACAGATTTTTCAGAAAAATCAAAAGTGTTTAAGAATTCTATAGCGGGATACGTATACCAAGGTATTTTATTTCTGAATTTATCAACACAATCCCAGTTTTGTATGGTTTGGTATTGAGAATAATCACAAGCCAATATTTTGAAATTATTCAATTGCTTTTTAATTCGTGTAGGAATAAATTTCCCTATTATCTTTCTAGTCACCGTATTCTCCTTTTTGTTTTTTTAGACTTCGTTTCTATAGGTATATAAAAAATTATTTGCCACAGTATGTTTAAATGCTCTAAATAATACTTGTTCGGTTACTTTGGGACTATTTAGAATACTACTATTTATAAACTCATACTGCTTATATGAATCCACAAAAACATCATTAATTGAATTTTCCAGATCTATCAGAAAATATTTATCAAATAAAATAAAATACAATCTTGCTCTTTCTATTGCATCATCACTAAGCCTTTGTAAATTATCTATGGTTTCCAAATTTCTCTTATACTCATCTATAGTCATAGAATTTATAGTAGTTTTTACTTCTTCCATAAAATTTGATGCGGTAAATACTGGCACACCAAAGCAAGGTGCTTCAAAAGCGATCGATCCAGTGCAAGTAAAACAAGCGTCTGCATACTTAAATACAACATTATTATTTATTTTTTTATCCAGGTAAATAAACTTGGCTCCATATTTAGTATTTATTTCATCAACAACACTTTTCACAGTAACATCACATTTATAAAAATGTTCAGAAGGATGGGCTTTTACGTAAAAATTATGTTTTAAAGTTTTTTTTGACAATAAAATCAAAGTCTCATATAACCAAGTGTAATAATCCGAATAAAGAGTTTCAAAATATCTAACGGCATCAATAAAAGCATGCGAATATACAAAAAAGTTTTTACCTTCTTGATGAACTGCATATTTGGATTTTAATTCCTCAATGCTATTTATGTCTGTATTCAAGTATACATTTGCATTATCAATATCTTTATAATTTTTCCCGCTAGTTCTAAGTAGCATAATATTCTCATATTCTTTTAATAATTCTTCTTTGGGAAATTTAGAAAATATTGCTACCGTATCATTTTTATAAAGAACTCTTGGCTTTTTAATATGACCTTTTGTGGCATTTTGTACAGTCAAATAACCAAGATTTACTGTATCACCATTATAAAATTTTATATCTGGATCAACTAAGTAAGCTACTCTAAAAAATATCCCATAATCAGCATACACATCATGAGATAAAATAATATCAGTAATTTTATTTTCTACCAATATATCTTTGTATCTATAAAATAATATTATAGAATTAAATATATATAATAAAAACCTTAAATCAATTTTTCTATAAGTAGGTAAATTTGAAAATCTTAAAAACTGATCATAAATCAGGTCACCTATTTCAATCCCTTCACAAACTATGCTCCAGCCATATGTTTTTTTATATTTAAAGAATTTAAAATTTTTAATTAGGAATATCAATGACATATATCTATATAAAATATTTTTATATGTATACACAGATGTAAATTTATTTATGCCATATACTCTTGCTAAGTATTTCATTTTAATATCAGAATTGTGCTGGAGTAAAGCAATGCTATTTGTGTTTTTTATGTTTTCTAAAAGTAAATTTCTATTGCAGATATTATGAACCATTGCTGGATAATCAGAAAAAAATTCCAGTAAGACATTTCTATCTGATTTTACAGAGTTAGAGTTTTCCTTAAAATATATAGTTATATTTGAGAAATCAATTTTTTTAAGCTGTTTAACTTTTGGAATGGCCTTCAAATAATAAATAATATAATCTAAAAAAGTTCCCCTTTTAGATAAGCTTAATATATGTTTAACATATTTAAGTATCTTCATAAACTAAACCCATCATCAACTACAATATTTTGCCCATTTACATATCTACTCATATCACTCAGCAGATAAACCAAGGTGCCTTTTAAGTCACTATTGTTTAACATACCCTTGTTTAGGCACTGATCTTTATATTTCTCCAAAAAAGGCTCTGGCTGGTTATCAAATATACCGCCAGGACTTAGCGCATTTACCTTGATGTTCATCCCTTTAAAATACTTTGCCATATATTTAGTAAGGTGTATAAGCCCTGATTTTATGGCAGCATATTCAACCGGCATAGTCATTGTTGTGTTCTTATATATTTCAAATTTTGGAGCAACCACGCCATAGATCGAGCATATATTTACGATATTTCCATATCCTTGCTCTTTAAAGTATCTTGCAAAATGCTGAGATACGGCAAAATAACCACCCAAATTTAGTCCCAAATTTTCTATAAAGTCACTATACTCAACATCAAAAAAGTGCCTTCCATAGTTCTTGTTTCGAGGGTACGCATTATTTACTAATGCATCTATCCTTTTATACTTATCATGCAAATATTTTATACAAGCTTCCAAAGAGTCTTTAGACGTGATGTCAAGTTTTACAAAGTCTATATTTTTTGAATTTAGCTCTTTAGATAGCGCCTCTTTTGCCTCTTGTCCTATTTTTTCATTTATATCCGCGATAATAGCTATGCCGTTGTTTTCAACAATAGCTTTTATAAATTCTTTACCAATAAGTCCAGCTCCACCAGTTACAACTACAACCTTGTCTTTAAGCATTATCATGTCTCCTTATAAAGTTCTTTTGTTACATTAATATGTTTTAATATTTTATCGAAACTCTATGTATATTTTTAAATTCAACTCTTAGCACGGATATAATTTTTACTTAAATTTTAATGACAGCATAAAGTTTTAGGTTTAAAAACGATTTTAAGCCCAAAATACTTACCAATTAAATCATTTTTATTAAAATACTCTTAAAAAAGCTAATGATTTATATATTAACCTATTTGAAAATCTTTTCCAACTTCAAATTTAGGGGTCCATACACCATCTCTTTTAAAGAACAGATCTTTGTTAGCCCATTTATCTATAATATTATTAAACTCTTCCTTTGTTAAATCGTAATACTTTAAATACCCATCTAAATATATTTCTGGGAATATACCATCGTATTTAATCACTAACTCTATTGCTTCTTTTCTAGAAATAGCGCCTCTTCTAATATCAATACCCGCGTCCTGCGAAGCTCTGCCAAAACCAAATTTTAAATACATTAGATATGTATGTAAATCATATAAACTTGTGTCGTTTTGTGAATAATCGTTATAGGTAGAGCCTTCCTGAGATTTCTTACTAGCAAGACCACAATATTTTTCTGCTATTTTAAAATTTCTATATGAATCCCAAGGTTCAAAATAAGACCAATATAGACTTAGCACATTACTTTTACCAAGAATAAAATCCTCGTCAAATTTATACATTTCCAAGTCATTTTTATCTATTCCACTATTAAGTATTCTATTGTATGTATCTGATAACAAAATATTTTTAACAAATTCAAAACTTCCATACGGCACGTTCTTGTTTTTAGTAGAACCTCCATATTCTATTTCTCCATTTTCACCATAAAAAATCATTTGTATATTAAATTTTCTTGCTATTTTTGGGATAAAAGCTTGTATAATTGTTTGCCACCCTAGCATTGGTCTTCCAAACTCAATAAGTCCAATTTTATCAACTTGTTTTAAAACTTTCAAATTTGGTCTTATTGTAATATTATCATACCCCGAGGATATAAAATTTGTTAGATTTTCTTCTCCAATATCAAAAACTATTCCAGGCTTTACCGTTACAGTCAAAGGATTTAAACCATATTCATATTTCAACTTATATGAAACATAAGAACTATCCTTTCCGCCACTAACTGGAACAATACAATCGTATTGACCATTAGATTTTTTATGTTTATTTATTATTTCTATCAATTCTTTTTTTCGATTATCCCAATTTAAAGATTTTTTTTCTTCACTCCATTGACAAGCATTGCAAATTTGATCTTCATTAAATTCAATTCTCGGTCTAGTAGACATATTCAAGCACTTTTTGCACCAAAAAATTTTACTCATCTTATTTCATCCTTCCATTCTTTCCTTAATAGCCCATAAAAGACACCATCTTGATGAACACCATTAACATAAATACTTTCTCTTTGTCTGCCCTCTTCTTTAAAATTAAATTTCTCAAAAAGTTTTCGCATACCAGTATTATTTGTAGCACACCCTCCCCATATCCTATGTAGGCCAAGTATTCTAAAAGAATAGTCTAAAATTAACCCCATTGAAAATGTACCTATGTTTTGACGTTTGAAGTCTTGCTCTCCAATCATTATGCCAAATTCTCCAGATTGCCTAAAAAAATCAATTTTGTCTAGTTTTACTGTACCAAGAAATTTTTTACTACCTTTATGATAAATAAAAAAGCCCTGAGAATTTTTTGATGCGAACCTATTAAAACTATTTTCTATAAAATCTAAACTATCATTCATTAGCAATGATATCGAATTAATATATTCTATATTATTGTAATCTTGTATCCATTCTAAATATTGCCCTCTTAGGGTCAAATTATCTTTTTCTAAAATATATGGTCTTAGTTGTATTATTTCATTTTCCAATATCATTTTACTCTCCCTTAATTAAATTTTCTAAACACTGGCTTGATAGGGCTACCTACTAAATATCTTTCATATCCCTCATTAACTGCCTTTCTATAAACTTCAAAAGTTTTTTCTAGTGCGTTTTTAGTCTTTGTAAGTTCATTTTCTCCGTGAGCATAAGAAAGTGCCACCCAAGGAATAAGCACACCATTTTTGATCATTTCTTGAGAAAAAAGAGTTCTTAGCCCTAAAGAATTTTGACCATTTTTATCAAAGGTCAAATAGTACGGGCTGCACTCGATCCCGCCTGCTACGAAATTTCTTTCAATTTCATATTTTTTTGCAAGCTCATTTATTATAGAGATTAGTCTTGTGCCATAGTTCCAAATATACTCAACCACATTATGTTCTTTCATAAATTTCATAGCCGCAACAAAAGCACCTAAGCCACTCATCTCTGCACCATGTGTTGTTGATAGCAAAAAGACTCTCTCTTTTCCTTCAAATTCTATGCTGCCAAGCTGCATTATCTCTCTTTTTCCGGCTATAGCCGCAACTGAAAATCCATTTGCCATTGCCTTTCCAAAAGTGCACAAATCAGGCTTAATATCATAATAATATTGAGCCCCTTTTAAATGCCATCTAAAGCCAGTTATCATCTCGTCAAGTATAAATACTGCTCCATTTTTATGACACAGGTCTCTTACTTTATGTAAAAAGTTATCTTTTGGGTGTTCTGTCGCAGCTGGCTCTAAAATCACACAAGCTATTTGATTAGGAAATTCATCAAAAAGCCTCTCTAAGCTTTCAATGTTGTTGTAGCCAAATGTTTTTGTGCCTTCAGTGTCCTTTTGCGGTATGCCCTTGGTAAGTTGCGTTGAGCCAATAAACCAGTCATCATAGCTAAAAAATGGGTGCTCTGCGCATCTTGCAACCAGCTCCCTTCCAGTGTATGCTCTACTAAGTTTGATAGCTGCTGTTGTTGCTGTTGAGCCATTTTTAGTAAATTTAACCATATCAACACTATCTATCATATCTATTAATAATTCAGCGGCCTCTAGCTCAATCATACTAGGCTTAGTTAGATTGTTTCCAAATTCTATTTGCTCGATCGCAGCTTTGTTTATTTCTTCATTCGCGTAGCCTAAATTTACAGCCCTAAGCGCCATTCCATAGTCCAAAAATTCTCTACCATTTTCGTCATATACATATGCGCCTTTCCCTCTTTTTAAAATTTGTGGAGCATTGGCTGGATACTGATCAAACCCTCTGCTATAAGTATGCGCACCGCCAGGTATTGCTTTTAATAATCTATCTTGATAAGTCATGTCTTCCCTCGCTTATTTCTTCTAGTCTATATAAGTTCTGCAATACTCTATAATCATCTTCTAGCCTATTTGGGTATGTCAACACCTCTCCGTTTTTAACCTCTTTTATACCATTTATATAATCTTTTAACTCATTAATATATGGCTCCTCCGGATTAATATATCCGCTTTCTACTGTTCCTGTACCAAATTTTGTCCTATTCCAATTATTCATATTGGTATTTATATATCTGAGTTCATTATTATCTGCACTATAAACTATCTCACCATCTGAACCCAATATTCTCATTTCTCTAGTAGCTCTAGGTCTTGATACTACTTCAATAGTTAAATTTCCTAATACATTATTTGAATGTTCTAAAATACAATGATATATATCATCTATATTAGCATTAATATCTGTTATTTTTTTTCTCACACACGCCAGTGGTGTAGAGTCACCGAAAATATCATTTAACCATGTCAATTCAAATGGAACTATTTCCCTACAACCACCGGTATCAGAATTTGAAACATAAAAATCTTCTATTTTTTCCCAAGGGTGCCAATCTGGCAAATACTGACCGGTTTGATAGTTATAATTAAGGATTTTACCTATTACTTTTTTATTAACTAACTCTTTTATTCTTATTGAAATAGGATAATATTTCATTGTGCAAGATGGTGCTATTAAAATTTTTTTATCTTTTATTCTTTTTGACAATTCTAAAATTTTTTCAGCTTCAACAACAGAGGCTTCTATAAAACAGTTAATATTGTTTTTTTCAGCCAAATATGCATAATGCATATGCATATTTGGTGGAGTAGATACTATGAATACATCTGGAACAAATTCAGCCATTGCTTTTTCAAGGCTATCAAAAGTTTTAATATTATATTTTCTTTCTACTTCACTCCTTCTATCATCTCTTGGCTCAAAACCAGCAATACTATCTTTATAACCAAGCGCAATTAAATTTCTAATCCTTCTCTTGCCCATTGAACCCAGACCGATTACTAAAAAATTCATTTCAACCTCCATTCGTATTTCATTATATTTTCGATTGCTAAAAAATCATATATATCATCTATTTCATAGCATTGATATCTCTTTATCTCATAAAAAGTATTTCTTTGTGTATAAAATGTTTTTTCTTCTATGAAATTTTTTATTTTAACTATATAAGCAACCCCGTAAGGAAAATATGCCTTTTCGTTGTCCTGTCGCCTTGTAGTAAATTCGAGCTCCTTGCAAAATGGTACAATAGAATCATTTTCTACAATTTTCTTCATGATAGATGGATGCTCGTGCACTTCCCCTATACTAGATATTGAGTCAAATTTTTTTTGATTATCTATGATTTTTTCTATCATCATATCTATATCACAAACTTCTCTCAAAGGCGATGTAGGCTCTAATAAAACGATATAGTCAAACTCTTTTTTTAATTCATTTTTATAATAATCTATAGTGTGTTTTACAGCATCAAAGGTTGTGGCGGTATCACTTGCCAACTCACTTGGTCTTAAAAATGGGACATTTGCGCCATACTTTTTTGAAATTTCTGCAATTTTCTCATCGTCAGTGCTAACCATGACCTCATCTACATATTTACTTTTTAGTCCAGCCTCTATGCTCCACGCAACAAGTGGCTTTCCGCATAATTCTTTAATGTTTTTTCCAGGCAAACCCTTACTGCCTCCTCTTGCCGGTACAATTGCTAAAAAACTATTATTTTTATACATTAAAAAACTTCTTTATACTCTTCATTTGCTCTTTGATATTCTTCCATACGTCCGATGTCAAGCCAATACTCTCTGATCGGGAATGATATAACATTTTTACTTAATTTTATAAGCTTTTCAAATAGCACAGGCATGTCGTAAAACTCATCTTGTGGAATAAGATCTAAAATTTCAGGTGAGAGCATATATATCCCAGCACTTACAAAAAATTTCTGCACTGGTTTTTCTGCGATAGCAGTTATTTTATTATCATTCATCTTTACCACGCCGTAAGGTACCTCATAGTCGTACTCTCTGACGCACATTGTGGCTGTGGCTTTATGTAGCGTGTGATAGTTAAAAATATGCTCGAAATTTACATTTGTAAGAAGATCACCGTTCATAACAAAAAATGGCTCACTTGGACGCTCTTTTAGCAAGCTTAACGCCCCTGCTGTGCCCATCCTTTTTTGCTCTAAAACGTAATCTATATTTACGCCAAATTCTTTTCCGTCGCCAAAATAGTCCCTAATGATACTGGCATTAAAATTTACACACATCGTGATATTTACAAAGCCATACTCTGCAAATTTATCGACTATCGTTTGAAGGATTGGTTTATTTCCGACTTTTAACATCGGCTTTGGCATATCTTGCGTGAGTGGTCTAAGTCTAGTACCAAGACCTCCTACCATCAAAATAACTCTATTTGTCTTAATCTTTGGCTCAACAAGCTCTTCTATCTCTTTTAAGTCTAAAACTATTCCATTATCATCTACTATTGGTATCTGGTGAAGTTTTTTAGATAACGCTATCTTTAAAATTTCCTCTTTTGTACTAGAAATTTTTGCAACAGCCGGCTCTTTAAAAACGATCGTCTCTATAGAGCTATCAAGGTCCAGTCCTCTTAATATACCCCTTCTTATATCGCCATCTGTTAGTGTCCCAAGAAGCTTATCATTGTCATCAACAACTAAAGCTATCTGCATAGCTCCGCTATCTATAATCCCCAAAGCTTCCTTTATAGTAGCATTTTGTTTTAGCTTTATGTTTTTTATATTTTTCATTATTTATATCTTTACGTCATAAAATTTCTTTTTCAAAATACCATCAAGCTTGATCTCTTTTAAAATTTTAACCATTTTTTTGCTTGGATTGCCACCATCATAAGGATTGATCGTATCTTTTAAAGTTTGCTCAAATTCTTTTGAGTATGCTTTTTTTATAGCGGCTAAAATTTCCTCTTTTATAGGCCTTGTATCTATTACGCTACTAGCTCTAGCACGTCCTTTTTGGCGGTCGCCTATATTTATGGTGGCCTTTTTAAAGCTTGGAACTTCCAAAAGGCCACTTGAGCTATTTCCCAGGACGATATCAACAAATTTTATCGCGCTTAGATATCTTAGCTGCCCAAGCGATGCAAAAGCCACTGCTTTTTGTGAGTTTTCGTTCACATACTCATCTATCATTTTATTTATCACATCGCCATCTGTGTCGCTATTTGCTTTTGTAAAGATAAAATTTGTATCATCTAGTTCATCAAGTGCTTTTAAAAGCTCATTAAACTGCTCTCTTGCACTACTATTTTCAAGTGTAGCTGGGTGAAAAGTGATGAGGATATTTTTTTTAGCAAGCTTAAAATTTATAGACTTTTCAAACTCATCTTTGTTTAGTAAATTTAGCTTTTTTATATTTTCTATGCCAGGGCCACCAACATTAAAAACTCTACCAGGCTCTTCACCAAGCTGAATTATGCGGTTTGCATACTCATTTGTAGCTGCAAAATGTATATGGCTCATCTTTGTTATGCTGTGTCTAAAAGCTTCGTCAAATGCTCCTTGTGTGGTCTCACCGCCATGGATATGTGCCATTGGTATCTGCATGATACTAGCAACACCTGCTACACCAAATATCTCATATCTATCGCCAAGAAGCACCAATATATCGGGCTTAAGCTCAGCTAGTGCCGGAGCAAATTTCTCATAAACTATTGCCATCTCAGCGCAAATATCAAGACTTGTATGAGAACTACTTAAAATTTCTATCTTTTTATCTATCTTAAATTCTTTTTCTATCTCTTTGTATGTTAGTCCAAACTCAGGACTTAGGTGCATGCCAGTAACAATGAGCTGAAGCTTAAGCTCACTATCTGCCTCGATCTCTTTTAAGAGCCAGTAAAGCAGGCCATATTCAGCTCTAGTGCTTGTCACTACACAAATTTTTCTCATATCAGTTCATCTTGTTTATAGTCTTTTTGTGAAATTTGCCCAACCACCTCATCCCACCTCATAGGATTTATGCCATCTCCTGGGCGTTTTACGCAGATATTTTGCTCGCTAAAAATTTCACCCTTTTTTATATCTCGTTTTGCCACGATCGACTTTCTAGCTATTTTGATATTTTCACTCTCGCTTTTGCTAAAGTGTTTTAGTCCGTCTCCAAGCGCTAGCTCGATATTTCTAATGCCCCTAACCATAGCTGCTAGCTCATCTGGCTCAAGGCTAGCCTTATGATCAGGTCCGGGCAGGCTCTTATCAAGTGTAAAGTGTTTTTCTATGATCTTTGCACCCATGGCAACTGCTGCGATATCGACCTCTATCCCAAGTGTATGATCGCTATATCCGACCTCAAGACCAAAGGCATTTTTAAGAGTTATCATCGCCTTTAAATTTACATCCTCCATTGGCGTTGGATACTGCGTATTTGCATGAAGAAGGCTTATGTTTTCACGTTTCGTGCCACTTTTTACAAGTGCTTCTATCGCGGCTTCCACCTCGCCTAAATTTGCCATGCCAGTTGAGAGAATGATCTTTTTATTAAGCCCACCTATTTGCCTAAGATAAGGTAAATTTGTTATCTCGCCACTTGGGATCTTAAATGTGCTAAGCCCCAGCTCATCAAGAAGCTTTATGCTGTCACTATCAAAAGGAGTTGAGAGAAAAGTGATATTTTTTTGCTTGCAGTAGGCTATGAGCTCTTTATGCGTGTTCTCGTCTAGTTCAAGCTTTTTTATCATCTCAAACTGACTTTCATTTTTATCGGTAGTTTCTTTTTGATAACTAGCCTTTTGTGCGTTTTTTGAAACAAGATTTTGAGCTTTAAAGGTCTGAAATTTCACCGCATCAGCGCCGGCTTTGGCTGCTACATCGATCAGTTTTTTAGCTAAATTTATATCGCCATTGTGATTTACCCCAGCCTCAGCTATGATAAAAACCCTATTTGACATCAAATTTCCTTTAAAATTCTAGTTTTACGCCTTTATAAAAGCGTTTTTCTCCAAGCTTCTCATCACGCTAGTTCCGCCGCCTATGATAGAATTTTCGCCTATCACGATATACTCTTTGCTGGTTGCATTGCTGCCAAAGAATGTCCCATCTTGCACGACAACGCCACCATTTACCACACTTGCTGTTGAGATATGGCAATGATCGCCGATAGTTGCGTCATGTTCCACAAGTGCTTTTGTGTTTATGATACAGTTTTTACCGACACATGTACCAGCGTTGATCAAGGCATGATGCATCACCACGCTTCCCTCACCTACACATGCATGCTTTGATAGATATGCAAGTGGTGAGACTATGGTTGGAAGTATAAAACCTATCTCTTTTAGTAGAGCAAACAGTCTTTTTCTAGGCTCGCTACTTTTTATCTGTCCAACCGTCACCATAGCATTTTTGCATGATGTAAAAACCTCAGCCAGATCATCATCGCTACCGATGATCTCATAGCCAAGCACCTTTTTGCCAATATTTTCTGCCGTATCTATGATACCAATTATATTAAATTTAGCTTCGCTCTCGATGACATCTATCACACTTTTGCAGTGCCCGCCACCACCTACTAAAACTATATCTTGCACGGCTAGACTCTTGCGCTACTTGGGATATTTACTATCCTGTCGCTTAGAAATTTAGCATTTTTTAGCTCATCTCTTTGGCACTCCTTAAACATATCAAGCTCATTCATGAGCTGCCAGATAGGACGCGTAAAAACGCCATTTTCATTACTAAATTTCAAAAACTCATCTCGTTTTTCACGGCTTTCAAAGAGCACCGCGTTTAGCCAAAAATTCGACCTAGCGTCCGCTGGCTCATCTATAAATTTCACATCATCAAATTTAGAAAAATACTCTTTATAGATCATCGCAAGTTCGCGTTTGCTCTTTAAAAATAGCTCCAAATTTTCAAGCTGCGCCACAAGCAGGGCCGCGTTTAAATTTGGCAAGCGGTAGTTGTAGCCGATCTCGCTGTGGCGATACTCAAAAGGATGTGGCACCTTGGCCGTTGTGGTGATAAATTTAGCGTGCTTTGCTATCTCCTCATCGTTTGTGATGATAGCTCCGCCTCCTCCGCTTGTGACTATCTTATTGCCATTAAAGCTCATCGCTGCAAGCTTGCCAAAATTCCCTGTATGAGTGCCTTTATAGTAGCTACCAAGGCTCTCAGCGCAGTCTTCTACTAAAGCGATGTTCCAACGCTTGCAAATTTCAGCTATCTCATCTATCTTGCAAGGCAGTCCAAAAGTGTGCATAGGCACGCAGGCTCGCACTATCCTGCCGCTAGTTTTATTTACACATTTGCCGCCTTTTAGCTCGCAGTTTTTCTCCAAAAACGCACTAAGTGACGCTGGCGACATACCGAGTGTGTCAAGATCAACATCCACAAAAACCGGCTTTGCAAAAAGGTAGCTAATGGCGTTGCAAGTGGCTATAAAAGTAACTGGCTGGGTGATCACTTCGTCATTTTGCTCTACGCCAGCTAGTTTTAGGCAGATGTGAAGCGCGGAGGTGCCATTTGTCGTGGCAACTGCAAATTTAGCATCGACCATTTGAGCTAGCTTACTCTCAAACTCATCGACAAATTTGCCGACACTTGAGACAAAGCTAGAGTCGATGCACTCAAGCAGATATTTTTTCTCGTTGCCTATAAATTTAGGCTCGTGAAGCGGGACTTTGTCCTTACCAAAGGTGCTTTTTATAAATTTCAAAACCTCGTCAAAATCACATTTTTTCATCGAGATACTTTCCTGTTTCTTTATGCATAAAATTTGGTATAAGCTCGAAAACTTCGCGCAAAACGTCCTCTTTGCTCCATGTCAAGCTTGATTTTAAATTTAAGATATTGTTTTTGAAAATTTCTAACTTTTTGCTGTCAAAATTTGCATCATTTTTGACTATACCGATGTTTTGAAGTCTTTGCATGTCAAGTCTCTCGCCGTCAACGAAAAACTCCTCATAGTCCTTCTCTCCAGTCGTGTCGCTAGGCGCAAAAAGACAAGGGTAAAAGCCATCTTTTGGAAGCACTTTTGCAAGCTTTCTAGCCTCCTCCTCATTTTCACACAAAAATGGCTCGTAGCCTAAATTTGCTAAGTACCGCTTGGCTATCTCGCTAAATGTTATAAGGTCTAAATTTTCATCTAGTTTTGGGAAAAATATATCTCTATTGTCGCCAAAAATGGTGCTTAAAAGGCAGAGCTCGCCACTCTCTTTTGGCGTTAAAAAATAGCGTCTGACGTCGTTTGGAGCGACTATGGGCTGAGACTTTTCTATGCGTTTTTGAAAGCCAAAAAGAAGCGAGCCGTCGCTAAATGCCACGTTTGCGAACCTAGCCATCGAGACGTCGATCTCTAAAGAGTGCCTAAACGCAAACATCTCCATGATGCGTTTGCTAGCTCCCATTAAATTTACAGGGTTTGCGGCCTTGTCGGTGCTGACGCAGAAATATTTTTTTGACTTCATACCCATAGCTTGAGCCAGCGTTTTATCGGTGTTAAAGATATTTGTTTCAAGCATTCTCATGAGTGTAAATGGGTCTTTTTCGCTTCTAACATGCTTTAGTGCTGATAAATTTAACACGTAGTCAAATCCACCACTTTGCACTAAAAGTGCGTCAAACTCGGCACTTGCAACATCTATGGCAAAAGTTTTAAAGTCGCCACTTATATATCCAAACTCGCTTCTTATGTCACGCACTAGCTCAACAAGGTTGTTTTCAGAGATATCAACGACGTAGAGTTTTTTGGGGTCTCTTATAAAGATCTCTTTTGTTACGGCAGAGCCTATCGAGCCGGCCCCACCGATAACTAAAAAACTTGAGCTTGAAACTACCTCTTTTAGGCCTTTACCAAGTGCTTTTATGTCATCTTCAAAGAGGTTTTTTGTGCGTCCTATTAAGCTTAAGATATTATTCATATTATTTTTCCATTAGATAGCATTATTTTTCTATCGCATCTTTCAATTGTGCTTAATCTGTGTGCAATGATTAGCAATGTCTTATCTTGACTTGTTTCGTATATCTCATCCATTATTTTTGCTTCTGTTTCATTATCTAAAGCACTTGTTGCTTCATCTAGTACTAAAATTTCTGGGTCACTATATAGAGCTCTAGCTATTCCTATTCTTTGTTTTTGCCCACCACTTAACTGGATTCCACCATCTCCAACCAAAGTATCTATACCTTCTTTCGAATACAAAAAATCATATATATTAGCCTTTTTTAGAACTTCTATAATTTTTTCTTTATTGTATTCGTAGCCAAAGGCCACATTTTCTCCAACCGTGCCATCAAAAAGGTATATTGATTGTGGTATATAGCCTACTTTTGACCTATAAGATTTTACATTATCAGAGGTTAATTTCTTATCATCTATAACTATTTCACCACTAAGTGGCTTATATAATCCAATAATCAAATCAACTAGAGTAGACTTTCCGCTTCCACTCTCTCCCACAAAAGCAACTTTATCGCCTTTGTTTATAATTATATTGATATTTTCTAGAACCTTTTTATTTTTGTTATACTCAAAACTTACATTTGTTAATTCTATTTTGTTTTTAAAATCTATAAAATCTTTTCCTTCTGTTTGCGGAGTATAGCTAAGATCACTATATACAATATCAAGAGAGTTAGATAAAAACAAAATAGTATTATAGTTAGAAAGTATTCTGTTTAAAGCTGGAAGAATTCTGTATAAAGCTAGGGCATACATAGAAATAATTGGCAAAACAAAGTTTGCATCGTTATATTGAAAAAGAACATAGACAACAATTCCTATAAGAACGCTAAAGCCAATCGTTTCTAGAGAAAGCCTAGGCAGTTGGTTTAAGGTATTGCTTACAATATTGGCTCTAGCATAACCATAGCTTATGTTTGAAAATTCACTATAAAGTTTTTCTTCATTTTGTATAAGTTTTATAATTTTGAAATTACCAAATGTTTCATTTAAAATTTTATAAAATTTTGATTGCATTATTGACCTTTTTAAACCTTCTTTTTCTATTCTTTTTTTTAGAAAAAACAATAAAAATAATACTTTTACCCCCAAAAGAATAGTTAAAACTAGAGTCATTTTCCAATCCATTAAAAGCAATAAGGCATACAGCAATACTACAGTAAAAAATTCCGAGAATATCAAAAGTAGGCTTTGCATATAAAAAGAAAGATTTGAGGCTTCATTTACGATAGTCTTTATCAATTCTGCACTATTTCTTTTTACAAATCTTTTATAAGGCAAATTTGTATAGTTTTTAAAAAGCCTAAATGCAAAAGCATGAAATCTTCCAAACGCAAATTTATTAAGTATATAATTATAAAGCATTGAATAAGTAGCTCTAAAAATATAAAATCCTATTAAAAAAAATCCAAAAAATATCATAAAATTTGTAGCGGTAGAAAATTCAAAAAAATCATAAACTATTTTTGAGTATTTATTGCTAACTATTTTTGACGGATCTGATGCCAAAGTGATAAATGGCATAATAGCAGATATTCCAACAGTTTCAATAATCGACAAAAAAATACTCATAAAAATCAAAATTATAAAATTTTTCTTTTCTTGCCGTGTTGTTATTGCTAACAGCTTTTTTGGATTAGCCATTTAAATACCACTCATAAAGTGTCTTTATCCCATCTTCAAGCCCTACTTTATGTTTCCAGCCAAGAGAGTGGAGCTTAGATGGGTCCGTTAGTTTTAGCATTGTTCCATCAGGCTTATTATCATTAAAATATAGCTCGCCTTTAAAGCCAATTATACTTTTAACCAAATTTGCTAGCTCATTTATCGAGATATCTTTGCCTGTGCCTATATTTATATGTGTATTTCTTATTTCTTTGCTATTTTTATCATAAGTATCTTTAAAGTCTCTATTTTCCAGTAAAAACACGCAGGCATCGGCCATATCTTCTGAGTGTAGAAACT
Source organism: Campylobacter concisus (assembly GCF_003048375.1). Lineage (NCBI taxonomy): Bacteria > Pseudomonadati > Campylobacterota > Epsilonproteobacteria > Campylobacterales > Campylobacteraceae > Campylobacter > Campylobacter concisus. The sequence continues at coordinate 21,812 of NZ_CP021642.1, read as the reverse complement.
CTCGTCTAGGCTCTCCTGTGCCCCAAATTTCTACTCTATCTTTTGAAATACCAAATTTATCAAGATAAGCCATAGCTTCATTTATATCTCTTGCTTTTAGATCTTTTACTACTTCGCCAAATTTTTCTTCACTTAAAAGCTTTGCTAGGTGTATCTTTCTTATAAGCGCTGGCAATACATGCGAAGTTTCTAGATCAAAGTTATCATTTGGACCATACAAATTTGTAGGCATAACAGATATGAAATTTGTACCATACTGTAAATTATAGTTCTCACACATCTTCATGCCAGCTATTTTAGCGATTGCATATGGCTCATTTGTGTATTCAAGTGGAGATGTCAAAAGCACCCCCTCGCTCATTGGCTGTGGAGCATCTTTAGGATATATGCAAGTACTCCCCAGAAATAATAGTTTTTTTACCTTATGCACATAGCTTTGATGGATCACATTATTTTGAATTTGTAAATTTTCATATATAAAATCAGCCCTATACGTACTATTAGCCACTATTCCGCCGACCTTTGCAGCAGCTAGTACTACATACTCAGGTTTTTCTTTTTCAAAAAACTCACAAACCGCTTTTTGATCCATAAGATCAAGCTCACTATGAGTTCTTGTGATTATATTTTCATAGCCTTTTGATTTTAAATTTCTCACTATAGCAGAGCCCACCAGTCCCTTATGTCCTGCTACATAAATTTTGCTATTTTTATCCATTTTTTACTCGAAATAGCTCATTATCTCATATCCGCCATCTTTTAGATAGAGATCTTTTGTCATGAGCTTTAAGTCTGATTTCATCATATCATTTACTAGGTCTTGAAGGTTAAATTCTCTCTTCCAGCCTAGTTTTTTCTCTGCCTTACTAGGATCTCCAAGTAGCAAATCAACCTCTGTTGGTCTAAAATATCTTGGATCCACGCAAACCACAGTTTGACCAACGTTTAAATGAGACAAATTTAAATTTAACTCTTTTGACTTTTCAAAATTTAGTGAGTCCACAACTCCTACCTCGTCTACACCAGCCCCTTCAAATCTCAAATTTATACCAGCATAAGCAAATGCAAATTTTACAAAGTCTCTAACCGCTGTCGTTTGCCCAGTTGCTATCACCCAGTCTTCTGGCTGTGGGGCTTGAAGTATCATCCACATCATCTTCACATAGTCTTTTGCATGACCCCAGTCTCTTTTGGCGTCTAAATTTCCAAGATAAAGTTTGTCTTGAAGTCCAAGCGCTATCTTACTAGCTGCTCTTGTGATCTTTCTAGTGACGAAAGTCTCGCCTCTAACTGGTGATTCATGATTAAACAATATACCATTACAAGCAAAAATGCCATAAGCTTCTCTATAATTAACCGTTATCCAGTACGCATACATCTTTGCGACCGCATAAGGGCTTCTTGGATAAAACGGCGTAGTCTCGCTCTGCGGTGTCTCTTGCACTTTTCCGTAAAGCTCAGAGGTAGATGCTTGATAAATTTTAGTCTTTTTCTCAAGTCCTAGTATCCTTATAGCCTCAAGCAGTCTAAGAGTGCCTGTACCATCAGCATTTGCGACATACTCTGGAGTCTCAAAGCTTACATGTACGTGGCTCATGGCAGCTAGGTTATAAATTTCATCTGGCTGTACCTCTTGGATGATCCTTGTTAAATTCATAGAGTCAGTCATATCGCCATAGTGCAAGAAAAAGTTTCTATTATCAACATGTGGATCTTGATAAAGATGATCTATTCTATCTGTATTAAAAAGACTTGTTCTCCTTTTTATGCCATGGACTATATAACCTTTTTTTAGTAAAAATTCCGCCAAATACGATCCATCTTGGCCAGTTATACCAGTTATTAACGCTACTTTTTTATCCATAAATCACCTTTTAAAATCATCATCTAGGCGAATTATATCATCTTCACCTGTATATTCGCCGACTTGAGCTTCTATTAAAACCACAGGGATCTTACCTTCATTAGATAGCCTATGAATTTCACCCATTTTTATATAGATAGACTCATTAGGACAAACAAGTCTAGTTGTCTCGCCGATCGTCACAGTGGCACTACCTGATAGTACTATCCAGTGCTCATTTCTGTGAAAATGCTTTTGTAAAGATAGCCTTTTACCAGGTTTTACCTCTATTATTTTTATCTTATAGCCATCTTGATTTTCAAGAACAGTGTAGTTCCCCCATGGTCTGTTCGTAGTAAGATGAGCATTGCAAAGCTCAGAGCTCTCCTCTTTTAAAATTTCTACCACATTTTTTACTTTTTGGCTAGAGGATTTTTTAGATATTAAAAGAGCATCTTTTGTATCAACTATAGTTAGATCATCAACATCTATCAAGGCTATTTTTTTGCCACTAGATAAGACTAGGTTATTGTGAGAATTTATATGCACCAGATCGCTATTTATTGTATTACCATTGGTATCTTTTGGTAGCTGCTCATCCAAACTATCAAAGCTTCCAAGATCGCTCCAAGATGCATCTAGTGCTACCATTTTTACGATATCTGATTTTTCCATCACAGCATAATCTATGCTGTTTTGTGGGATATTTTGCATATCGGTAGTGTCTATTTTAATATCAAATTCATCTTTTTTTGCGTTATTGAAAGCTAGCTTACATGCTTCAAGTATCTCAGGGGCAAAAATTTTCATCTGATCCAAGAAAACACCTGCCTTAAAGACAAATATGCCTGAATTCCAGTAGAAATTCTGATCTTTTAGAAATTTAACTGCCCTTTCATGGTCTGGCTTTTCATAAAAAGCCTTTACATCACCACTAAAACTCTCAATATAGCCAAATCCAGTCTCAGGCGAACTTGGTTTTATGCCAAAAGTAACTAAAAAATTTTGTTCAGCCAGCTCTTTTGCTACCTTTACGCTCTTTTGATACTCTTTAACATCCTTTATCAAATGATCCGATGGCGTTACTAAAACCACTTCATTTGGATCAAGTGCGAGGCAAGACAATGTAATCGCTGGAGCAGTATTTCTACCAACTGGCTCAAGCAGATATTTGAAATTTGTGATATTTAAATTTTCTATCTGATCCATTGCTAAGTAGTAATGATCAACATTTGTTATAACAAATGTCCTATCGCAAATTTCACTATTTCGCAGTGCTGTTAGCTGAAAAAGAGACCTATCATCAAATAATTTAATAAATTGTTTTGGCATCAAAGTCCTGCTAATAGGCCATAACCTCGTACCAGAACCACCGCATAATAATATATTAGTCATAATTTATTTCAACTTTAAATTAATATTAAAAAATCTATTTAATTTAACCAAAAACTCACTTTTAAATAGATAAATTTAATGACCTTCACTCGCTAGAATAAAGCACCTCTCTCATCTTATGCGTTAGCTCCAGGCTCGCTTCGATCTCGGCGCGTTTTGCCATAACGCTTTCTATATTTATGCTTAAATTTAGCCCATTTTCATCGCCAAATTTCTTTAGCTCGCACCAAATTTCTTTGATGATCTCGCAGCTACTAGCTAGGTAGTCTGAGCTTAAATTTAGCCTCTCTTCGACCGAGCTTGGCACGCTCACTCCGAGCCATTTGATAAATTCAAGCGTTTTTGCATTGCCCGCTGTGCTAAATGTAAGAAATATCGGCTCACTTATCTTTGCAGCCGCGCAATCCTCTAAAAATTTATGCGCTAGCTGTGCGTCAAAGATCGCTTGCGATATGAAAAATTTAGCCCCAGCTGCGATCTTTTCACGCATCCTTTGTGGCTCATCGCCCTTTTTGCCGTGACGCTCTGCGATACAGACACCGCCCACTGCCAACTCTTTAAATTCGCTAGCGATCTCGTAAGCGCGAGCTAAATTTAGCCTCACTTTTTGCGTGCTTGAAGTTGCCCCCACTAGCACGTTTAAATTTGAGCTTTGAGCCTTAAGCGCTGCGCGAAAATCATCCTCGCCGTATCCGCTAGCCACACGGTAAAATATACTAGGAGTAGCGACGTTTAGGTACTTTTTGTAGTAAATTTCTGGGCTTAGCGTCCCACTAAACTCAAATGTCCTCTCGTTATCATTTCGCTCGCTCTCGTCTTGCACCTCGTAAAGCACGAGCCCGTCGGCCTTGATATCATTTATCCGCCCGCTCCAGCGTTCTGATATCTCACGCAGCTTTGCCTCTTCAAATTCAGCCTTTGGCGGCGTGAGACCGTATAGCACGAGCCCTTTTTCTTTATTTAAAATTTTCTCTTTTAGCATTTTCTCACTTTTGAACTAGATCAGCCCTCATCACCACGCCAACAGAACTTTTTGACGACATGCAGACAAACTCGTCTTTTAGGTATTTCGCGTCGGCTCGCCAAAAGCTCACGATATTTGCCACGTCGGCATTTTGCTTTTTAGCAGCTACCATATATCTTTTTATGACGGCGACAAAAGCCTCTTGGCAATAACCCTTTATATCTCCGCTATCAGTGATAAATCTTTGAACCTTTACATTTGCCTTGATGACGCTTTTATTTTGGTCATTTGAGCCAAATTCAAGCCTCACATTTTCAAAGCCTGCTAGCTCTTTTTTGGCGGCTTCTAAATTTAAAGTCTCGCTGATACTATAGATATTTGTTTGCTTGTACGCACCTTTGTTGAGTGGTATAGAGTGGCGTCCAGAACTACATCCGGACGCAAATATAACTAATATTATAAATAGAAAAATCCTTTTCATTTTTCAAATCCTTTTTAATTAAATTTTATAGACCTCTTATGATCTTGACGGCTTCTACCATGTTTTTAAGGCTTGGCTCGACCTCTTCCCATTTTCTAGTTTTTAGGCCGCAGTCAGGGTTGATCCAGAGTTGCTCTTTTGGCAAGACTTCAAGCAGAGCTTTGATCTGAGCGACGATCTCCTCGACACTTGGCACGCGTGGGCTGTGGATGTCGTAAACGCCAGGTCCGACCTCTTGTTTGTAGCCAACGGCTTTGAAAATTTTAAGTAGCTCGTTGCCACTTCTTGCAGTCTCGATACTGATGACATCAGCGTCCATTGCCTCGATAGTCTTAATAATATCGTTAAATTCAGAGTAGCACATATGCGTGTGGATCTGAGTTTTTGCCTCGGCTGAGCTTACTGAAAGCTTGAAGCAATCAACCGCAAATTTCTCATAAGCTGGGATATTTTCAGCTCTTAGCGGATAGCCCTCTTTAAACGCTGCCTCATCGACTTGGATCACTCTGATGCCTGCATTTTGAAGGTCTGCGATCTCGTCATAGATGCAAAGTGCGAGCTGTTTTGCTACCTCGCTTCTTGGCAGATCGTCACGCACAAAGCTCCAGTTTAGCATAGTCACAGGACCTGTTAGCATGCCCTTCATTACGTGTTTTGTGATACTTTGAGCGTATTTCATCCACTTAACAGTCATCGGCTCTGGGCGGCTTACGTCACCAAAGAGAAGTGGTGGCTTGACGCAGCGGCTGCCGTAGCTTTGTACCCAGCCATTTTGGCTAAATGCGTATCCGCTGATCTGCTCGCCAAAGTACTCAACCATGTCGTTTCTCTCTGGCTCGCCGTGTACTAGCACGTCTAGGCCGATATCTTCTTGGAATTTCACGCAGTGATCGATATATTTTTTGATACCAGCTTCATAAGCGGCCACGTCGATCTCGCCTTTTTTGAAATTTTGGCGAAGTACGCGAAGATCAACCGTTTGAGGGAAGCTACCTATCGTTGTTGTTGGCAAGATACCGTATTTTAGTGTTTCGCGTTGAATTTTTATGCGGTCTTCAAATTTCTCATCACGTTCAAATTTGCTTAAATTTTTGATACGTTTTTGGACGCTTTCAGAGTGGATGAGCTTTGAAGTAGCGCGGGTTTTAACTGCATTTTTATTCTCTTCGTAAATTTTTGTTTCGCTCTCATTTAGCTTCTCGCCGTTTGCTAGTTTTGTGATGATCTTGATCTCATCAAGCTTCTCAACCGCAAAGCTTAGCCAGCTTTTGATCTCAGGGTTTAAATTCTCTTCATATTTTAGAGTGTATGGCACATGTAGAAGTGAGCATGAAGTGCCTATGTAAAAGTCTTTGCCGCCTATTTTTTCTGAAATTTCACGAACAAGTTTTACCTTCTCATCGATGTTGCTTTTCCAGATATTTCTGCCGTCGATCACGCCTGCAAATAGCGTCAAATGGCTATTTTTGATAGTCTCAAGTGCTTCGAAATTTCTCTTGCCGTGGATGAAGTCAAGTGCGATGCCGTAAATTTTAGTTTTAGCCACTTCGCCAACTGCCTTGATCGCATGCTCAAAATATGTCGCAAACACGATCTTGATGTTATTTGCAACGCCCGTTAGCTCGTTATAAACCTTTGTGATAAGTGGTAAGAGTAGCTCTTCGTTTTTGTCAGTTACGAAGATCGGCTCGTCAAACTGCACTAAAATTTCATCATCAAGCTTAGAAATTTGCTCAAGTAGCTTTTTGTACTCGCCTACAAGTGCGTCAAGATGCTTAAATGGGCAGCTGCCGTCAGTCGTCTTTGAAAGGGCCAAAAATGTGATAGGGCCGATCAAATTTACCTTGCCTTTTACGCCGTTAGCCTTCGCCTCTTTGTATTCATTTAAAATTTTGTCCGCTTTTAGGCTAAATTTACTCTCGCTGCTAAGCTCTGGCACGATATAGTGGTAGTTTGTGTTAAACCACTTTGTCATCTCCATCGCAACGCCGTTTTTATTGCCTCTTGAGCAAGCAAAATATTGCTCTAAGCCGCTTAAATTTGCAAATCTTGGAGGCGTAGCGCCAAAAGCGATGATGTTATCAAGCATTAGGTCGTAAAATGAAAAATCATTAACGCTAATAGCCGAAATGCCAGCGTCTTGTTGATATTTCCAGTGTCTTTGGCGAAGCGTCTTTGCAGTCTCTTGCAAATTCTCTTCACTAAAGCCCTCTTTACCAGCCCAAAAGCCCTCTAATGCGCGCTTTAACTCTCTTTTCTCTCCGATTCTTGGAAAACCTAAAACATAACTTTTTATCATTTTTATCCTTTATAAATTTCTATTTTTTAATTAAAACTGCGCAAGGCGCAGCAACCTTGAATATTTTTATGCGGGTATATCCCTTCGACCCAAACCCCCAGCATGTTCAATGTTGTTGCGCTGTGCACAAGTCTGGGCTACCCAAAATGCGGTGGATGACACCCGCTTTTTCTTAAACTAAAGTAAAATTTATAAAAAACCCTGCTAAAAAGGTCCTTGCCAAATTTCAGGCATTGCTTAGCTTTGCTATTAAAAATGCAGTTACAATGCAGCGGACCTGCTAACAAAAAGGGATTTATCTCAATGTGAAAAAATGTAAAATCATTTAAAAATTTGCGTGTTTTTTGAAAATCGCTGATATGTTTTTTGCCGAGATTAATGAGCTTTACGCATGGGACAAGGCATCAGCGTTTTTCCTTTGTAGTGAATTTTTGTCGCATTATAAACGCTCTTTGCCAAATTTTTGTTTAAAGTTTGGGCGCTACTAAATTTCACGCCCAGAATATTTAGTCTTTTTTGCCTTTATTTAGGGATTTTAGCTTAGCATCCATATCGGCTGTAAGCATAGTAAAGACTTTGTTTGTAAGCTCCTGCGTTAAGTCCTTAGCCTCTTGCATAGTCTTTTGACTAAATTCATTTAAGAGTTTGTCCGCTTTTTTCTTATCTTTTTTATAAAGTTTCACATACTCATCTTCAAATTTAGCCTGTTTTACTGCCAACTCTTTTTCAAATTTAGCGTAGGCCTCTTTTACCACTGGCGAATACTTCTCATAATCAGTCATTACAAGGGTTTGAAGCTTTCTATAAACCCAGTATATCGAAGTATCATCAGCGTCATATGAGCCATCAGAGTAGCCTTTTATAAAGCCATCAAGCCCCTCGTAATACGGCAAATAAACGCTAAGATCAGCCATACCAAGAGCGACGTAGGTCACGCGGCCGATCTCTTTTGGTAGCCACGGGCGCACCTGCATGACGTGAGACTCATACGTTCTAAAGACGCTTATAGCGCGGTAGATGTTTTTCTTATCTTCATCTTTGCTAGCGTAGTTATCAAACGCAGTGCCATCGTAGTGGGCTCTCATCGCAGCTTTTAGATCTTCAACACTTAGTTTTTTCTCTGGTTTTAAAAATACTGGGAATTTCTGACCATCAGCGAAGTCTTGTTTTAAGCTTGGATTAAACATACTTTGAACCCAGCAAACACGTGGATAGTTGTAGGTCATATCTCTCTCATCATCCCTTGTATAGGCCTTTGTAAAGTTAAATTCGCCATCTTTTGCAGGGTCATAAGTCTTGTTGTCGATCGCAAATTTGATCACATCTTTTGCGCCTATGAAATTTGGATCATTCTCTTTGTAAGCGTGTAGTCTGCCTTGGTTTGCAGTGACGAAATACTCATCTTGTGGGATCTTTGAAGCGATCCATTTATGACCTGTGCCAGTTTCAAAGTACCAAAGCTCGTTTGCATCGACAAATACCACGCCAAAGCCCTCTCCAGCGCCTTTTGTCTCCACTATCTCGCCAAGAAGCTTAACGCCCTCTTTTGCACTCTTCATACGTGGCAAAAGCACGTCTGGGATGTCATCTTCTGTGATGCCGGTCTCTTCGTTGTATGGATCAACTTTTAAAAGCTCATCTTTTGCATAGATGGTCTCAGTGCCACTAAGTCCTACGCCAGCCTCGTTGTAGCCGACTGCTCCGTGAAGTTTTGTGTGTGAGTTTGCGATAGTTGTGTATCTCATGCCATCTTTTGGGAGCGGATATGTAAAGTCATTTGCGCCGTCATGTGCCTTTGAGCTGTGCATGCCAGTTTGGTTTTTCGTAGCTGGATGTATCAAAAAGACTTGTGCCTTTATAGCCTTGCTATCAGCGCTTCTAGCCACTAGCATAGAGCCGTCGTTTGAAGCTTTATCTCCTACTAAAATGGTAGTGCATGCCAAGCTACTTGTGCCTAAAATCGCACTCATAGCGACGATTGATGCAAGAATTTTGCCTTTCATTTTTACTCCTTTAGTAAAATAAATTTCTTATATGTGATTATATTTCAAATTTAATAATTTAATTCTAAATTTTAAAACTTTTTTAAGTTAAATGTAAATTTATTGCAAATTTTGTCTAAGTGAAATTTAAATTTTCTAAAGGATTTTTCGCTATAATCCAAATCTTACGCACTTGCGTATAAAATTTCAAAAAGGATTAGCATGCCAAAGATGAAAACCGTTCGCGGTGCTGCTAAGCGCTTTAAAGTAGGTAAAAATAAGATAAAAAGAGGCTCTGCTTTTAGAAGCCATATCTTAACAAAAAAACCTAGTAAGCGTATGAGAGATTTGCGTGGCCCAAAATACGTGGACAGCACAAATGTCCCAGCCGTTCGCAAAATGCTCGGCGTATAAGCAGCTGCAGATTTAAGTTTTTGACAAAAAAGTCATTCAAACTCCCCCAAATTTAGGGGCAAGACTCACTTTGTGAGCGCCAATTTGTAAAAGGATAAATATGGCAAGAGTAAAAACAGGCGTAGTTAGAAGAAGACGCCATAAGAAAGTTTTAAAGCTAGCACGTGGCTTTTTCAGTGCTAGACATAAACACTTTAGAAAAGCTAAAGAGCAACTAGAGAGAAGTTTAGTTTACGCATACCGCGACAGACGTCAGAAAAAACGTGATTTCAGACGTTTATGGATCGTTCGTATCAACGCAGCTTGCAGACTAAACGACATTAGCTATTCAAGATTTATCAACGGCTTAAACAAAGCTAACATAGAACTTGATAGAAAAATTTTAGCTGATCTAGCTATGAATGACGCGAAGGCATTTGCGGCACTTGCAAAACAAGCAAAAGATGCTTTGAAATAACACCTTTTCTCCGCTTCGGCGGAGATCTTTTTTTATACACTTTAAATTTTAATAACAAAAACTCTAAAAACTATTTGTTTTAATTTACTACCCGCGACCTTTACAAACTACTAACTAAATTTAATTACCAGCAGCCAAAATAGCTAAATTTCAATACTCGTATCAAAGCAGTGTTTAAAAGCTCCACTAAATAAAATTTCGGCGGAAATTTTTACACCCCACTAAATTTCATATAAATTTATTCTCGAGATATTTAAGTAGCTAAACTCTTAAATGGTTTGTTTTTAAATTTTAAATCAATACCACTATAAATTTAGTATAAATTTAGCTAGCTGTTGGGCGTAAAATTTGATGACATAAATTTAAACACTTGTTTGCTCGGCTAGCTCAAAACAAGTGTTAGAAACTAGTTCTAAAAGCTTAAATTTCAATACTCGTATCAAAGCAGTGTTTCACCGCTCCGCTAAATAAGATTTTAGCGTTTTCAAGCCTAAGGCCAAGCTCCTCGCCGCTTTTTGGATAGACTTTTAGGCATTGTGCTGCGTTTAAATTTAAAGTAGCGCCGTAAAAGCAAGCCGCCATGCCAGTGCCACAAGCTAGCGTCTCGTCCTCCACGCCCCTTTCGTAGGTTCTCACCTTTAAAACTCCGCCATCAAATTTGGCTAAATTTACATTTGCATTGTATTTTTGGCGAAGCGCCCTGCACTCTTTGACGTCAAATTCATCTAAATTTCGCGTGAAATTTACAAGATGAGGCACGCCAGTATCGTAAAAGTACCAAGTTTTGCCACCTTCATTTAGTGGTTCGCTTAAAATTTTTGGACTTGTTAGCACGACCTCGACGCACTCATCTTTCACGCTTGCCATCACCTCGCCGCTACCAGTTAGCAGAGCAAATTCGCTTGAACTAACAAGGCCGTTTAGATAGGCATATCTAGCAGCCGCACGCGAGCCGTTGCCACACATCGCAGCGTAGCTTCCGTCGCTGTTGTAAAACTCCCATTTCACGCCCTTTTCGTAAGGCAAAAGCACGATGAGCCCGTCAGCTCCCACGCCGTTTGTTCGGCTGCAAATCTGCCTTGCAAGCTCGCTTCTATCTTTGCTCAAAAATGTGTGAAATATGACAAAATCGTTGCCACTAGCGTTATATTTTGAGACTTGCATGAGCCATCCTTTTATTTTTTGCGTGATTTTACTAAAATTTAGATAAGAGTTATTAGTGATTTTAAAGGAGCCACTTTGAAGAGCTGTATCTTAAATTTAGAAAAAGAGTTTTCTTTGATAGAAAATGGCTTTAAAGAGCAAGAAAGTAGGGCTTTGGCTGACTATAAAGCAAAGGGAGCAGAGCGCTGCAAAGAGCTTGCATACATAGCATACGGCTCGAATGTCTATCAAGTGCGGATGTATGCGGTTTTTCTCTTTGGGCACCTATCAGATAGTGAAGAAATTTTGGCGTTTATGAGAGATGAAGTCTCAAAAGATGAAAACTGGAGGGTTCAAGAGGTGCTGGCAAAGGCGTTTGACGAATTTTGTAAAAAAATTGGCTACGAGCAGGCACTTTTAACGATCGATAACTGGCTAAAAAACGGCAACGCAAATGCAAAAAGAGCCGTAAGTGAAGGCCTTAGGATATGGACAAATAGGCCCTATTTTAAAGATAACCCAGATGAGGCCATTAGGCGTCTAGCTAGCTTAAAAGAAGACGAGAGCGAATATCTTAGAAAGTCGGTTGGCAATGCTCTAAAGGATATAAGCAAGAAATTTCCAAATTTAGTAAAAGCTGAGCTTGCTAGCTGGGATTTGGATAGTAAAGAGAGCTTGCAAACATATAAATTTGCTAGTAAATTTATCAAGAAATAGCGCAAATTTGCCCTAGAAATTTCTCTAACTCGAGCTTTAAATGCTCCCTATCGCTGCTATTATCGATAATAAATTTTGCCATTTTTCGCTTTTTCTCGATGTTCATCTGAAGCTCTACTCTAGCTTTTGCATCCTCTAAGCTTAGCCCATTTCGGCTCATTAGACGGCTTAGTAAAAGCTCTTTTGGCGCGTAGATCACGGCTACATTTTTAAACTCGCTGTAGCGATTTTTTTTTTCAAAAAACAAAGGGATATCGACAAAATAAATCTCCCCCAAGCGCTCAAGCTGCGAAGCTTTGAAAAAAATTTCAGCCTTTATCTTTGGATGCAAAATTTGCTCTAAATTCTTAAGCTTTTTTGGCTCGTTAAAGACTATGGCGCCCAGTTTTTTACGATCTATCTTGCCAGTCTCATCTAAAATTTGCTCACCAAAAACTTCTACTATCTCGCATTTGCAAATTTCAAGCTGCTCGTGCGCGATGAGGTCCGCATCTATCACGCTAAAACCTCGCTCTTTTAGCAAATTTACAACCGTGCTTTTGCCGCTAGCGATCGAGCCTGTGATGACATAGGCGTTTGGAAAATTCTGCAAACTCGCTCCATTTTTGAAAATTGATAACAATTTTAGCAACTTTTGGCTAAAGTTTTAAAAAATAACCAAAAGGGTGAAAATGATAAGTTATAAAGATGCCGGAGTTGATATAGATGCTGGAAACAGCTTTGTTGAGGCGATCAAGCCTTTCGTAAAATCTACGCAAACACCAAACGTCATAGGCGGCATCGGATCATTTTCAGGTGCGGTCAGACTGCCAAGCGGATATAAAAATCCAGCCATTTTAGGCGCGACCGACGGCGTTGGCACGAAGCTTCGCCTAGCTATCGACGCTAAGAAATTTGACGGCGTTGGCGAGGATCTAGTCGCTATGTGCGTAAATGACCTCATCTGCAACTTCGCCACACCACTCTTTTTCCTCGACTACTACGCGACTGCAAAGCTTGAGATAGAAAGCGCCAAAGAGGTTGTAAAAAGTATCGCAAATGGCTGCAAAAAGGCGCAGTGTGCGCTGATCGGCGGTGAGACAGCCGAGATGCCGTCGATGTATGAAAAGGGTGACTTTGACCTTGCTGGATTTGCCGTGGGTATCGCTGAGGCTGACGAGATCGACAGAAGCAAATTTGTAAAATCTGGTGACGTTTTAGTCGCACTTCCAAGCAGCGGCCTGCACTCAAATGGCTTTTCATTGGCAAGAAAGGTTGTAAGCGAGCTTGGGCTAAAATTTGACGAAAAAGTGGGTGAGCGCAAGCTAATCGACGTGCTTCTTGAACCAACTAGAATTTACGTGAGCGACTTTTTAAACTTAAAAGATAAGATCACAGCGATGGCGCATATAACGGGTGGTGGCATAGTTGAAAACTTGCCTCGCGTCTTCCCTGCTGGACTTGGCGCGAAGGTGCAAAAAAGCGCTATAAAAACGCCTGAAATTTTTAAAATCCTAGCTCAAAAAGTAGAAGATAGCGAGATGATGAGGACATTTAACATGGGCGTTGGCATGATCCTTGTCGTGCCTAAAGAAAACATTGATGCTGTGCTAGCAAATAGCGATGGCTACGTGATCGGCGAAGTGGTAAGTGGCAAAAGCGTTGAGCTAGTTTGATGCAAGAATTTAGCAAAAAATGTCTGCTAAAAACCAAAAATAAGAGCTTTTTTGATCTTAGCATTTATGAATATATAGGCTATTTTGGTGTACTAGAAAGCGATATCAAAAAACTTGATCTCTATAGTCACTGGTGCAAGGTCTCACGCGCCTCTACTATGCTCTGCGTCACACATGATAGCGGCGAGAGTGACAACCTAGTCTATCTATATGACTGGGATAAATTTAGCCGTATCTACATAAATACAGGAAATTGACTTGGCAAAACAAAAGGCAAAAATCGCACCGATCTGGGCTAGAGTAAAGGCCTTTATCATCGATCTTTTCATCATCGGGATGCCGATATTTTACATCAGCACATATCTCGTTCTTGGCGGTAAAGAGGACTTTTTAAACAACCAGCTTGCCATCTTTGTGGTAAATAGCATCATCTCATTTATAATGTGCCTATTTTTTAGCATAAAAGCACAAACTCCAGGCTACAAAGCACAAGAAATTTATCTCATAAATTTACAAACCGGCAAAAAACTAAGCCTTTTTCACGCGATCTTGCGCCAAATTTGCTTTGCATTTGCTGGCTTTAGCATCATCGGACTTTGCCTTTGCTTTTTCAGAAAAGACAAGCTAAATTTGCACGACATCATCACTCACTCAGCCGCCGTGCAAAAAGCAGCTTAAATTTACTTCGCTCCGTGCTAAAGTAGGCGGTTTTTGCCTAGCTTTGTGTCGATACTCTCTTTTATAATGGAGCAGATATATTCTTTAAAAAGCCCTATGTCTTGCTCTTTACAGGGTAGCAAGCAGGTGCCACTAAGAAGTTACAAAACGGGCTAATCTATGCTCTTAATTTTTTATCTTGGCAACAGCTTTATCACAAAATAATGCACATTTATCAATGTAAATTTAGCTGATGAATTATTGTTTCAAATTTTTGGTCATAAATCGCCTATATGGCAAGGTAAATAAAGAAAATCAAGGTCAAAAACAAGAAAATTTAGCTACAAGCCACGAAAATTTTTGATTAAATTTGAGTGAAATTTAAGCACTTTGTGAGTAGAGTTTAACTTCGTTTATCAAAAACTCATAGACTCTTTGCTGCACTAAAATTTCCTCCTCGCAGCCACTCATCAAGCGGCGAAGGTGCGAAAAGTCTATCTTTTTAGCATATCTTTTGTGGTCTTTCATATCTTTATCTATGCATAAAAGAAGCGTGTCAAGCGTGATCCTATCGTTTCTTTTGACCCTTGCGACGTACTCTCTAACGGTTTGAATTAAGAAGTCTTTTCTAGTCTGATCGTTTTCATAAATTTCACTTACGATGTCATTTAAGATGGAAAAATCATCTTCGTCTGGGTCAAATTTAGCCGAGATAATCGCAGCAAAAATTTTGGCACGAAACTCTAAAGACTTGTGATGATAGATGAAAAAATCCCTAAAAGCCGATAAAAAACGAAGTTTGATCTTTCCTGGCATTGCCCTACTTTTGGTGAAATTTATGTGAGATTATATACTCTTAAAGCTAAATTTTTAAAAATGTAACTATAAAACTAAATTTAAGTATAGTTTTTGTATGATTGCGAAGCTCCTTCTTAGACCTGTGCAATGCTTTTTATGAGCACCGCTTCAGGGTGGGAACACAGCAGAGCACTTGTATTAAGTGTGTGCCGCAGTCATCTGAGAGGGGGTCTTTCTAAACCAAAATGCTCATTAAAATCATCGCAAATTTCTAAAAAATCCACTCCGTCGATCTTAGGTTTTTCGCTAAAAAATTTATACATATTATTAAAGCCGTCAGTTAGCTCTTTTGACTTGACGCCGTAGCTTATGGAAATTCCAGCTTCGATGTAGGCTGAGAGCTTGTCGCAGTATTTTAGCGCTTTGCCATCGATCGGGTTAAATTTATCCTCATTGACGTTCTCCATAGTCCCTTCGTGGCAGATGATCTTGCGCTCGAATGTCCTATTTTCAAACTCATCTTTGATAAATTTCTCGCCATCTTTTCTGATACCAAGGATGTAGCTAAACTCATCTTTGATCTTTTCAGGCACAAATGGCAAAATCCTCTCATCAATAAGCCTCATCTCATACTCGCTGATGATCTCATTTAGCCCCTTTACACCGTATTTTACAGGGCTTATGATATCCCTTGTAAGGCTCTCTGGTAGATCGTGAAATAGTGCGCAAAAGAAGTTATTTTCTAGCCGTTTTTTGCAAGCTTTTGCTTTTAGTGAGTAAAAGTAGCTTAGTATCGCAACAACTAGCATATGTCCTAAGACCGCAGTTTCAGGGATGCGAGGCGTTTGTGCCCAGCGCTTTTGAAACCTTAGCCTGCCACTTAGATCAACAAGACGGGCTAGTTTTTGATTCATAGCGATCTTTCTAACGCCGATTAACTCATAATAATCCTCCATCTCCTCCTCAACCTTCGCCTTAAGCTCGTCGATATCGCTTAAAAACTGGCTAGTTTGATAGACGATAGAAAATTCCCACCTCGTGGCAAGATAGCTGGCTGCTTTTAAGATGAGGCGCTCTTTTTCGTGGCTTTTGTCATTTTTATAGTGGTTTTTAAATCTCTCCAAAAACTCGCCACCCTCGATATCTGAGATGAGTGTCTCAAGGTTGCTTAAAACCCAGCTATTTATCTGCTCTTTTTTTGTCTTTTGGATGTGGTGAAAGACGTCAGGGCGTATGTCTGTGACTACGACTCTGCTTAAAAACTCAAAAATTCCAGCCTCGATGATGTAGTTCATATCGGCATTTTGCTCTTGTTTTGCTATGAAATAAGCGATGATAAATTTATGAGCCTGCTTGTCAAGCTCGACTAAATTTGTCATCTTTGGATAGTCGTTCCAACGTGATATAGATGCTGCTTTAAAGATATGTTCTATAAGCTTAGCACTTATCATTATTTATCCTTTTTGACTACTTTTGGCTTCTTATCATCTGCGTAGCTTATCTTTCTAAAGCCCTCTTTATTTGAGCTTCTTCTTGGCTTGTCATCTTTTTTAAATTTATCATCTCTGCTGCCTCTGCTGCTACCAGCTCTGCTACTACCACGATCGCTTGTGCTACGTCTTTCACGTGGCTTATCACTAAAGCTTCTCTCCCTACTTTTTGGAGTAAATTCTTTCTCTTCAGCTGGCTTTTTTACGACTAGATCAGAGCTGACCTCGATAACCGTATGGACATTTCCACGTGGGTTAAAGTCGCCCACTATCTTCATAAATTTAGGCTCTAGTTTTTTCTCTAAAACAGAGTAAATTTCATTTATACTATCTTCGTGGCTGATATTGCGGTTCATAAAGCTATTTATATAAAGCTTTATCGCTTTTAGCTCGACAACTAGCTTGTTTGGTATGTACTCAAGGTATATGGTCGCAAAGTCAGGATAACCAGAGCGAGGGCAAAGGCAGCAAAATTCAGGCAGAGTGATCTTTATGACATAGTCCCTTGTTTGCTTATTTTCCCAGACCTCAAGGTCACTCTCTACGTCAAATTCTTTCAAAATTTTCTCGCCGTATTTCATCTCTATCTCTAGCTCTTCGCTCATTTTTTATCCTTTATTTTTTTGCTAATTAGGTCAAATTTAAATTTGATCACCTTTTAAATATCCAAGTGTTTAACATCTTTTGCGTGGTCTTGGATGTAGTTTCTTCTTGGCTCGACCTCATCGCCCATGAAGAGATTAAACGTATCAGAAGCACTTATAGTGTCGTTTATATCGATCTTTAAAAGTCTTCTGTTCTCAGGGTTCATAGTTGTCTCCCAAAGCTGCTCAGGGTTCATCTCACCAAGACCTTTATAGCGCTGGATATATGCACCTTTTTTCGCATTTTTCTCTACTTCATCAAGCACGTCTATAACGTCACTATGCAAGTCTAGGCCGCGCTCTTTTATCTTTTGGCTGATGTAAAGCGCCTCTTCATAGAGTGGATTTGTAAATAAATTTTCATTTACCACAAGCTCTTCTAGGCCGCTCTCTGTTTGGACGTAAATTCTAACCTCATCTTCGCTAACGTAGTGATTTAAGATGTTATGACCCTCAGCTTTTAAGAAATCTCTTAAAATTTCAAAAATTTCATTGTAGCTTTTTGAGACGATGTCTGGATTTTCTATCATATAGCGGATCGCTGAAAGGACGTTAAAGCGTTTTTCAAGCTCTTTTAAGACGCTTCTATAAGCTGCAACGATCTTTAAGAAGTCGATGAGATCCGCACTGCCGATACCCTCTATATCAACGCCCTCGATACCAGTTTCGATAAGAAATTCGTTTAGTGCCTTTTCATCTTTTAGATAAATTTCTTTCTTGCCTTTTTTATAGCGGTAAAGTGGCGGCTGAGCTAGGTAGATGTGGCCGTTTTCTACAACTTTATTTAAAAATCTAAAGAAGAAAGTTAAAAGCAGCGTCTGAATGTGGCTACCATCGACGTCGGCGTCGGTCATGATGATGATCTTATGATATCTAAGCTTTTCAGCGTCAAATTCATCTCCGATACCGCAGCCTAGCGCTGTTATCATATTTTTTATCTCGTCAGACTTTAAAATTTTATCCAGTCTTGCCTTTTCGACGTTTAGAATTTTACCCTTAAGCGGCAATATCGCTTGAAAAACTCTATCACGACCCTGCTTTGCAGAACCGCCCGCAGAGTCGCCCTCCACTAGATATAGCTCGCTGATGACTGGGTCTTTGCTCTGGCAGTCAGCTAGTTTGCCAGGGAGCGTGCCTACGCTCATGCTCTCTTTTTTGCGAGTTAGATCCCTAGCTTTTTTAGCCGCTTCTCTACCACGAGCTGCCATTAGAGCTTTATCCATTATCGCTCTTGCTTCGATAGGATTTTCTTCAAAATACTTTGTAAGCACGTCAAAAACCATCTTTTGAACGATAGGTTTTACGTAGCTAGAGCCTAGTTTGCCCTTTGTTTGTCCCTCAAACTGCGGCTCTGGCACCTTTACGCTCACAACTGCGATAAGTCCCTCGCGGATATCTTCACCAGTTATCTTTGTATCTTTTTCACGTGCAGCAGCGTTTGCTTGAACGTAGTTTGTGATAACTCTTGTAAGACCCGCTCTAAAGCCAGCCTCATGCGTACCACCATCTGGAGTTTTGATGTTATTTACAAAGCTTAGTAAATTTTCACTATAAGTGTCGTTGTAAAGCAGTGCAAAATCAACCATAACATCATCTTCGCCGCCGCTAAATGAGACTGCTTTGCTGACAGCATTTGCCTTGTTCATATCAGTTACAAAGCTCTCAAGTCCGCCCTCAAAATGAAAGCTCTCGCTTCTGCCATTTCTTTGATCTTTGAAATTTATAGTTATCTTTGGATTTAGATAGGCTAGCTCGCGAAATCTTTTTACTAAAATTTCATCGTCAAATTCAGTCACTTCAAATATGCTATCATCTGGCCAAAACTCGACTTGCGTGCCTGTGCGGTTTGTAGTTTTTATAACTTCAAGATCGCTTTGAGGGATGCCTTTTGCAAATTCTTGTCTGTGAAGCTTACCATCACGTTTGATATTTACGACTAGCTTTTTAGAAAGGGCATTTACGACAGATACACCAACTCCGTGAAGACCGCCAGAGACCTTATAAGTGTCCTTGTCAAATTTACCACCAGCGTGAAGCACAGTTAAAACAACAGTCGCAGCTGAAATTTTTTCAGTTGGGTGCATATCTACTGGGATACCACGGCCATTATCGCTAATGATCGCTGAACCCTCACGTGTAAGCTCAACATCTATCGTATCACAGTATCCTGCCATCGCTTCGTCGATAGAGTTATCAACGACTTCGTAGATCATGTGGTGAAGACCGCTTATGTTAGTATCACCTATATACATGCCTGGGCGCTTCCTAACCGCCTCAAGCCCTTTTAGTACTTTAATATTTTCTGCGCCGTAATTATTTTCCATCATAAACCTTTTTTAACTTATATATTTAATGGACTTATAACCGTTAAAAGCTCTTTTGAGCTAACAACGAAAGGTAAATTTTTATCTTTAAATCCAAACTCAAATTTCTCATCTTCTATGCTTTGTAAGAAGTCTATTAAATTTCTATTTTTTACATTTATGCTGATATCTTCTTCAAGTCCTGTTTGAAACTCTATCATCGTTTTGGCTTCAGAGTTGTCCTCTATGATGCTCTCAAATGTGATGCTCTCTTTTGAAAAAGTTATCTTCATCTGATCGCTTAGCATAGAAATAGTCTTGATGCCTTCAACCATCTTATCTCTGCTTAGCTCAAATCTTATAGCGATATCTTTTGGTATAACGCGCTCATAGTCAGGGAATTTGCCGTTTATCAGCTTTGTGAAAAACTCAAAATTTTGGCTTTGAGCGATGAGGACGTTTTCATCATAGTAAATTTCTATCTTGTCGAAAAATAGCTTTTGAATTTCATTTATTGCCTTTTTAGGGATGATCAGTGAAAACTCATTGCTCGCTTCATTTGCAAATTTAAATACAGCTAGCCTTTTTGTATCGGTGCCTACTATATTTATATAGTTTTGTTTTATATCTAGTAAGGCGCCGTTTAGCTCAAATTTAGGGTTGTTGCTATCTATGCAAGGTAAAATTTTCTTTAAACTTCTTCCTAGCATTATGGCGTCTATGTTAAATTTGGCCTTGCCTTCTATCGTTGGAAACTCTGGGAAGTCTTCAAATTTATACATAGGAAGTTTGTATTTTGAGTTTTTTTGCTTGATGTAAAGATAGTTATTAACAGTTTCAAGCGTCACCTCTTCATCTTTTAGGCTTTTTATGATGTCAAGTAGCTTTTTACCATTTGCAGTTGCATAGCCCTCATCAACGATCTTTGCGTTGCTTAGTTTATATGCTAGTCCTATCTCGTGATCAGTCGCTTTTATGTTTAAAACCCCATCTTTAACTGAAATGTAGATGTGAGAAGTGATAGCACTAAGATCTCTTTTTTCGAGATATGGATTAGTGTTTGTTACTATGCTCTCAAGCATGTTTTTGTTTATTAAAACCTTCATTAAATACTCCCTCTTATTTTTAATTTTCTTTTTGTTGTATTAGTTGGTAGCGTGAAAGTGTGAAAAGCATCTTTTCTCACGCCAGCATCGTTATTTAAAATGTGAAAAGAATTTTTTATTTCTTCACATTTATTCACGAATTTCATTCTGTTTTTATCCTTTTGTTAAAATTTTGTTCTTTATCTCAGTCACTCTGAGATTGAAAATTTCGTTGCTCTCCATGAGCTCGTTTATCTTTTTTATATTGTGACTAACGGCGCTATGGTCTTTCATACCAAAATAGTTTGCTATCTGCGGCATTGAATTTGTAGTGAGCAACTTCGCAAGGTAGATGATGATGCGTCTAGCCTCGACGATGTTTTGCACTCTTGACTTGCTTTTTATGTCGCTTGGTTTGATATTTAGCTCTTTGCTCACGATCTCTATAATGGTCTCTAAATTTATATTTTCATGCTTCTCTTTGATGAGATCTTTTAGTGTGTTTTTAGCAAATTCAAGCGTTATCTCAACTCTCATCAAGCTTGCATAGGCGTTTAAATTTATGATAGCGCCCTCGATCTCACGGATATTATCGCCCATGTTTGTAGCGATGTAGTCGATGACCTCTTTGTTTAGATAAATTTTGTCAAATTCACATTTTTTGATGATGATGGCTATCTTTGTATCAAGCTCAGGCGGCGTGATATCAGCCATTATGCTCTGTTCAAACCTAGACTTTAGCCTCTCATCAAAGCCTTTTAGTATCTTTGCTGGGCGGTCTGAGGTCATGACGATCTGACCTTTTTTGGCGATGAGTTCGTTAAAGGTGTTGAAAAACTCCTCTTGAATTTTATCGGTTTTGCCAAGAAACTGCACGTCGTCTATTAGTAAAACGTCGCAGTTTCGGTACTTTTCACGAAATTTAGTCATCGAGTGGCTATTTAGATGAGTGGTAAAATCAATCATAAACTGATCGCTCGTCACGCAGATAACGACCTTGCCTTGATCTAGGCAGTAGTTGCCAACTGACTGAAGCAAGTGCGTCTTGCCAAGACCTGTTGTGCCATATATAAAAAGTGGGTTGTAAAGCACGCCAGGCTTGTCTGCAACTGCTTTTGCGTTTAGAAATGCAAACTGATTTGAGTCGCCGCAGACAAAATTTTCAAATGTATATCCAGGGTTTAAAATGCTGCTTTGCGCCTTGATCTGCTTTACATTTACTTGGTTTTGCTTTATATTTTTTAGCTTTGTTTGGCTAGTTATCTCGACCTCTGGCTTTTTGCCGGTTTTTACTTCGTAAAGGTAGGCGATCTTTTCTGCATATCTAGTTTTTATAAATTTAGCCATCAACTCACTCGTGGCGTTAAAAACTATAAAATCTTCGTTTGAAGCCTTTTCGTTAAATTTTAATTGTTTGATGTAGCAGTCAAATTCATTAGCTGATATTTTTGTCTGTAAAAGCTCTAAAATCTCGTCTGCTAGCAA